>NZ_JACAOX010000001.1:351130-464579 GCF_013386015.1 Pseudomonas sp. B6001
ACCACGAGATTCCATCGGTCGCCAAAAAGGCTGCCTGGGGCTTGAAGTACACCCGTTCGATCTCCGATCCGAAGTTCGAAACCGGTACCGTTGAGACTGACAAAGAGCTGCTGCGCAACCTGGTGGCCTACTACTGCGTACTGGAAGGCATCTTCTTCTACTGCGGCTTTACCCAGATTTTGTCCATGGGCCGTCGCAACAAAATGACCGGCGTGGCCGAGCAGTTCCAGTACATCCTGCGGGATGAGTCGATGCACCTGAACTTCGGTATCGATGTGATCAACCAGATCAAAATCGAAAACCCGCACCTGTGGGATGCCGAGATGAAGGAAGAAGCGACCCAGATGATCCTGCAAGGGACTCAGCTGGAGATCGAATACGCGCGTGACACCATGCCGCGTGGGGTGCTGGGGATGAACGCGGCGATGATGGAGGACTACCTCAAGTTCATCGCTAACCGTCGTCTGTCGCAGATTGGATTGAAGGAAGAGTATCCAGGCACCACCAACCCGTTCCCGTGGATGAGCGAGATCATGGACTTGAAGAAAGAGAAGAATTTCTTTGAGACTCGTGTGATCGAGTATCAGACTGGTGGTGCGCTTAGCTGGGATTGATTCCTTAGCCAACTGAATAGCCCTGACTTGTTCAGGGCTTTTTTGTATTTGCAGAGTGCCAAATCCTACAGTCTCGTAGGAAATTTCGTAGACGTGCTAGTGGCCACTCAGTATCGTCCGAGGACTTTCTACCCTCGGCGACTGTATGGATATTACAAAAGACAGCATCGACTGGAGCGACGAGGAATTAGCCGCGGCAGTCGAGACCTACTTGAAGATGTTGGCGTTGGAGAAGAGCGGCCAACCCTTTAATAAAGCCCATGAAAACCGATTGCTACGTCAGGGACCAATCGCAGGTCGTACAGAAGGCTCCATCGAGTTTCGCATGCAGAATATCTCTGCGGTTCTGGTCCAAATGGGCCTGGATCGGATCAAGGGGTACAAACCTGCAAATAACGTGGGCTCGGGAGTAGAACAACAGATTCGCAAAGCCCTCACTGCCCTTCGTATATTTGAATCAGATGAAACAGCGCAAACTGCAGATGAACAAATCCTCGTCCGCCGAGCCTCCAAGCTACTGCAGCAGCCCATCGAGAAGGTGCCGGACGGAATTGCGAAGCCACAGAAAGTGTCCATTGTCGGTACGGCTTTTGTTCGCGATCCCAAAGTACGCGCTTGGGTATTGAATGAGGCCAATGGCATTTGCGAAGGCTGCGGTTCAAACGCTCCCTTCGAAGTGGATGGCTTGCCATTTCTTGAAGTACATCACGTCAAGCACCTCGCCCAGAAGGGTTCGGATCGCATCACCAATGCTGTAGCCTTGTGCCCGAATTGCCATCAGCGTTGTCACCGATCAAGTGACCGCGGTGACTTCACCAAAGGGCTTTACTCGAAAATCGAAAGATTGAAAGAAGAGTAAACTTCTGTGGTCACAACTGATGTATTACCAAAATTACGAGATAGGACCGAGACCCGCCCGTGAACCCAGACATGCTCGAATCCGGCCCCTTGGATGCCAAAGTACTCTCCGTCTTTGACTTCGACGGCACCCTGACCCACCACGACAGCTTCGTGCCGTTCCTGAAGTTCGCCTTTGGTAAAGGCGAGTTCGTGCGCAGGATGGTGAAGCTGGCGGTGCCTGGCGCGCAGTTTCTGTTGCGCGTCATCAGCCGTGATGAGCTCAAGGCGCAGTTGATCCGCACCTTTATGACCGGCGTGGACAAGGCGTGGGTTCAGCAGAAAGCGGAAGCGTATTGCCAGGCGTATTGGAACAAGCTGATGCGCCCAACCGGGCTGCAATCGGTGGCCGATGAGGTGAAGTCCGGGGCGGTGGTGACGCTGTGTTCGGCATCGCCGGCGTTGGTGTTGCAGCCGTTTGCGGATCGGCTTGGGATCCGGTTGATCGGCACTGAGCTTGAGGTGGTTGACGGAGTATTGACGGGCAAGCTCACGGGGAATAATTGCCGGTGTGAGAATAAGGTGCTTCGGCTTGAGGCGGTTTATGGGGATCTGGGGGAGTATCGGCTCAGGGCCTGGGGTGATACGCGCGGGGATCGGGAGTTGTTGGCGGCGGCGCAGGATGCGCATTTTCGGCATTTTCATGCGAAGAAGAAACGAATCAAGCAACGCTGAATCGCCTGGACGACCTATCTGTGTGCGCTGGATTGACTGCCGTAGGCGGCGATCCAGTTTTCCACGATCAAGCCATTCACTCGCTTGAACTCACCTTCGTTGTTAGTCACCAAGACCAATCCTGAGCTTCTGGCGTGGCCCGCGATGTGCAGGTCATTTACGCCGATTGGAGTGCCCTTCTTTTCGAGATCGGAGCGGATCGAGCCGTAGTGAAAAGCGGCCTTGTCATCGTAGTGAATGACGTCAAGCCGGGAGATGAAGTCCTCCACCGCCCGAGTATTTCTCTCAACAAACTGGCTTTTTTCGGCCCCGTGCATCAATTCCGCAAGGGTGATGGAAGAGATCACCATACGACCTACATTCGCATTGAATTTTTCCAGTATTTCCATAGGCCGACGCTTGATGATGTAGATCACGATGTTCGTATCAAGCATGTACTTAATCATCGAAGGACTCTCGCTCTTGCTGGGTTTGGTCGGCGCGCTCCTCCATAAAATCATCAGATACCGATTCGCTTGCAAGGAAAAAGCTGTCCCAAGTGTTTTCAACCGGCGAAATAATCAGTTCGCGCCCCACGGCACGCACCTCTACAGTTTTCACCCCAGCGGGAAAACGCATATCAGCAGGGATGCGGATATTTTGTGTACGGTTATTGGTGAAGATCGTTCCAGTAGACATAAGGAACACCTCTCTAGGCATGGGAAGACAGGTAAGAATGATAGTTTGCAGATGCTCTATTGCATAGCTCTATAGCAGCTACCCGACAAGCGTAGCCGAACAGGTAGCTGTTGGTAGCGGCGCAGGAAGCGCATTTTCATGCGAAGAAGAAGTTGGGCAAGTTGCGGCGGTGATGCGGGTGGATAGGGTCTGCGGGTAGACCGAGTTGATCCCATCGCAGCCTCGCTGGGGCTCGACAGCTCCCACAGGGGATCTCTGTAGGTTCTTAGGGGGTGGTGGGAATTCGTTAGATTGGCGCTTTGAGATCCACGCCGAGTGCCGTTGCGAAGGCTTTGACCAGCGGGCTTCGTGGGGCGTTGTGGCGCAGGATGAGGTTGAACGGTGTGCTCAGGTGGATCTGCTCCGGGCATAACACGCGTAGGCGCCCTTCCCTCACCAGCGGCGCGGCGTAGTGTTCGGGGAGGAAGCCCAGGAAGCGGCCGGTGAGGATGAGGATGGCGACGGCTTCTACCTGTGAGGCCGAGGCGGACTGGCTGTCGTAGCTGACGAAGTTGGCCTTGTCGCTGTGGATCGCGTAACGATGGTTGACCACTTCATGCTGGCGCAACACATCTGCGTTGATGTCACTCGCTTCAAACAGCGGATGCCCGACGGCGCAGTACGCGTGGGACTTTTCTTCGTATAGCGGGAAATAATCGAATTCTTCCCGCCGCTGGTACACCGGGACGATGCCGACAATCAGCCGCCCTTCCACCACGCCCCGTTCAACTTCGTCCAGTTGCGAGGCATGTAGACGTAATCTTATTTTTGGCGACTCTGTATGTAATCTTCCCAGCGCGTTAATCAATGGTGAATTAACGTCGGAGACGGTGTTATCAATAACGCCCACACTAAGGTCGCCGATCAGTTCATTCTGTGCCGAACTAAGCTTGTCTCTGAAACTGTCTACCGAGGCAAATAATTCAATGGACGCTTGATAGACTAATTTGCCTTCTTCGGTCAGGCCAAACCCTTCCCGCCCTCGCGTACACAGGCGCATGCCGATGCGAATTTCCAGGTCGGAAATCTGCTTGCTGATCGCCGCCAAGCCCACATTCAGCTCGTTCTGCGCCGCGCTGAAGCCGCCCGCTTCGACCACAGCCTTGAACACCCGCAGCAATTTGAAATCCAGGCCGCTGAGTTGCAGGGGCGGTCTTGTGCCGGGTTTTGGCGGTATGTTTCCAGAATTGGAAAGTGGGGTTTCCATAATACGTGTTGACCTCAAGTGCCATATTCAACAGGCTTTGACCTACTCCATGAACATCGCCGGGCGGCAATAATGAACATACTTAACCGCCCTTGGCAACCTTGAATATAGCGGGTTGAACAGCTTTTACCGGCTGATTTAACGCCCATAAAAACCTGACACTACGATCAGGACTTTTCGTTTTGCTACTGCCCTCCGAATCCATAAGGCCAAGCCACGTCCATCGGGCTTGTCACTTCTAAAAACAAGCGTGAGGAACACCATGTCTCAGCCCACCGATCGCCTCTGGGGTGCTCGTTTCAAGTCCGGCCCGTCTGCTGCTTTGGCGGCGCTGTCCCGTTGCCCCGAGCGCTATTTTCGCCTGACGCCCTACGACCTCGCCGGCTCCCGGGCCCATGCCCGTGAGTTGCAGCGCGCCGGGTTGCTGGATGAGTCGGAAACCTTGCGCACCCTGGAAGCGCTGGACCGCATCGGTGAGGACTTTGCCGCTGGCCGCCTGCACCCGACGCTGGATGACGAGGATGTGCACACCTTCATCGAGCGGGTGTTGACCGAGCGTTTGGGCGCCCTGGGCGGCAAGTTGCGCGCCGGACGTTCGCGCAATGACCAGACGGCCAACGATTTGCGCCTGTTCCTGCGAGACCACGCGCGCACCATCACCACCGAGGTGTTGGGCTTGCAGCAGGCGCTGGTGGACCAGGCCGAGCAGCATATCGAGAGCATCTGCCCGGGCTTCACCCATTTGCAGCAGGCGCAGCCGATTGTGTTCGCCCATCACTTGCTGGCTCATGCGCAGTCAATGCTGCGGGACGTGCAGCGCCTGGTGGATTGGGATGCGCGTACGGCGTTGTCGCCGCTGGGTGCTGCAGCGATGGCGGGCTCGGCAATTGCTCGCCAGCCGGAGCATTCGGCCAAGGAGATGGGTTACACCGGGCCGTGCGAAAACTCGATTGATGCTGTAGCCAGTCGTGACCACGTGGCGGAGTTTCTGTTTGTGGCGGGCATGCTCGGGGTGAATATTTCGCGGCTGTCGGAGGAGTTTTGCCTGTGGTCGTCGCGGCAGTTTCGCTGGGTGCAGTTGGACGATGCCTACGCCACCGGTAGCTCGATCATGCCGCAGAAGAAGAACCCGGACATTGCCGAACTGGCGCGGGGTAAAGCGGGGCGGTTGATTGGCAACCTGACCGGGCTGATGTCCACGCTCAAGTCCTTGCCGCTGTCGTACAACCGCGATTTGAGTGAAGACAAGCACAGTGTGTTGGACAGCGTGGATACGTTGCTGCTGGTGCTGCCGGCGATGGCCGGGATGGTCGCGACGATGAAGGTGCAGGTGGAAGAGCTGCGGCGTCAGGCGCCGATGGGTTTCACATTGGCAACTGAGGTGGCGGATTGGCTGGCCACTCGTGGTGTGCCATTCAAGGAGGCCCACGAGATTACCGGTGCCTTGGTGCAAGCCTGTGAGAAGCATGAAATTGAATTGTGGGAAGTCTCGCCGGCGTTGTTGGCAGAGGTGGATACGCGGCTGACGCCGCAAGTGCGTGAGTGCCTGACCCTGGAAGCGGCGATTGCGGCGCGCAGTGGTTGGGGCGGTACGGCGCCAGAGCGGGTGCGGGAGCAGATTGGGCGGTTGAAGGTGGCCCTGGCTGCGCAACAGAAGTGGGCAGAAAACTACACCGGCTTTCGAATTTAAAGATTGTTCCCACGCTCTGCGTGGGAATGCCTCTTGTGACGATCCGCGTCACGCTTTGGGGACGCAGAGCATCCCTTGCTGCATTCCCACGCAGAGCGTGGGAACGATCAGTGTATTCAGTTGTTTTGGAGAGTCACCATGAAACAAACCCCGGCAGAGCGCTTGCAAGCCGAGCGCCAGCAGACCGAGAACCAGTTCGATATCACCCAGTACGAGCATGTGCCCCGTCGCTATTACGGGCGGATGTTTTTTGCCACGTTGATCGTGATCGCACTGGCTGCCTTGCTGCGTGCATTCGCCAACGGCCAGATCGAATGGTCCTACATCGGTCAGTTCCTCACGTCCGAGGCGATCATCTGGGGCCTGGTGAACACCATCATCATGTCGATCCTGGCCATGGCGCTGGGGGTGGTGATCGGGGTGATCACGGCGATCATGCGCATGTCGGCCAACCCGATCCTGCGCTACGTGGCCATCACCTACACCTGGCTGTTCCGGGGTACGCCGCTGATTCTGCAACTGCTGTTGTGGTTCAACCTGGCGCTGATTTTCCCGGTGATCGCGATTCCCGGCCTGTTCAGCATCGACACCGTGGACCTGATGACGCCGTTCGTGGCCGCCCTCCTCGGCCTGAGCATCAACCAGGGTGCCTACACCGCTGAAGTGGTGCGCGCCGGCCTGTTGTCGGTGGACACCGGTCAGTACGAAGCCGCCAAGTCGATCGGCATGCCGAGCCTTCAGGCGCTGCGTAGGGTGATTCTGCCCCAGGCGATGCGGGTGATCATTCCGCCTGTAGGCAACGAGTTCATCAGCATGGTGAAAATGACCAGCCTGGCGAGTGTGATCCAGTACTCGGAGCTGCTGCACAACGCGCAAAACATCTACTACGCCAACGCCCGGGTCATGGAGCTGCTGATTGTTGCAGGCATCTGGTACCTGGCGGTGGTGACTGTTCTTTCATTCGGTCAGAGCCGCCTCGAGCGTCGTTTTGCCCGCGGCGCCGGCAAGCGCTCGTAAGCCCTGACTGAGGAGATTTGCCCATGAGAAGCATCGTCAAGGCCGTGAACCTGAACAAGTATTACGACCAGTATCACGCGTTGCAGGACATCAACCTGGAAGTCGAACAAGGCGAAGTGCTGTGCATCATCGGCCCGTCCGGTTCCGGCAAAAGTACCCTGCTGCGCTGCGTCAATCAGCTGGAAAAAATCGACAAGGGCGGCCTGTGGGTCGATGGCGAACTGGTGGGTTACCGGGTCGTCGGCAACAAGCTGCATGAGTTGAATGAATCACAGATTGCTCGTCAGCGCCTGGCCACCGGCATGGTGTTTCAGCGCTTCAATCTGTTCCCGCACATGACCGTGTTGCAGAACATCATCGAGGGCCCGTGCCAGGTGCTCAAGCGCTCGCCCAAGGAAGCCACCGAGGACGCGTTGGAGTTGCTGGCCCGCGTCGGCCTGGCGGACAAGCGCAATGCCTACCCGGTGGAGTTGTCCGGCGGCCAGCAACAACGTGTGGCAATTGCCCGTGCGCTGGCGATGCGCCCCAAGCTGATGTTGTTTGACGAACCCACGTCAGCCCTCGACCCGGAGCTGGTAGGAGAAGTGCTGTCGGTGATGCGCGATTTGGCCACCACCGGCATGACCATGATTGTGGTCACCCATGAGTTGGGCTTCGCCCGCGAAGTGTCCAACCGCATGGTGTTTATGGATGCCGGCCAGATTGTGGAAGCCGGCAGCCCGGAAGAAATTCTAATAAGCCCACAAAACCCGCGTACCCAAAGCTTTATTTCTGCCGTTCGCACTTAACTAAAAAACTAACGAGAACGCCCCCATGAAAAATCTGTTTCTTCCAAGTTTGCTCGTAGGCCTGATGGCCTCCACTTCGGTTTTGGCGGCATTGCCGGCAGCGATCAAGGACAAGGGTGAGATCAGCGCGGCCATCGTGCCGAACTACCCGCCGATGGATTTCAAGGACACCGCCACCAACAAGCTCACCGGCCTGGACTTTGACCTGGGCAACGCCCTGGCCGAGCGTTTGGGGGTGAAGATCAAGTGGCAGGAAACCGGCTTCGAACAAATGCTCAGCGGCCTGACCACCAAGCGCGTGGACATTGTGCTGTCGGGCATGACCGACACTGCCGAGCGTCAGAAGGCGGTGACCTTTATCGACTACTTCACCAGCGGCCCGCAGCTGTACACCCTGGCCAAGCGTGAAGACCTCAAGGAATTGACTGACCTGTGCGGTAAAAAAGTCGGCACCAGCCGACGTACGACCTGGCCGTCGGAAATTGCCGCGTGGAGCAAGGAAAACTGCGAGAAGGCCGGTAAGCCAGCCATCGTAGTGATTGGCACTGAGGGTTCGGCGGATGCGCGGGCACAGTTGCAGCAGAACCGTCTGGATGCGGCGATGCAAGGCAGTGAAACCATTCCTTACCTGATGTCGCTGGACAAAGGTAAATACAAGCCGGTGGGCCTGGCGATTTCCAAGCAGTTCACCGGGCTTGGGATTGAGAAGAGCAATACCGAGTTGGTCACGGCCATCAGCGAGGCGTTGCAGGGCATGATTGATGACGGGACGTACGGCAAGATTCTGAAGAAGTGGGATCTGGAGCAAGGTGCGGTGGAAAAAATCAGCATCAATGCCGGCCAGTAACTCGATCTAAATGTGGGAGCGGGCTTGCTCGCGAATGCGGTGGATCAGCCAGTACAGTTGGCACTGACACACCGCATTCGCGAGCAAGCCCGCTCCCACACTGGATCTTCATCGCCTTGAAAAAAGAATAAGGACATCCGCCCCACCGTGGCCACTTACTCCCTGGTAATCCGCCGCCTGATGATCTGCTCGGTGACCATCGTCGTCAGCCGCGCCATGACCAGCCCATTGCTCGCCCTGTTGCTGAGCACCCGCCTGGGCCTCAACCAGCAAGACATCGGCTTGCTGATGGGCATCGCCGTGTTCATCGCCACCCTGCTGGGCCTATATGGTGGCTACATCATCGACCGCCTGGAAAAGCGCAAGCTGCTGATCCTGGCGATGCTTTCCAGCTCCATCGGTTTTCTGTTGCTGACCTTCGCCAGCAACCTGTACCTGACCACCCTGACCCTGGTGATCACCGAAGCCGCTTCGGCACTGTTCCTGATCGGCTCTAAGGCGATCATCAGCGAGAACCTGCCGGTGGGCCAGCGGGCCAAGGTGTTTTCCCTGCGCTACACCCTGACCAATGTCGGCTACGCCACCGGCCCGATGCTCGGCGTGGTGATTGCCGGGCAGATGCCCCTGGCACCGTTCCTGATCGCCAGCGCGATTGCCTTTGGCAGCCTGTTCCTGATGATCGGCATCCCACCGACCCAGCGCGACGACAGCAACAAACCCTTAAGTTTTCTCAGCACCCTGAGGACGCTGCGCAGCGATCGCACCTTGATCCTATTCACCAGCGGCAGCCTGTTGAGCACCATTGTCCACGGGCGCTACACCCTCTATCTGTCGCAATTTCTGCTGGTGGCCTACAAGCCGGAGAACGCGCTGAAAATTCTCTCTGCGGTGCTGGCGTGCAACGCCATCACGGTGATCCTGATGCAGTACCAGATCGGCCGCTTCCTCAAGCGTGAACAACTGCGCTACTGGATCGTGCTCGGCACCTCACTGTTTATTGCCGGGTTGATCGGCTTCAGCATGGCGGACGGCCTGGTGTCGTGGTGTGTCGCGATGTTTGTGTTCACCCTCGGGGAGATGATCATCTACCCGTCCGAGTTCCTGTTTATCGACACCATCGCCCCGGACGCCCTGCGCGGCAGTTATTACGGCGCACAAAACCTGGCGGCATTTGGCGGCGCCTTGAGCCCGGTAATCTGCGGCTACCTGCTGATCAATGCATCCCCCGCCTCGATGTTCTATGTACTGAGCGGGTTGACGGCAGTGGGTGGCACCTTGTGTTTCCTGAGTGGCCGGCGTGTGGTGGTCCGTGCGTAATTTCTACTGATATTTGCTCGATATCCCGCTATTAATAGCGAAATCTCTCACGGACCCGAGCCCCATGAAATTCGACACGGCCTACAGCCTGAGTCTCGACGACAAGCTGTCGATCTATGACGTGCGCGACCTGAATTTCGACGAAACCGCCGCCTTCGATTCCGACAAGGACAGTTTCCTGTGCCCCAACGACGAATGCCGGGCGGCGTTTGCGGCGGGCAATGTGTTGGGCACGTTCAATGCAAAAAACGTCAATTACCTGCGTACGCCCCACTTCAAGAACATCCCCAGCACCCGGCATATTGAAGGTTGCCGGTACGCCAGTCGCCCTGCCGGAAAAGGCGAAGCTGAAGACGGGCCGGAAGAAAATTTCCCGTCGGAATTTGTCCTGACGCGGCGCCAGTACGAACGCAAAACGCCGGTCATCGGTGCTGAGGCTGGCACCCCACAAGAACCACCGAAAACGCCGGCAACCCGCAACGCCTTGTCTCACAGCTCAAGCGACACCACCCCGGACAAGACCAGCGTCTTTGCCCACCCCGTGGAATGCTACGTGTCGAATATCGGCGATAAGGAAAAGCTGAAAAGCATGCCCTTGAAGATCGGCGATCACACCGCGACCTACTGGACGTTTTTCAAGAAGATCGAATACCTGCAAGACAACAAAGGCCTGATCTACTGGGGCAAGATCAAGGAGATCAAGGACTACACCAGCAGCTTTCGCATCGACTTCGAAAAGAAAGCCTGGCTCGACAAGAAGCCCTATTCCATCAACGTTTACCTGAGCAAAAAACTGATCGAGAACTACCGCAAGCGCAAGGCGTTCCTGGAGCAGATCAAGGCCGCGGTGGACAGTGATCGAGTGCTGTATTGCTTCTTCTACGGGGTGACGCCGGAGCTGAAACAGGTGCCAAGCAAGAAAAACCCCGAGCAGACGTTCGGGGTGTTCAGTGCCAATATCGAGAACCTCGATCACCTGATTATTCGCGAGGCGCCGGGGTTGGGAGAACGGTAATGCGATTCCAGGTCAGGCCCTTCGGCTGAATAAACGGTACTTTTCACGTGCAAGTGCGGCGCCCGCAGGGTCCAAGCCACCTACCGTGACCAACCAGTGAATCAGCATTTCCTCATCCGGTAAATGAAGCCCCTTCACATCTTTCAAGCTTCGAGGCGTATGGTTGATTCGAGCGTCGTAATGCAGAGCGCTCCAAGGCATTGCAACAAGATCCACGCCTTCTGCGTCCATCTCAAAACTCCGCAATATTTCGTTGATTTGAGTCTGCGCACTCCGATCACCCCGCTGCTGTAGAGAGTACGACTCGACCAAACTGACGAATTGCTGTTCAGGCACAGACGGATCAACCAAATCCAAAACATCAGACTTCAAGGCGAGATCCAAAACACCACTCATCCACCGATTAATAAAGGTGCGCACGAAGCCATCGGCGTCGGCTTTTTTCATATCAAAAAACAGCATGCAATAGCGGGTTTTCAGATGTATCGCCAACAGCACATGTTTACGTTGCACCGTCGCGGCATGGACCAGCCACTGATGAGGGTCGGCGTACAGGTCATCGCCCTGGCGCTCTTGTGTCGGCAGTTTTTGAACCGGGGTAATTTTTTTGCCTTTGTGAACCCGGCTAAAAAAATTACCAGCCGCCTGCGTACAATTAAAACTAAGCATCAAGATATTTCCTGAACATTCTGACTGAAGTCTAAGACAAGACTCAGTCGCCTTGTACGTGTGCAGCAACCCACTCGATTTCGTAACGCTGCCTGACCGCGTAGCCGATAGCGCTCAATGTCTCTTCGCTTAATACCGACAACTCTGAATCACTCAACAAATCATGCCTGATCATTTGCGCAAGGCTCTCGCGGGCTTTCGAACGACTGTAGAGATCAAACATTCGGACGACATCGTTATCGCGATCCCTGGTGAGGCTATACAGCGTCCTGTACCGAGCCTCGGCAGAAAGCGTTTCGCGCTCGCTGATGGTCTTTGCATCAGCCAGTACGCCTAGGTAAAAGCGTTCAAGCGCCAATGCCCTGAGGACCTTGAACTTCTGCCAATCGCTTTCGGAAATGGACATGACATCCCCCGGTCACTTTCTTTTGAATAGAGAAGTAACCCTAGCCTGCGGCTAAAAGAACGCAAAATCCACTTGCGTCAGACCAGCATGCTCACCATCACCACGCCCAACAACCCGATATACACCCGCGCATGCAGTGCATCCGGGATGCGACCGATCCACGGCGTGGCCAGGCGAATGCCCAGCAGCGAGCCCAGGGTGAGGATGGCGAACGCCAGCAAATCGACATAGCCGACATACCACGTGCCCAATTGCACCTTGGCGAATCCCGCCATGAGCATGTAGGTAAATGTACCGGCCAGCGCCACCGGCACGCTCAGCGGGTTGGCCATGGACGTGGACTGGGACATGCTCAAGCCACAACGGCGCAACAGCGGCACGGTCATCACGCTGCCGCCCACCCCCAGGAAGGTCGCGATCAGGCCAATGGCGATGCCGCCGCCCGTCACTTCCATGCCGCTCAGGCGTCGTGGCTGGAGTGTGTCGTCCTGGCTGAGAAAGCCCCTGCGCAACAGACAATCGACGATGGTGATGGCCAGGTAGGCGATAAAGGCGTACCGCATGAAATCGCCGCTGGCGAACATTGCAGCCCCTGCCCCCAGCACGGCGCCAACCCCGATGTACCCGCCCAACGGCCACAGGTAGTGGCGAATCAGATTACCTTTGCGACGGTGTTTTCCAGTGGCGATCAGCGCGTTGACGATCATCACGCAGGTCGAGGTGGCGACCGCGATATGCATCGCTGATCCACTCACGCCCGCGTCGTGGCTGAGCTTGAGCATGCCGTACAGCAACGGCACCACCACGAACCCGCCACCGAAGCCGAACAGCACAGCGGTTACGCCGGTCATGCAGCCGAACAGTGCCAGTAATAGATAGAACATCGAGAATCGCCTTCAGTATCAGGGAGAGCTGTCGACGATAGAGACTCAAGGCTTGGCCCGCTTGGGCATGTCGGCCAATAATGTGCGAGATATTGCCACTTCCGGAATCAGCTCCATGCGCAACGTTTCCATCGCTCAGCTCGACCTGACCCCGCGAACGGTCGTGGCAATCGGCACCGACTATCCCCACGGCTATCTGCTCAAGCGCCACAGCCATCGGCGCGGCCAGTTGCTGTATGGCGCCACCGGGGTGATGCAAGTCAGCACCCAGCAAGGCAACTGGGTTGTGCCGCCCCAGCGCGCGGTGTGGATTCCCGCCCAAGTGCCCCATGAAGTGCTGATGCTCGGCGTGTCGACGCGCAGCCTGTATATCGAACCGCACGCCGTCACCGACTTGGGCACCGACTGCCACGTCATCAACGTTTCCCCCCTGATGCGCCAGCTGCTGATGGAGGCGGTGGAGCTGCCGCTGGAATACGACGAGGCCGGGCGCGCCGGTGCGCTGGTCAGCCTGCTGTTGCATGAACTGGCACGCGCCACGCACTTGCCCCTGCATATCCCGCTGCCGGAGGACCCTCGCCTGCTTGCTCTGTGCCTGACGTTTCTGCAGCGGCCGGACGTGCACCAGTCACCGGTTCAATGGGCGCAACAATCGCACCTGAGCCTGCGCACCTTCAGCCGGCATTTCCGCCAACAAACCGGCCTGAGCTTCGTGCAGTGGCGCCAGCGGGCCTGTGTTGTGCAGGCCTTGGCGCGGTTGGCCAGCGGTGCAAGCGTCACCCGGATCGCCCTGGACCTGGGCTATGAAAACCCGGCGGCATTTTCCAGCATGTTCCGCCGGGTGCTTGGGCAGTCACCGAGCACCTACCTGGAAGGGGCGAAATAGAGCGGCGGCAGCGCTATCGGAAAATCCAGTTGATGAGCGGTCAAAACAACTGTACAAAAACACAGTATAGTTTGCCCTCCCCCGTCGAACCTGGAGAAAGTCCATGTCCTCTCTGGCAATGAGCAGCACTGTAGAACAGCAGATCGTCCTTCATCAATTCACCCCACGGCACAGCGTCCAGGCCCGCCTGATGCTGGGCTGGAGCCGGGAAGACCTGGCCCGGGAAGCGGATGTGGAAGTGGACGCCCTTCAACGTTTTGAAAGCCATGGCGACGTGGACGATGCTGTCCGCCTGAGTGTGGCGTTTCGCCTGGAGGCTGAAGGGTTGGTGTTTTTCCCGGGCTTTGCGCCGGGTTGGGGGATGAATGTGCGGGGCTCTTTGCCACTGTCGTCAGAGCATTCAGTGCTTGAAACGGTTGAGTAAGATTTCTCTTCGCGCTGACGCTTATCCCTATTTAGGTATATCCTCTCATGAGTTCATGGAAGCCACTCCTCTGGGTGGGCGGTAGCAAGAAAGATCTGCAGCAAATGCCTGGGCCTGTTCAAGATGTGTTTGGCTTTGCGCTCCACCTCGCCCAAGGAGGAGGCAAGCACTCACAGACCAAGGCATTGAAAGGGTTTGGCGGTAACGCGGTACTTGAGGTGGTGGAGGATTTCGACAGCAACACTTATCGTGGTGTGTATACCGTCCGTTTCGACTCAGCTGTTTATGTCCTTCATTGCTTCCAGAAAAAGTCGACGAAAGGCATCGCTACAGCACAGCACGACATACAACTGATCAAACAGCGACTCAAGGCGGCGCAGGATCATGCACAAGCATCACAACGCGATTGAGATCGAAGAAAGCACCGGCAATGTCTATGAAGACATCGGGCAGCCCGACGCCAGTGAAATGCAGGTCAAGGCACAGCTGGCGACGAAGATTGGTGAGATTCTCAAGGCACGTAGCCTCACTCAGGCACAAGCCTCCGTCATTCTCGGTTTATCCCAACCCAAGGTGTCTGAAATGCTGCGTGGCAGGTTTCGGGGTATCAGTGAAGCCAAAATGCTTGAGTGTTTGTCGCGCCTGGGGCGCGATGTGCAAATCGTTATTACGGCTGCGCCAGCTTCACGTACTCAAGGACGTATTGAAGTGCTATTCGCCTGAGTTGCCCTAGGTTCTGGCTCCCGCAAGTTCACGCCTGCAACTGCAACGCCCGACGGATCATTTGTGGCGGTTGGCCAAACGCTCGCAGGAAGGCTCGACGCATGCGCTCCGGGTCACCGAAGCCCGTCTCCCGAGCGACAACGTCGATGGAGTGGCTGCCGGATTCGAGCATCAACCTCGCCGCTTCAATGCGCAGGTGTTCTACCGCCTTGGCCGGCGATTGCCCGGTTTCCGCGCGGAACAGTCGGCTGAACTGACGCGGGCTGAGGTGTGCCGCTTGCGCCAGTTGTTCTACCGAGAGGTCCTCGTGCAAGTGCCCTTTGGCCCACGCCAGGGCGGTTTGTACGCGGTCGGACTTTGGGTCCAGTTCCAGCAACGCCGAGAACTGTGACTGGCCACCGGCACGGCGATGGTAAACCACCAGTTTTTTCGCCACGTCGCGGGCCACTTCCACGCCCAAATCGTGCTCGACCAGGGCCAGGGCCAGGTCGATGCAGGCGGTCATCCCGGCAGAGGTCCAGAGCGGGCCATCGACGGTGAAGATCCGGTCTTCCTCCAGCTTCACGTTGGGGTAGCGCTGGCGAAACGTCATGGCGTGGTACCAGTGGGTGGTTGCCTTGCGCCCTTCCAACAGGCCGGCCGCTGCCAGGTGGAACGAACCGGTGCAGGCCGATGTAACCCGGCGCGACGCCGTCAACGACGCTTGCAGGTACTCCACCATGCCAGGAGTGGGCTCAAGTAGTTCGTTGTCCCCCAGCACCAGGATCGTGTCGTAGACCTGCTGCCCGAACGCTAGGCTATCAATGGCAAAGCCCATGGAGCTTTTTATCGGCCCGCCATGCTCCGACAACAAGTCCACGCGGTAGAACAGTCGCCCCACCACGAAGTTGGCAAACTCGAACACGCTGCTGGTGGACAGGCTGAGCACCTGGAAACCGGGAAAAAGCAGGATACCGACGGATACCATGGCCAAACCTCATGTCTCTAAAGGAGGGATATATGACATTGCAGCCATCACATTACACCCATAATCTTGGTTCCAACAAGGCCGATCCCCTCCCCGGCCCATTTGGAGCAACTGCCATGTCGCAACACAAAGGTTATGCCCTGATTACCGGTGCCTCGTCAGGAATTGGTGCGGTGTATGCCGACCGCCTGGCCCGTGCCGGCTACGATCTGATTCTGGTGGCCCGCAACCAGCAACGTCTGGAGCAGTTGGCAACACGCTTGAAAGCCAATACCCAGCGTGACGTGCAGGTGATAGCGGCCGATCTCAATCTGCCAGCCGACTTGGCGCGAATCGCCCGGATCGCGCACGAAGACAGCCGTATCAGCCTGCTGGTGAATAACGCCGGTGTGGGCGCCACGGCTTCGCTGCTGGAGTCGGATGCCGACAAAATGGACGCGATGATTCTGCTGAACGTACTGGCGCTGACCCGCCTGGCCAAAGCCGCGGCAACCAACTTTGTCGCCCAGGGCCGTGGCACGATTATCAATATCGGCTCGATTGTCGCTCTCGCTCCCAAAGTGCTGAACGGCGTGTATGGCGGTACCAAAGCGTTCGTGCAGGCGTTCAGCGAATCGCTGCAGCATGAGCTGAGTGACAAGGGCGTGGTGGTCCAGGTAGTGCTGCCAGGCGCTACCGCCACGGAGTTCTGGGACATCGCCGGCCTGCCTGTGAACAACCTGCCGGAAGCCATGGTGATGACCACCGAGAACCTGGTGGACGCCGCCCTGGCAGGCCTTGCCCAGGGTGAAGCCGTGACGATTCCGTCCCTGCCGGACAGCGCCGATTGGGACACCTACGAAAGCGCACGGCTGGCCCTGGGCCCGAACCTGTCGCACCGTGAACCCGCCGCTCGTTATGGGTTGAAGTAATCCGGACTAGCGCAGGCCGGGTGTAAACGCAGGCTTCCTGATTGCATGGGAGGCCTGCTCGTACCCGTAGGCGACCGACAGCAACGTGGCTTCGCTCAAATTTGCCCCATAAAAGTGAACAGCCGTTGGCATCCCTTCGTCGTCCATTCCCGATGGCATGGAGATACCGGGATAACCGGCCACTGCCGAGTAGTAGTAACTGTACGAGTGAAAATTGGACACTATTGCGTCAAGCTTATGCTCGGCCAGCGGCTTATCGATGGTGCTTTTGAAAATCGGGCCGATGGCAGCCCATAACTCAATGCGCGCCTCATCACTGATATCCATCCCGTTGATCATGGTGAGCATCTGTTGATCCGGCACACCCGGACCGCTGTTGCGCTCGTTGAATTCAATCAGCTCAGCCAGCGACTTCACCGGCAAGCCTGCCCGTCCGGCCAGGTAGGCTTCAAGCTGGTGTTTAACGTCCGATAACAACGCGTCGTTATATTGTTCATGGGTTTCGTACGGGACGCCCTCACCCAGTTGACCCACGGGTACCAATGTCGCGCCCTTGCCCCGCAGCAACGTAATGGCATCCTCGAAGTGCTGCCTGTCGGCTATTTTCGCCGGGTCGTTGGCATCTTCTGCTGATAACTCAGGCAACGGCGTATAGCCGATGCGCTTGCCCACCAAGGCGTCAGGCTTGATTCCCTGGGTGTAGCGGTTGGTATCCGTCATCGCATCCAGTGCTTGCGCCGCATCACGTACGTTACGGGTGAAGGTGCCCACCGTGTCCTGGCGGGAACTGGTCATCACCCCTTCAGTGCTCACTAACCCTTCGGTCGGTTTGAAACCAATAACACCGTTGTAAGCCGCCGGCGTAATGATTGAACCATTGGTTTCGACCCCCAATGCCAAGGGCACAATCCCTTGAGCAACGGCTACCGCAGAGCCCGTACTCGATCCCGCCGCCTGGCCATCCAGCCGATGCGGGTTGAGGGTCAAGCCGCCCCTGGAGCTCCAGCCATCAACCGGAGCCTCAGAGCGAAAATTGGACAATTCGCTCATGTTGGTTTTTCCAATAATCACAACGCCAGCCTCCAGCAGGTTGTCCACCACCTTGGCGTTCCTTGAAGCGGGCCTGCCCACCAGCGCCATGGAGCCACCGCTGGTCTGCATCTTGTCGCCGGTTTCGAACACATCCTTGAGCGCTATCGGAACGCCATGCAAAGGCCCGCGCACTTTGCCTTCGGCCCGTTCCAGATCCAGCGCACGGGCTTTCACACGAGCGTCAGGATTGATTTCAATGAATGCATTGCCGCCCTGCAAGCCCTTGTCCATGTTGGCGATCAGCTTCAGCGAATCCCTCACCACCGAATCGGAACTGGCCCCATTGGGCCGGGTCATGGCCGCCGCCAAATCGTCGGCACTCCTGTAGGCCTGTGGCGGGTTCACCACTGCATCGAAAAGCCCCGCTGCCCATCCCGCGCCCAAACCTGGTCCGATCATAAATACTCCCCGCCTGCCTGAATGTTGGGAATACCGTTCGATATCCCTGCCTCAGTCTAAGAAGCGAAATACTCGATGACTCGGGGGCAACTCTTACCGCGGCGTACGATCACTCTCCCCATGGCGTAGGCCCTTAATGCCGCCCTAGAACCTGCTGACAACCTCGCACCAACGCCGCCAGACGATCTCTGGACCAGTGCGCACCATAGAACCAGACGACCCTCGACACCCCGTCGACGTCGGTGCCCGCGGGCACGCTGAAGCGTGGGTTATCGGCAGTCGCTGCTTTGTGGAAAGCAACACCTTGCGCATCCGCCACCACCCCATCCAGGCGGTTTTCCGTGACCCGGTCGTTAATCTCATTGCCGGGGTCCAGGGTGAAGTGACGTGTGTCATCGGTCACCCGCGCCGTCACAGGCACCAATTGCGCACCGGCTGCACGCAGTACGTCCAGTACCCAGGCAAAGTGCGAGCTGTGTTTGGCGGGTTTGCGCACATCACCGGTAACGTACTCGCTGGCAAAACCAATACGGCTGCCAGCCAGGGGCGGTGTGTTGATCAGATGACCCGGATCAGCGACGGGTGGAATCTCCACCATCACCCGCCCCTCAGGGTCGACACCGCTGAGGGCAATCAGTGATAACGCGGGATCGCGCACGCTGTGCATCATGGGGCCAGGGAGGTCGAGCCTGGGGCCGTAACCGCCCGTGGAGCCAAACTCCAGGCCGCCCTGGTGAGTGGCCGAATTGACGATCGTACCGGCCGCATGACTGCCAAACACAACACCCTGGCTGGCAGTGGGGGCGCAAGGCTGGGGAGTACAACTGTCCCCCGATCCTGAAGGCTTGAACAGGCAGCGCACGCCCGGCCCCGTGACCTTCCTACTCTTATCGTCCATACACTCCCACGCCCCGGAATAAAGTTTCGAGGCGTGATTGCATCCCTTCAGCGAGGTGGATGTCTGTCGGAAATGGCTGGTTATGGCTCGTTCAAAATCCCTGAGCGCGCGATCAGACGGTGATTATCCGCTGACGTGCGCTTCACTGCCCTGATGCTCGACTTCCAGCCACCAGGCCTGCCCGCGCTCCGGCTGGTTGAGCATGAACGCCTGCCCCATCGCCGGTGTGGTGATCGACACGTTACGCTCCCATGCCAGCGCCATGATGCGGTCGAAGGGTTCGTGCCACGCATGAAACGCCAGGTCGAACGTGCCGTTATGGATCGGCAGCAGCCAGCGGCCCTTCAAGTCGATGTGCGCCTGCAGGGTTTCTTCCGGTTGCATGTGCACGTGGGGCCAGTCGACGTTGTAGGCACCCGTCTCCATCAGGGTCAGGTCAAACGGGCCGTACTGCTCGCCGATACGCTTGAAGCCCTCGAAATAGCCGGTATCACCGCTGAAGAAAATTCGCCGTGAGCCGTCGATCATCACCCACGAACACCAGAGCGTCTGGTTGCCATCGAACAGGCCGCGCCCGGAAAAGTGCTGGGCCGGCGTGGACACAAAACGAATCCCGTCCACTTCAGTGCCCTGCCACCAATCCAGCTGCCGCACCTTGCTGGCATCCACGCCCCACTTGACCAGGGTATCGCCCACACCCAGCGGCGCGAGGAAATAGCGGGTCTTGTCCGCCAGTTGCACCACCGCCTTGTGGTCCAGATGGTCGTAGTGGTTGTGGGAAAGAATCACCGCCTCGATCGGCGGCAGGTCCTCAAGGCTGATCGGCGGCTGATGGAAACGCTTGGGGCCCGCCCAACTGAACGGTGAAGCACGCTCGGCGAACACCGGGTCGGTCAGCCAGAACTTGCCGCGCATTTTCAGCAGCACGGTGGAATGGCCGAGGCGGAAAACGCTATGGTCCGGGGCGGCAAACAGTTGCTCGCGAGTCAGCGGCTGCACCGGAATCTCACCCACCGGGCGCGTGCTGCGGGGCTTCTGGAAGAGCATCTTCCACATGATGCCCAGGGTCTTGCCCAAGCCGCCATGCTGGATGGGCTTCTGATTGGTGAAGTGACCTTGATGCTGTTCGGAAGACTTGGGCGCTGTAGAAGAACTGTCGAGACGGGTTGAGATCGTGGCCATTACCGAGGAACTCCTGCAGACTGCTCTAAAAATTACACTGCACAGTGTAGTTTCTAGATTGCAACAAAACCGGGAGCAAGTAAACTACCGAGTGTAAGTTTCCCTTCAGAGCCGAACTCCCACCATGACTGTACCCCTGCGCCTCACCGACCGTAAACGCGAAGCCATCGTGGCAGCCGCCATTGCCGAGTTTCGTGACAACGGGTTCGAGGTCACCAGCATGGACAAGATTGCCGCCACGGCGGGGGTTTCCAAGCGCACGGTGTACAACCACTTCCCGAGCAAGGAAGAGCTGTTCGCCGAGATCCTGCATCAACTGTGGGCCAGCAGTGTTGCGCAACTGGACGTCAGCTACGCCAGCGACCGCCCGCTGCGGGAGCAACTGCGCGGGTTGCTGCAGGCCAAGATGACGATGATGTCGGACGCCAACTTCCTCGACCTGGCCCGGGTCGCGATTGCCGCCACCATCCACTCGCCGGAACGTGCCCAGGACATGGTCAACCGCCTGAGCAAGCGTGAAGAAGGCTTCACCCAATGGGTACGCGCCGCCCAGGAAGACGGCCGGCTGAGCTGCACCGACCCATGTTTCGCCGCCCACCAGGTGCAAAGCCTGCTCAAGGCCTTTGCCTTCTGGCCACAGATCACCCTCGGCCAGCCGACCCTGGACGCCGACGCCCAAGCGAACGTCATCGAGTCGGCCATCGACCTGTTCCTCGCAGGCTATGAGGTCGTGCCGCAGCGCTGACCTGTTGCAGGAACGACATCCAAGGTCGTTTTTATCTGATTCGCCGCGTGTCCTTTGCAAATGGCCTGGAAGGACACTGATTATTCCCACGCGAATAACTGACAATATTCACACGTATTATCCGACCAGTGGTTTTCCCGATCACGTGTGCCGTCGTACCTGCAAAAAAAGAATCGACCCAGGAATCTATGGAAAACCAACGAGGCAAAGGGCTGTCATTTGCCAGACGTATCTACAGGCCAAGGATCATCGGCCTGGGCATCGGCTGCATCAGCGTCATCGCCGCGCTCTACCCACTGCAAATGCCAGGCTGGGTCTGGGCGTTGCTGCTGTTCAATGGTTTTGGCTGGGCGCACCTGGCCTATCAACTTTCGACCCGCTCCGATTTCCCCTACAAGGCGGAACGGCGAAACCTGCTCTACGACTCACTGCTCGGCGGGTTCTGGGCGGCGACTACACAATTCACGCCACTGACGGCCGTGACCATCCTGTCGATGATGACCATGAACAACGTCGCCGCCGGCGGCAAACGCCTGTTCCTCCACGGCATCGTGGCGCAACTGGCAGGTATCGGCGTGTCCTGGCTGCTGTTTGGCATCCACTTCAATCCCGACGTCAGCCTGGTCCAGGTCTACGCCTGCCTGCCGATGCTGACCCTGTATCCCATGGCGCTGGGCATGGTCTGCTACCGCCTGGCGATCAAATTGTCGGAACACAAACGCGCCCTGAGCGCCTTGAGCCGCACCGACAGCCTCACCGGCCTGCTCAACCACGGTTCTTGGAAAGACCTGCTGCACCTGAAGTTTCACAAGTGCCAGCAACAACATGGGAACGCCACCATCGCGCTGATCGACATCGACCATTTCAAGCAGATCAACGACAGCTATGGGCACATCATCGGTGACCAGGTTCTGCGCCAACTAAGCCTGGAACTTCGACGCAACCTGCGGGCAAACGACCTGGCCGGGCGATACGGCGGCGACGAGTTCTGTGTGATTCTTCCGGACATGCCCATGGAACAGGCCGCGCAAGTCATGGAACGCATGCGCGAGGTGTTCAGCAATTACCGCAACCCGGAAATCCCCGAACTGCGGGTCAGCCTGAGCATTGGCCTGGCGTCTTTCCAGAGCACCTTCACCGACGCGGCCATGTGGCTCAACGCAGCGGACCGCGCGCTGTACGCGGCCAAGGACACCGGCCGTAACCGAGTCAATATCAGCGACTACGTGGTCGCCCATTCCGCCTGAATCCCGCCCTCTGCATCTCGTCTGAATTAAACGCGCCCGTCGCCGACCGATAGCATAATGCCGCCATTGGTCGACTGGCATAGAACTTCTTGCCGGCCATACGACTCAGAACCCGCTGTTCCACCCCGCTGCCAGCACAAGGAAGCTGGCAATGAGCACGTTTGCCGTATGGCCAGGCCTTACGGTGGCAGGCGCCCCCATGGATACCCCTGACGCTTGCTTCCCCCGAGCACACGACCATGCTATTCAACGCCCATAAAAAAACCATCAGTACCCTGCAAGCCACCCTTGCCCAGCAAGCCAGCCTTCTCGACGCCATCGACCGCTCCATGGCGGTGATTGAATTTGATCTGCAAGGCACAGTCCTGCGGGCCAACGAGAATTTCCTCAAGGCCATGGGCTACACCGCCGACCAAGTCGTGGGCCAGTCCCACCGCCTGTTCTGCACCCCGGCCTTTGCCCGCAGCGCCGAGTACGGCCAGCTGTGGACGCAATTGCGCAACGGCCAATTCCAGTCCGGCACCTTTGAGCGCGTGACCAGCGGCGGCCAGCCGATCTGGCTGGAGGCCAGCTACAACCCGGTGCGCGACGAGTCCGGCAGCGTGGTGAAAGTGGTGAAGTACGCCATGGACGTCACCCCGAAAATGCAGGCCGAGAGTGAAGCCAACGCCAAGTTGCAGGCCATCGACCGCGCCATGGCGGTGATCGAGTTCAACCTCGACGGCACCATCATCAGCGCCAACCAGAATTTCCTGCAGCGCATGGGCTACAACCTGGCGCAGGTGCAGGGCAAGCATCACCGCATGTTCTGCACACCGGAGCTGGCCAACAGCAGCGCCTACAGCGATTTCTGGCGACGGCTGAACCAGGGTGAGCTGTTCAACGGCCAATTCGAACGCATCGACAAAAACGGCCAGGTGGTGTGGCTGGAAGCCAACTACAACCCGGTGTACGACGCCAGCGGGCGCCTGTGCAAGGTGGTGAAATACGCCTCCGACGTCACGGCCATGGTGGAGAAACACGCGGCCGACGCGCAAAGCGCCACCCAGGCTTATCACATCTCGCTGCAAACCCGGGACATCGCCGAAAAAGGCGCCGAGGTGATCCAGCAGACCGCCACCGGCATGCGTGAGATTGCCGCCAATATCGACGGTTCTTCCGCGCTGATCGCCAAGCTGGGCGAGCGTTCGCAGCAGATCACCGCCATCGTCAACACCATTCGCGGGATTGCCGACCAGACCAGCCTGCTGGCATTGAACGCTGCCATCGAAGCCGCACGCGCCGGCGAACAAGGGCGTGGCTTTGCGGTGGTGGCCGATGAAGTGCGGCAATTGGCGGCGCGCACCAGCGGTTCAACGGCCGAGATTTCGTCGATGATCGAGATGATCCAGACCGAAACCCGCCAGGCCATCGACAGCATGGACGGTACCCGCGACCGCGCCGCCCAGGGCGTGGACCTGGCCAACCAGGCGGGTACGGTGATCCTGCAGATTCGCGAAGGCGCCAGCGAGGCGGTGCAGGCTGTGAGTGCGTTTGCCAATGAACGGGGCAACAGGTAAGCGACAGGCTTCTTCATGTGCCAGGCCGAGGGCTCGGTCTATAGTGGTGGCTTGTCTTACGCCACGGATTCGAGCCCGCCATGACCCCGGATAAACCTGAAGCCAACGTTGACCACCTGCGCTTTCATCGTAAACACGCCCATCTCGCGCCGACCTTTGGCAACGACACCTTTGCGTTGAAAGCCGAAGCCTTCGCGCGCTTCTTTGGCACCCCGACGTTCCTGGGGGCGCAAACGGCAATCGTGATTCTGTGGGTCGTGCTCAACATGACCGGCATCACGCACTTTGACGTCTACCCGTTCATCCTCTTGAACCTGGCGTTCAGCCTGCAATCGGCCTACGCCGCGCCTTTGATTTTGCTCGCCCAGACCCGCCAGGCCGCACGGGACAAGGCCCAATCCGACGCCGACGCCCAGCACCGCGAAGCCCTGGCCGTGGCCAACACCGAACGCCAGGCCCAGGCGGCGCAGACCACCAAGCAACTGCTGGAACTGTTGGAGCAGAACACCAAGCTCACCGAGATGACCAAACAACTGACCGAACGCATCGAAGGGCTGACCAGCGAAATGCACGACCAATTCGTGCGCAAGACCTGACCCTCCCACGCATCCAGTGTGGGAGCTGGCTTGCCTGCGATTGCATCACCGCGGTATGCCTGATGCACCACAGCGCCTGTATCGCAGGCAAGCCAGCTCCCACAGTTATCTCACCGGCAAGCGCACATGCTGGCCCAACTGATCAAATAACGTCACCACCGAGCGCAAGGCCCGGCAATCGGGGCGCGTCAGCAGCCACAGGGCGGTGTCGTGCCCCACCAGCGGCGGGCTCAACGGTTCCAGACCCGCGCCCAGCAGGTAATCCGGCAACGCGGCCACGCCGAGTCCCGCGCGCACCAGCTCGGTTACCGAAACCATGCTGTTGCAGCGATAGGCTGGCATCACTCCCGGCAAGTGCTGGCGCCGCCAGGTGACGGTGGGGTGATCCGGCAGGAAGTCATCCGGCGCGATCCAGTTCAGGGCCGCCAGTTCCTCCCCCCCATGCTGGCGGGAATAGTCGGCACTGGCGCACACCCGATACGACACCGTGCCCAGGCAACGTCCTACCAGATGCTCGGGCGGTGCCTTGGTCAGGCGCAGGGCGATATCCGCATCGCGGCGGCTGAGGTTGGCGAAGTCATTGGACGTGCTCAGCTCCAGGGTCAACGCCGGGTAGCCCGGCATGAACTGCGCCAGGGCCGGCAGCAACAGTGACTGCAATACCGAGTCCGTGCACGTCAGGCGCACCGTACCGCTGATCACTTCACCGCCCTGCTCCACTCCCACCCGTGCTGCCTCCAGCGCCTGTTCGGCACGTTCGGCCTGCTCGGCGAGGGTGGTGGCCAAGGTGGTGGGCAGGTAGCCGGCGCGGCTCTTTTCGAACAGCGTCTGGCCCAATGCCGTCTCCAGCCGCCGCACTGCGCGAAACACCGTAGACACATCCACCCGCAGCAACGCCGCCGCCCGCGCGAGCGTGCCGCCGCGCACCAGGGCGAGGATCAGGGAAAGGTCTGGGTAGTCGATCTGATAGTGCGCCGCTGCATTGAACATGTGTGTTAACGCCAATATTGATTGCGTGAACGCCAATCTATAGTGAGCGCCAGGACTCAACAAGCCACGGATACCCTCGATGAATAAAACCACCCTGCACCTGGCCCTGATCGGCGACTACGATGCACAGGTCACCGCCCACCAGGCCATTCCCCTGGCGTTGCAACAGGCCGGCGCGGCGCTGGGCCTGACGGTGCGGTTCGACTGGCTGGCCACCGACACGATCAAATCCACCGAACAACTGCAGCACTACGACGGCTTCTGGTGCGTCCCCGCCAGCCCTTACCGTGATCTGGACGGCGCCCTGCTGGCCATCCGTTATGCCCGTGAACAGCGGCGCCCTTTCCTCGGCACCTGCGGCGGTTTTCAACACGCGGTGCTGGAATATGCCCGCAACGTGCTGGGCTGGGCCGACGCAGAACACGGCGAACTGGCTCCCGATTCGCCCCGTGCAGTACTCACGCCCCTGACCTGTGCGCTGGTGGAAGCGACCGACACCATCCGCTTGATGGCCTATACCCGCATCGCCGAGGCCTACGCCACCCTGGATATCCATGAAGGCTACCGTTGCCGCTATGGCATCAATCCAGCGTTCGAAAGCGCATTGCTGGAAGCCGACCTGATTGCCAGCGGCCATGACTCGGCGGGTGACCTGCGGGCGGTGGAGTTGCTGGGCCATCCGTTTTTTGTCGCCACCCTGTTCCAGCCGGAACGTGCGGCGCTTAAAGACGTCACCCCGCCGCTGGCCATTGCGCTGCTGAAGGCCTGCGCATGATCGCCAAGACACCCAAACCGCCGTACTACGCCGTGGTGTTCAGTTCATTGCGCACTGAAGGTGACAACGGTTACGGACAAGCCGCCGACCGCATGCTGGAACTGGCCCGGCAACAACCCGGTTTTCTCGGCGTGGAATCGGCGCGCGGGGACGACGGGCTGGGTATCACGGTGTCCTACTGGAGCAGCGAAGCCGCGATCCTGGCGTGGAAGCAGCACGCCGAACACACTGAGGTGCGCGAACAGGGCCGCGCCACCTGGTACTTGGCGTGCCATACACGAGTGTGCAAGGTGGAGCGGTCTTACGCGTTCGAGCGCTGAAACCTCAGCCTGTGTAAAACACTTAATGTGGACAAGGGAGGCTCTGTGGTGAGGGCGCTTGCTGTAGTGAGGGAGCTTGTGTGGTGAGGGAGCTCCCTCACCACAGCAAGCTCCCTGCCACAGCGAGCTCCCTCACCACAGCAAGCTCCCTAGCCACAAAAAGCGCTCCAGCCGCAGGGCTATGCGGCACTCAACTGACCAGACTGCGCACCGCACTGATCTGTGGAATCTCCACCCGACGCATGTACACCCGCAGCGGTTCCGTGATGTTGATGCGATCGTCGATGTTCTGGTCCAGCAACAACTGGATCCGCTCGCGGGACAAGGTCATGGCCTGCCCGTCGACCGGCAGCCAGACAAACTCGGCGGTTGGGATAATGCCGTCATCGGCCACGTCCATGCCGAAGGAGTCTTCGCTGAAACGGACGATGTACTGGCCAGTCATGCGGTTCAGGCCGACAAAACCCTGGAGTTGGTCGGCGGCCTGGCAGATAAGCTCGGAGGTGATGCGCATGGTAAACCTCACTGAAAAGTCCTACTTGGACTGGAAAGATGGTTTACACGCGTGGCAGGAAAATCTGCCCTCTGATGGGGCAATTCAAGGCAAGAGTACTGCATCGCACCGCACAAAAGTGCAGAAAAATGGCCGGTGAACACGTTAATGTCGGTTTGGTGATAGCGCCATTCGCAAGCAATTGTTAAAAAGGAGCCCTTCTCAAAGTTACCTCCACGAAAGGACTTCGCATATGCCTGTCACGTTTACCAAGAGTGCCCTGCTGCTGGCCCTGATGCTGGGCCTTGGCCACGCACAGGCGGCAAGCCCGATCAGCCCTACCGAATTGGCCACCAACGAAGGCATTCCGCACCCCGCCGTGATTGCCCACCGTGGCGCCTCCTTCGATGCACCGGAATCCACCGCCGCCGCCTACAAAGTCGCGCGCGACCTGGGTGCCGACTACCTGGAAATGGACCTGCAACGCAGCAAGGACGGCGTGCTATTCGCCCTGCATGACAACAACCTCCAACGCACCACCGACGTCGCCACCAAGTTCCCCGAGCGCAAGGACAGCCCGGCCAACGAATTCACCTGGGCCGAGCTTAAAACCCTGGACGCCGGCAGCTGGTTCAACGCCGCCTACCCGGACCGTGCCCGCCCGGGCTTCGTCGGCCTGAAAATCCTCAGCCTGGACGAAATCATCAAGATCGCCGAAGGCAATCCGCAGCACAAACCCGGCCTGTACATCGAAACCAAAGAGCCGAAGCAATTCCCGGGCATCGAGGCCGACCTGAAGAACAAGCTGCTGGATAAAGGCTGGTTGAGCTCCACCGGCTCCAACCAGGCCCAGAAAAACATCGGCGTAGGCCAGGGCAAGGGCCGCGTGGTGCTGCAAACCTTTGAGAAAGACAGCCTGAAAGAACTGCAAAAAGAGATGCCCAACACCCCGAAAATCCTGCTGTTGTGGGTAGGTGAAGGCAGCATCGAACCGAAATCCAAGGTGCCCTTCGCCGAGTCCGGCGAGCCGAGCAAAGCCGCCTACTACGCCAAGCAGGAGCCGAAGGACGCCGCCGAGTTCGAAAAATGGATCGACGAGGCCAAGAGCCTGGGCGCCATCGGTACCGGCCCTTCGGCACAACTGACCAACCTCGGCGACCAGAGCTACTCCGACCTGGTCAAACCCGAGATGAACCAGTTGACCCACGACAAGGGCTTGCTGGTGCACGTGTACACCGTGGATGAGCCGGTGGACTTCGACAAGGTGATGAAAGCCGGCGTCGACGGCATCTTCACCAACCGCGCCGCCGAACTGCTGAAGTACTACAAACGCTGGCCGTCCTCGAGTGTGGCCGACCTGCTGCAGGACAACGGTTACTGAGTGAGCCCCGAATGGTCAGGTCGCCTGTGGCTCGGGCCTGACTACGGGCTGATCCAGGGCACACCGGGGCGCACCGCGCCCCATGCACACTATGCCCATCAGCTGATGTTCTCCGCGGGCGGGCCGGTCACGGCCAGCCTCGATGGCCGTGCCACCACGGCCCATCGCCTGTTTATCCCGTCCAGAATGCCCCACGCCATCCTCCAAACCCATGGTGAGGTATTGATGGTGTATGCCGAACCCGGCGCCTTTGACTTCGACTCTTTGCAGGCCGCCCTGGCCGACAGTGAACGGTCCCTGGAAGCACTCGAGCGCACGCTGCGCCAATTGCCGAGACGCGCACTGGAAGATGCCAGGGTGGAGCGCGCGCTGTCGGCGCTGGATCAGCAACTGAGTGGCAAGGTCTCGGCCCAAGCCCTGGCACAGGCGGCGCACGTTTCGTTAAGCCAGCTGGAACGTTTGTTCGCCAACCAACTGGGTTTGCCGGTACGTCGCCTGGTGTTGTGGCGGCGCTTGCGAGTGGCGCTGGGACTGGCGCTCGGCGGCAGCACCCTGACCGAGGCTGCCCATGGCGCCGGGTTCGCCGATTCGGCGCATTTTTCCCGGACCATGAAACAACTATTCGGCGTCACGGCCGGGGCGTCGTCGCGCAACCTGCACGTACGAATCCTCGACTAGACCGACGGGAACCGGCGGCTCCTTGCTCAATTGCACCGTCCTGAACGGATCGCGCAACTGCGCCACATACTCCCGCGGAAAATCCGGCCGGCTGCCAATCCCCAAGTCGCCCTGCCCCATTCGATAGTCATGGCTGTAAAACGCCGTGCCCAAGAGCCAATCCCACAGATTGAAAAACAAGCCGAAATTCACATCCCCAGCCCGGCCATATTTCATGTGATGAAAACGATGCACCGGCGCCCAGGCGAACACCCAGCGCAGCGGCCCCAGGCGCATGTCGACATTGGAATGCTGCAACAGCAGCTGCACGGCAATCGCCAGGGCCAGCAGCAGCGCCACCTCCGTGGGAATGCCCAGCAGGATCAACGGCGTCAACCCGGCCGTGGCTTCCAGCATCTGGTGCAACGGATGCTTCATCAAGCCATTGAAGCCATACAGCCGTTGCACGCTGTGGTGCACCGCATGCAGGCGCCACAAGGCAGCGACTCGGTGGCTGGCGTAATGCATCAAGGTGATGCCCGCATCGGCAATGAAGATCGCCAGCAGCAATTGCGCCCAGAGCGGCCACGCCCGCGGCCATACACCGTCGACGGCCAACAGCGCGGTCAGCACCGGCAAGATCAACAAGCCCGCCGCATTGAGGCCCTCATTGACCAATGCGTGAATCAAGTCGCGACGACGATCACCCTGGTTGCGATTCCACTGCGGCTCATAGGGCAACCACCACTCGGCGATAAACGACACCGCCACCGCCAGAACAAATACCAGCCCCAGCCACTGCAGCGCATCCCTCTGCACCAGCCACAGCGCCCACCCGATAAACCCCGCCCAGAACAAGGGCGCATACACCCAGGCCATTAACTGTTTCATCTGTGCCTCCCGTAAGTGAGACGCCAGCATGAAACCCCGCACTCGCCGCCGATTGAACAAACGGCGCAATCTTAAGGGTGAGTTAAGTTGCGCTGGTTAACCTGATCCCACTTAAACAGCTCACCCCAAAGGATCACACCATGAAAAACCTGACCGCTCTGTTCGCTGCTGCCGCCTTGACCCTTACCGCCGGTTTGGCCCAGGCCGATGTTCGCCCGGACCAGATTCCGAGCCTGCTCAAGTCCGGTGCCGTGATGGATTTTGAAAAGCTCAACGCCAAGGCCGTGGCCCAGCACAAAGGCGCCACCATCGTTGACACCGAACTGGAAGACAAAGCCGGCCGCCTGGTCTACGAGACCGAACTGCGTGACACCAGCAACGTGAAGTGGGACGTGAAGCTGGATGCCAAGACCGGCGAAGTCCTGGAAAACAAGCAAGACACTTGAGTTGAACCGCAAAAACGCCGCGCCGCCTTCGGGCCGCGCGGCTTTTTTATGCGCGCTCGTCGCCCAGAAGAGCAATTAGTCTAATTAGCGTGAACGAATTTGTACCTTACGCCGCCAAGCTCGCTAGAATCCCAACCATCAGCCAAGGCACAACGCCAGCAGCATCAGGACCGGAACCGTTCGCCATGGGGCAAAAAGCCGTCGACATTGCCACCATTGGCAGAATCAGCGCCGTCCCGGCGATTCTCCAGGTAGTCAGCGAGATGACCGGCTTGCGTTTTGCGGCCGTGGCCCGGGTCACCGACGATTCCTGGACCGCCTGCGCCGTGCGCGACCAACTGGACTTCGGCCTGCCCGTGGGTGGCGAGCTGGACCTGACCACCACCCTGTGCCACGAAATACGCGACTCCCACGTCTCGATCGTGATCGACAAAGCCAGCGAAGACCCGCTGTACCGCGACCACCACACGCCGCGCATCTACCACTTTGAAAGCTACATCTCGGTGCCGGTGTTCCGCACCGACGGGCGTTTCTTCGGCACCATCTGTGCCCTGGACCCGAACCCGGCGCAACTGCGCAGCAGCACCATCCAGTCGACCATGGAGTCGTTTGCCCGGGTGCTGTCGCTGCAGATCGAAGCCGAAGAAAGCCTCCAGCAGACCGAGGCCGACCTGCAGCAGGAGCGGGAAACCGCCGAACTGCGCGAACAATTCATCGCCGTGCTCGGCCACGACCTGCGCAACCCGCTGTTCGCCATCAACGTCGGCGCCGAACGGCTGCTGCGCAAACACCCGGACCCGGCCACCGACACCCTGGTGCGGCACATGCTGGCCAGCGGCCGCCGCGCCTCGCAACTGGTGGAGGACGTACTGGACTTTGCCCGCGGGCGAATGGGCAGCGGCATCCCGGTGAACATCAGTGAATGCACCGGGCTTGAAGACACTTTGCAGCATGTGGTGGAAGAGGTGCAGCACGTGCACCCCAAGCGGCTGATCCACGCCCGCATCGGCAATCTCAAGGGTGTGAAAGGCGACCGCGAGCGGCTCGCGCAATTGCTCTCCAACCTGGTGGCCAACGCCATCAGCCACGGCAGTCCCGAAGGGCCGGTTGAGGTCAGTGCACAGGTCAACGCCGGCACGTTTGAGTTAACGGTGAAAAACCTTGGGCTGATCAGTGAGCAAGCCATGCCGCTGCTGTTCCAGCCCTACTCCCGACCGACGGGCGCCTTGCCCCAGGCCGGGCTGGGCCTGGGGTTGTACATCGTCAAACAGATTGCCGACGCCCATGGCGGGCGGCTGGAAGTGTCTTCCAGCGAGCAGGACGGCACGGTGTTCAGCTTCAGTTTGCCCGCAGGCGATTGACGGCCACCTCAAACCGTCACAAAACCGTCAAATCCTGTTGCCATGATGCGCTCAAGTGAACCTGTGAAATTTCCTACAGGCACTTTCCCTGCGAGCCTCCATGAACCACAGCATCGACCACAGCCACCAGGACTCAGACCTGTTTGGCTTGCTCTACGGTTTTCGTTTCCGCCCCGGTGAAAAGGGCGAACAGATTGATTCAGCCACTGCCCTTGCGGCCTTGCAGCAGCCCGGAGACCCCGACGAATTTCTGTGGCTGCATTTGAACCTGGCCCACGCCGCCTGTGAGCGCTGGATGCAGGCGCACCTGAACCTGCCGGAAGAATTCTTCGAAGCCTTGCACGAAGGCTCACGCTCCACCCGCATCGAACACGTGGACTCGGCCTTGCTGGCGGTGGTCAACGACGTGGTCTTCAACTTCAGCAGCATGGTGTCTTCAGACATTTCCACCTTATGGGTGTGCGCCCGCAGTCGGCTGCTGATCAGCGCGCGCCTGCAACCGCTGCATTCGGTGGACAAGCTGCGCTCGTCGGTGAAGGCCGGTGAACACTTTCGCTCGCCGCTGGAACTGTTGGTGCATTTGCTGCGGGACCAGGGCGAGGTGCTGACACAGATCGTGCGCAAGACCAGCCTCAGCGTCGACCAGATCGAGGACCAGTTGCTGTCGTCACGCCTGTCCACCAACCGCGCCGAACTGGGTGCCGCGCGCCGGGTGCTGGTGCGCCTGCAACGGTTGCTGGCGCTGGAGCCGGGCTCGTTGCTGCGACTGCTCAATCGCCCGCCCCAGTGGTTGCAGAAGGAAGACGTGAAAGAGCTGCGCAAATCCACCGAGGAGTTTGCGCTGATCATCAACGACCTGATGGCGTTGGGTGAGCGCATCAAGCTGCTGCAGGAAGAGATCGCCGCCAACCTCAACGAACAGAGCAACCGCACGTTGTTCACCCTGACCGTGGTCACGGTGCTGGCGTTGCCGATCAACATCATTGCCGGTTTTTTTGGCATGAACGTTGGTGGCGTGCCGCTCTCCACAGACCCGGAAGGCTTCTGGATTCTGGTGGCGCTGGTGGCGACATTCACCCTGATTGCCGGACGCTGGGCATTTCGCAAGCGCAAGGATTATTGAATTTGAAATGCGATCAAGTGTGGGAGCTGGCTTGCCTGCGATAGCGGTGGTGACTGATACACCGCTATCGCTGGCAAGCCAGCTCCCACATTTTATCGGCGGTGTTTTATAGACCGGCGGCAACTTCAATTCCCTAAACACTGATTTACCGCAGCATCTCTGTAACATTCTGCAACGATCATGACGGATATCCTCCCTCAACACTGGATGTTCCGGCATGGCAACCCCTTCGCTGACCGCCTCCACCGCCTCCGTCACCAACGATCTCAAACCGCGCCTGGACAAAAAACCGGGCCTGGTGACGGTGATCATTTTCTTCGCCGTACTCGCCATGGGCCTGTTGTTCACCGCCTACAGCCTGATGCACGACATGCACGAGCTGGGCACGGTGGTCACCACCTGGACGCCGTTCCTGCTGCTGGGCGTGGCGCTGTTGATCGCCCTGGGCTTCGAGTTCGTCAACGGCTTCCACGACACCGCCAACGCGGTGGCCACGGTGATTTACACCAACTCATTGCCACCGCATTTCGCGGTGGTGTGGTCGGGCTTTTTCAACTTCCTCGGCGTGCTGCTATCCAGCGGCGCGGTGGCGTTCGGCATCATCGCCCTGCTGCCGGTAGAGCTGATTTTGCAGGTCGGCTCCTCCGCCGGCTTTGCGATGATCTTCGCGCTGTTGATCGCCGCGATCCTGTGGAACCTCGGCACCTGGTGGCTGGGGTTGCCGGCGTCGTCGTCCCACACCTTGATCGGCTCGATCATCGGCGTGGGCGTGGCCAACGCCCTGATGCATGGCCGCGACGGCACCAGCGGTGTGGACTGGGGCCAGGCGATCAAGATCGGTTATGCGCTGCTGCTGTCGCCGCTGATCGGCTTCGCCTTCGCTGCCCTGCTGTTGCTGGCGCTGCGGGCCTTCGTGAAAAACCGCTCGCTGTACAAAGCGCCGAAAGGCGATACCCCGCCGCCTTGGTGGATTCGCGGCATGCTGATCGCCACCTGCACCGGTGTGTCGTTTGCCCATGGTTCCAACGATGGCCAGAAGGGCATGGGCCTGATCATGTTGATCCTGGTGGGCACCCTGCCGATGGCCTACGCGTTGAACCGCACCATGCCGGCCGGTGAGTCGTTGCAGTTTGCCGCGGTGGCCGAAGTCACCCAGGCCGCCCTGGTAAAAGCGGCGCCGCAACTGGCCCCCGCCGACTCTCGCGGCACCTTGTCGACCTACGTACGCACCAAGGAAGCCACCCCGGAACTGGTGCCCGCCCTGGCCGCCATCACCGGGCATATCGGTGAGGAAGTGAAGAGCTACGGCTCCCTCGCCGCCGTACCGGCCGAGGCCGTGGGCAACGTGCGTAACGACATGTACCTGACCAGCGAAACCATCCGCCTGATGGACAAGGGCAAGGTCGGCAACTTCGACGCCGACACCCAGAACAAGCTGCAACTGTTCAAGCAACAGATCGACAACGCCACACGGTTTATCCCGCTGTGGGTCAAGATCGCCGTGGCCATCGCCCTCGGGCTCGGCACCATGGTCGGCTGGAAACGTATCGTGGTGACCGTGGGCGAGAAGATCGGCAAGACCCACCTGACCTACGCCCAGGGCGCATCCGCCGAGATGGTGGCGATGCTGACCATCGGCGCGGCAGACATGTATGGCTTGCCGGTGTCCACCACCCATGTGTTGTCGTCGGGTGTGGCCGGGACCATGGTGGCGAACGGCGGTGGCTTGCAGATGAAGACCATCCGCAACTTGCTGATGGCCTGGGTGCTGACGTTACCGGCGGCGATTCTGTTGTCGGGCAGCCTGTACTGGCTATTCACCCAATTGTTCTGACACAACCCGATAAAAATGTGGGAGCGGGCTTGCTCGCGAATGCGGTGGCTCAGTCACAGACTTATTGACTGACACTCCGCTTTCGCGAGCAAGCCCGCTCCCACATTGGGTTCAGTGGTGAGTTCAGGTGCTAAACAACCCACCCATCACCTTCAGCCGCTTTTTGTACACCCGCCGCGCCTCCAACGCTTCCTCCAGCGTCACCGCCACAAACCCCGCCCGCTGGTTCGGTTGCATCTGCCCGATCAGATCCAGGTCGGCACTGATCACCGTGCCAATCATCGCGTAGCCCCCGCCCGACACCGCGTCCCGGTGCAGCACGATCGGCTCCAGGCCCGCCGGCACCTGGATCGAACCGATGGGGTAGCAACTGTCGACGATGTTCGACGGATCGGACCCGGCGCCAAACGGCTGTTCCCGTGGCTGAAAGCTCAAGGCATTGCCGCCCTTGAAGCGATAGCCGATGCGGTCGGCCTCCGACCCCACCGTCCAGGGCTCGGCAAAAAAGCTGCTTTTGGCGGCGGGCGTCAGTCGCTCGTAATACAGCCCCGGCACCACCCGCAGGGTCACGTCCCCACCCACCGATTGGCGCAACACCATGGGCAAACTGTTCCCCGCCCGGCCTTTGCCGCTGGCTTCGCCCACGGGCAGTTCATCACCCTCCACCAGCCGCCGCCCCTGAAACCCGCCCAATGCGCCGAGGGTGTAAGTCGAGCGGCTGCCTAACACCAGCGGCACATCGATGCCACCGGCCACCGCCAGGTAAGTCCGCGCGCCGGCCCTGGGAAATTCAAAGCGCAGCACTTGCCCGGCCCGCACTTCAAACGCGGTGTCCTGATGCACCACCACGCCGTCCAGGCGCGGCGACATCAGCGCCCCGCACAACGCCACCAGGGCATCCTGCTGAAACTCCAGCTCCGGCCCGATCAACGTGCATTCCAGCCCGGCAGCGCCGATGGGGTTGCCCACCAGGTGGTTGGCCGCGCTCAACGCGTATTGGTCCAGGGCGCCGGATGGCGGGATGCCGAGGTGGTAATAACCTTCGCGGCCAAGATCCTGCACGGAGGTGGCGAGGCCGGGTTTGAGTACCTTGATCATGCCAGCGCCTCCTGCAAGGTTTTCGGGTAGCCGATGGGGTCGGCGAGAAAGGCGTCGAGGGAAAACTCCACCGGGCGGATGCGCAGGTCGAAGCGCCCTGCGTCCACTTCTGCCACGGCCAGGTCATAGGCGTCGCGGTCCATGGGTTTGAACTGCACGATGTCGCCGGGGCGGAAGAACACCATGTGCTCTTTCAGGTAAGCCAGTTGCTGTTGCGGGTCGTAGATCGGCGCCGGGGTGACGCCGAACATCTGGTAACCGCCGGCGCCGCGTACCGAATAGATACAGCCAAAGCAGCCGCCATGGCCGAGGGTCAATTTCGGCGTGTCGGTGCGTGGGCGCAGGTACTTGGGCACCTGCAACTGCCGCTCGCGCTCCACCATCTGGAACATGAACGGCAAGCCCGCCACAAACCCCACCATCGAGACAAACCACGGCGCGCCACTGTGGGCCGCGATAAACGCGTCCACATCCGCCAGGCCGTTGATCCGCGCTGCGTATTCCAGGTCGGTACCGGTCGGGTCCTGATGACGGTCGCGAAAGCGCATCAGGGTTTCATGGGTCCAGGGGTCGTTGTACAGCACCGGGATTTCGATGATGCGGGTGTGCAAGGTGCGTTCGGCCACGGCCTGGGCTTCGGCGCTTTGTACCGCGTCGAGCAGCACGTGGGGCGCGATGCGGTCCGGGTCGAAGCGAATCTGGAACGAGGCATTTGCCAGGCAGACGTCCAGCACACCGTCCAGGGCCAGGCGTTCCACCGCGCGGGTGACGGCCATGCCCTTGAAGAAAGCCTCCAGGGACATGCTCTCGCTGACCTCGGCAAACAGGTGTTCATCACCGCCAAAGCTGTAGCGGATCGGGGAAGATTCAGCCATGTCTGTTCCTCTTGGAATCATTGTAGAAAGGCAGGCAAAAAATCAGTCAGACCCGGTGTCTGGGCACCGGTGTCGGTCAGCGGGGTGTGCGCACTTCGATGCCTGCCTGATCCAGCGCTTCACGAGTGGCTTCCACCAGTTCAAGGGCGCCGGGGGTGTCGCTGTGCAGGCAAATGGAATCAAATTCGATAAACAGGTCTTCGCCTTCAACCGTGCGCACCAGGCCGGTCTGGCAGGCACGCAGGACACGCGCCGCAACCGTCGCCGGATCCAGCGCCCGCACATTGCGGGTAAACACGATGGAGCCGGTGAGATCGTACTCACGGTCGGCATAAAACTCCCGCACCACCGGCTGGCCGAGTTCCTTGGCGATACGCCAGATCACCGAATTCGGCATGCAATACAGCAGCAGCGTGGGCTCCAGCCGTTGCAGGTTTTCCACGAGCAACCGCGCCGCTTCTTCATCCCGCGCCAGGTGCATGTACAGCGCGCCGTGGGGCTTGATGTGTTGCAGCGTGAGGCCCTGCACCCGGGCGATTTCCCGCAGGGCGCCGAGTTGATAGAGCATGTCGTCCACCAGCTCCTGGGCCGGGGCGTTGATATGGCGTCGGCCGAAACCGACGAGGTCGCGAAAACCCGGGTGCGCGCCAATCGCCACGCCCAACTGCTTGGCGCGTTCGACGGTACGGCGCATGGTGCCCGGGTCGCCGGCGTGAAAGCCGGTGGCGATGTTGGCCGAGCTGATGTAGGCCATCAGTTCGCTGTCGACGCCGTCGCCGATGGTCCAGGGGCCGAAGCCTTCGCCCATGTCCGAATTGAAATCCACTGCCTGCATCGGGGTCGCTCCGTTGAAGTTCTTGCGATGGAAATTAGGCTGCGGCTTGACCCCTTGGGAAGATCTATTATCAGATGGCCCATCTTCTGAAAATCAGATACCCGATACTGATCGTTCCCACGCTCCGCGTGGGAACGAGCGGAGAAACCATGTCCCTGACCCTGCGCCAAATCCGCTACTTCGTCGCCACCGCCGAAATCGGCCAGATCTCCCAGGCGGCGATTCACCTGAACATCTCCCAATCGGCGGTGACCACCGCGATCAAGGAGCTGGAAGCGATGCTCGGCGCGCAGCTATTCGTGCGCTCGGCCCAGGGCATGAGCCTGACCGACGCCGGGCGGCATTTCCTCAACCGGGCGTATGTGATTGTGCGCAGCGTCGACGATGCCCTGAACAGCCCGCTGCCGGACTACCGCGCCAGCGGCGTATTGCGGGTGGCCGCCAGCTACACCGTGCTCGGTTACTTCCTGCCGCACCACTTGCAGCGCATGGAACACTGGCACCCGGACGTGACCATCGAGGTGTTCGAACAGGAACGCCAGGCCATCGAACACGGCCTGCTCAACGGCCAGTTCGACATGGCCGTGGTGCTCACCGCCAACCTCACCCACGCGGATATCGTCTCGGAAATCCTCTTCAACTCCGAACGCCGCCTGTGGCTGCCCAGCCATCACCCGTTGTGCGAACGCCCCGCCGTGAGCCTCGCCGATGTGGCCAGGGAGCCGTACATTTTCCTCACCGTCGACGAAGCCGAACAAAGCGCCATGCGCTACTGGGAACAGGCCGGGCAAACCCCCACGGTGCGGCTGCGCACCAGTTCGGTGGAGGCAGTGCGCAGCATGGTCGCCAACGGCAGCGGCGTGGCGATCCTGTCAGACCTGGTGCATCGCCCGTGGTCACTGGAAGGCAAACGCATCGAAACCGTGAGCGTCACCGACAAGGTCACGCCCATGAGCGTCGGCCTGGCCTGGCACCGCGAGCGCGATTTCACGCCGGCGATGCAGGCGTTTCGGGATTACTTCCATGATGCATTCCTGGCGCCGCAGCAGTTGTCTGCCCGGCGTTGAAAGCAGCCTGCAAGGTGGCGGCCAGCCAATCCATGAACACCCGCACCCGCAGCGGCAAATGCCGTTGGCCGGCGTACAGCAGGGACACGTCCAGTGCCGGCGCCGGATAGTCCGGCAGCACCGCCACCAACTCGCCGCTGGCCAGTTGATCGTGAATGCCCAGGGCGGGCACCTGGGTCAGGCCAAAGCCACCGATGCACGCCGCCCGGTAAGCGTCGGTGCTGTTGACCGTGACGCGCCCGGCCATGGGAATCCGCTGCACCTTGTTGCCTTGTACGTATTCAAACCCTGGGGAGCGTGAGCCCAGCGGGCGTACGTAATGCACCAGTTGATGGTGAGCCAAATCAGCGAGCGTCCTGGGTACGCCGTGGCGCTTCAGGTACGCAGCACTGGCGCAGTTGATCATCGGCATGCTGCACAACAAGCGGGCTACCACCGACTGGTCCGGCTGCGCACCGACGCGCAAGACGCAGTCGAAACCTTCCGCCAGCAAATCAACCTGGCGGTCGGTGCTGCTGATTTCCAGCTCGATCAGCGGGTGCAGGTCCATGAACTCGGGCAGGCGCGGCAGGATCAATTCCCGGGCCATGACATTGGGCATGTCCACCCGAATGCGCCCCGCCAGCTGCGCTTCATCCTGGCGAAACAAGCCTTCCAGCTCTTCCATGTGCGACAGCAAATCCTTGCTGCGCTCATACAGCACGCGCCCGTCCTGGGTCGCCTGAACCTTGCGCGTGGTGCGCTGCAACAGGCGCGCGCCCAGCAACTCTTCCAGCGCCTGCACATGCTCGGAAACCGTGGAGCGCGGCAAGCCCAGGCTCTCGCCCGCCTGGGTGAAACTCGACAGTTCGGCAACGCGCACGAAGGTACGCAGCAACTCTAGTTTGTTCATGGGATTGTTCGCCTTATCCGGCCAGTGATTCCGGCATAGCTCTGTTTATCACGTTATGGCCGGACAAATACACTCAGTCCCACTAACCATCACACGCCCCGAGGACTTCACCATGACCCGTAAAATCGCACTCATCACCGGCGCCAGCCGCGGCCTGGGCAAAAGCGCTGCGCTGCACCTGGCGGCACAAGGCGTCGACATTATCGGTACCTACAACAGCGCGGCGGACGAAGCCCAGGCCGTGGTCGCCCAAGTCGAAGCGCTGGGCGGCAAGGCGGCCATGCTGCAACTGGACGTCAGCCAGAGTTCCACCTTCGAGGCGTTCACCGCCCAGGTCGGCTCGGTATTGAAGGACGTGTTCGGCCAGGCGCACTTCAACTTCCTGATCAACAACGCCGGGATCGGCGCCCACGCCAGCTTCGCCGACACCACCGAAGCACAGTTCGACCAACTGGTGGCGATCCACTTCAAGGGCCCGTTTTTCCTGACCCAGAAACTGCTGCCGCTGATCAGCGACGGTGGCCGCATCATCAATATCTCCAGCGGCCTGGCGCGCTTCAGCCTGCCGGGTTATTCGGCCTATGCCTCGATGAAAGGCGCGGTGGAAGTGCTGACCCGCTACCAGGCCAAGGAACTGGGTGCCCGTGGCATCACCGTGAACACCCTGGCCCCCGGCGCGATTGCCACCGACTTCAGCGGCGGCGTGGTGCGCGACAATCCGGACGTGAACGCGATGGTCGCCAACAACACCGCCCTCGGTCGCGCAGGCTTGCCGGATGATATCGGCGGGGCGATTTCCACCCTGCTGGCCGACGGCAGCAACTGGATCACCGGGCAACGGGTCGAGGCCTCGGGCGGGATGTTTCTGTAACGCTCTCGGATTCTCCGCTAGCATCAATGCTTTCGGATACCTGACAGGCAATCACCCATGAGTTTTGATCCAGGACTGGCCGGTGGCATGGGCGTACTGGCCGCCGTGGTCGACAGCGGCAGTTTCGCCCGCGCCGCCGACAGCCTGGAGATGACGCCTTCGGGGGTCAGCCGGGCTATTTCGCGGCTGGAAAAACGCTTGGGCATCCGCCTGTTCGACCGCACTACCCGCTCGGTGCAATTGACCGACGAGGGCCGGCGTTTCTACCAGGAAATCGCCCCCCTGCTGGCCGGCCTGGAAGAAGCCGCCAGCTCGGCGGCCGACAGCGCCCTGACGGTTCGCGGGCGGTTGCGGGTGAACATCGACCCGTACTTTTCGCGGCTGGTGCTGGGGCCGGTGCTGGGTGAATTCATGAGCCAATACCCGCAGCTGCAGTTGGACCTGCACACGCGGGATCAACTCGGGGACCTGGTGGCGGATGGCTTTGACCTGGCCATCCGTTTTGGCATTCCGCAATCGTCCTCGCTGATCGCCCGCAAGCTGATGGAAGTGCGGGTGCTGACGTTGGCCTCGCCAGCTTATCTCGAGCGGCATGGTCGCCCTTCACACCCCAAGGACCTGGAAGACGGCCAGCACGTGTGCATCGACTTTCGCGACTCCCAGACCGGCCGGCCGTTTGGCTGGGAATTCCACCGGCCGGGCGAGCAGGTCAACATCGCCACCAGCGGGCGGCTGGTGGTCAACGATGCCGGGACCTTGTACAGCGTGTGCGAACACGGCCATGCAGTGGCGCAAATGCTCGACCTTGGGCTGGCACCGGCGCTGAAATCCGGCGCGTTGATCGAGTTGTTTCCCGACTGGCCCGACGAGCGCTTCCCGTTGTATGCCTTCTACCCGTCGCGGCACTTGCCAGCGGCCAAGGTGCGGGCGTTCCTCGATTTTGTGGCCGCCCTACAACCCCTGTAGGAGCTGGCTTGCCGGCGATGACGTATCCAAAATCGCCATCGCCGGCAAGCCGGACTCCTACGCGGTGCGCATCCGTTTCTGCATAATCCGCTCCCGCGCGGCGTCATACCCCCAGTGATACACATAGGTGTACGGCAGGAAAAACAGCAACACGCCGATGTCGAGGATAAACGCCTGCATCAGGCTGATGTCCAGCCACCAGGCAATCAACGGCACACAGATCGCCACCAGCCCGCCTTCAAACATCAACGCATGCAGCACGCGGGTCCACACCCCGCCAGACAGTTGCAGGCGCGCCTTGAGACGGTCAAACAGGCCGTTGAAAATCACGTTCCAGGCCAGTGCCATAAGGCTGATGGCCAAGGTCACGACGCCCATCTCCAGGGCCGGTTTATCCATGATCCACGCCAGCAGCGGTGTACAGATCAACAAGGCCAAACCTTCAAAACCAATGGCCTGCCAAACGCGTTCAGTAATCGACTTGGTGGGTGTCATGACCCGTTCTCCGTGAGTGACGATGGTTGCCATCATTACCCTTTGACTCGATACTTCATAACCAGTAACCATCGATCAAGGCGATAGTCATGGCATCCCACGAAGTGCTTCAGGCGTTTGTGCAGGCGGCGACCCACGGTTCGTTTTCAGCGGCGGCGCGCAAGCTGGGCAAGAGCCAGTCCACCGTCAGCGCGGCGGTGGCCAGCCTGGAGATTGACCTGGATGTGGTGCTGTTTGATCGCAGCAGCCGCAAGCCGACGCTGACCCCGGCCGGGCATGTGCTGCTGCAACGCGCCGAGCAGGTGCTGGAAGCCAGCAGCCGCCTGGAGCTGGCGGCCAGCCAGTTATCCCAGGGGTTGGAGCCGAAGTTGAGTATCGCGATGTCCGATACGTACCAGTCGGACCGTTTCGAAACCGCCCTCAGCGCCTTCGAGCAGCGCTACCCGGACCTGGAACTGGAATGCCTGATCGCCGAATGCGAGGACTTGATCGCCCTGGTGCAAAGTGGCCGGGCGCAGATTGCGTTTATCGAGATGCAGGAGGTTTACCCGCCGGACCTCACCAGCACCACCGTGGAAGAGCGCACGGAAATCGCGCTGTTTGTCTCACCCAGACATCCGCTGGCGAACCTTGCGGACATCGACCAGCAAACCCTGGAACAACACCGCGAACTGCGCCTGGCGAGCATCATCAACCCGAATGAAACCCGCGGCCTGGGCCGAGTGTGGTCAGCGCCCAGTTACCTGATGCTGATGGAAATGGCGCAGCTGGGTTTTGGCTGGGCACCGCTGCCGCGCTGGCTGGTGGAGCGGTTCGGCGGCGACCACCTGTGTGAAATCAAGGCCCGGGGCTGGCCGCGCTCGGTGGCGGTGGACGCGTTGTGGTCACGCCAGCATCCGCCCGGCCCGGCCGGCAGTTGGTTGCTGGGCAAGATGCTGGAATAACGGCGGAACACACTATTCGCAACAATGAAGATCAAATGTGGGAGCTGGCTTGCCTGCGATAGCGGTGTCAATCACCACCGCTATCGCAGGCAAGCCAGCTCCTACATTGAATTTGCGGTGAATTCAAAGGCGCCGTCAGGCCGCTTCAATCTGCGGCGGGCGGTTGTTCTGGAAATACTCATGCAAGGCCCGCAACGCCGGCAACTCCAGGGCCTGGGCGGCAAAGCACAACCCCACCCGGCGCGTCGGTGCCGGCAGGTGCCAAGGGCGAATCACCACCCCGGCCCGCTCCGTCGCCAGCGACTGCGGCAACATCGCCACGCCGACACCGGCCGCCACCATGTGCAATGCCTGGGTCAACGAACCGGCATGCCCGGCCACCGCCTGGGGCGAGCGGCCGTACAAGGCCATCAGCCGTTGGTGGGAATCATGCTGCGGGCAGGTGATCCAGTCTTCGATCGGCGCCCAGGCCTGCTCCTTGCCGCCCGCCGCCATCGGGTGCGCAATCGGCAGTGCCATCACGTAGGACTCTTCCCAAAGCGGCAGGAATAATTCGTCCTCGCAGCACATTTCCTCTACCGCCAGGCGCCCTTCTCCTTCGCAGCCTTCCTGCAAGGTCAGCAGCAAACCCGGCAGGCCCTGGTGCGCCATGCGCAGGAAGGTTTCGATCTGGCTGTCGGCAATATCGCCTTCCACACCCAGTTCCAGGGCGATGCGGTTTTCGCGCCCGCGAAACAAGCGGCTCAACGCATCGGCCTCGGCCACCATGCGCCGGGCTTGCGGGTACAGCACCCGCGCCTCGTCACTGACCTCGACCCCACGAGGCTGGCGCAGAAACAGCGCCACGCCCAGTTCTTCTTCCAGTTGCTTGATGGTCACCGACAACGTCGGCTGGCTGATGAACAGGCGCTGGGCGGCGGCGGTGATATTGCGTTCCTCGAATACCGCGAGAAACGCCTTGAGATGACGCACATCCATAGTTAATACCGATGACAGACAGAGGAATAAGGCATTTTTCAGCCAGCCGAGGGCTAAATATACTGCGCTCCACGTTCAGTTATTTGTTTTTCTTATTTCAGGAGTTCCACCATGAGCAAGCCATTGATCATCATCACCGGTGCCAGTTCGGGCATTGGCGAAGCGACTGCGCGCTTGCTGTCGGCCGCCGGCCACCCGCTGTTGCTGCTGGCCCGCCGCATCGACCGGCTGAATGCGCTGGAGTTGCCGAACACCTTGAGTCGCGGTGTCGACATCACCGATCGCGCTGCGCTGGTGGCAGCGGTGAAAGAAGCCGAAGCGCAATTCGGCCCGGCCGATGCACTCATCAACAATGCCGGCGTGATGCTGCTGGGCGCGGTCAGCGAACAGGACCCGGCACAGTGGGAGCAGATGCTCGACGTCAACGTAAAGGGCCTGCTGAACGGCATCCATGCGGTGGCTGGCAGCATGGTCAAGCGCAAGGGCGGCACCATCATCAACGTCAGCTCGGTGGCCGGGCGCAAGACCTTCCCCAACCACGTCGCCTATGTAGGCACCAAGTTCGCCGTGCATGGAATTTCGGAAAACCTGCGGGAAGAAATGTCGCCGCACAACGTGCGTGTGATCACCATTGCGCCGGGCGCGGTGGAAACCGAACTGCTGAGCCACACCACCGACGAAGCCATCAAGACCGGCTACCAGGCGTGGAAACAGGACATGGGCGGCACCGTGCTGAGCGCCGATGATGTGGCTTCGGCGATTGCCTATGCCTACCAGCAGCCGCAGCATGTGTGCATTCGCGAGATCGTGTTGGCGGCGACGCGTCAGCAGCCGTAACTCATTCATCAAGACAACATCGAACAAATGTGGGAGCGGGCTTGCTCGCGAATGCGGTGGATCAGTCACTGAAATGTTGACTGACACACCGCATTCGCGAGCAAGCCCGCTCCCACATTTGGATCTCCGGCGCCTGCACTATTTGAGTTCGGCCAATCGCCGCTCGATAAAGCGCTTTTCGGGCACTTGCTGGGTCAATGCCAGCGCCCGTTCAAACGCTCGCCGCGCGTCCTCCACTCGCCCCAATCGCCGACAAAACTCGCCCCGCGCCGAGTACGCCAGGTGATAGTCCACCAACTCCCCCCGCGCCAGAATGCCGTCCACCAATTGCAAACCGGCCTGCGCCCCATCGCGCATCGCAACGGCCACCGCGCGATTCAGCTCGATCACCGGCGATGGCATCGCTCCAAGCAACACGTCATACAGCCCGACGATCTGCGGCCAATCAGTCTCATCGGCGCTCACGGCTTCAGCGTGTACCGCCGCAATCGCTGCCTGCAGGCTGTAGGGCCCGAAGCGGCGTGTGGTCAGGGATTTCTCCACCAGGGCGCATCCTTCAGCAATCAACGACGCATCCCACAGCGAACGGTCCTGCTCATCCAGCAACACCAACTCACCGCCGGCCGAAGTGCGTGCCGGGCGCCGGGATTGGTGGAGCAACATCAGCGCCAGCAAGCCCATCACTTCCGGTTCCGGCAACAACTCCATCAGCAAACGGCCCAGGCGAATCGCTTCGCGGGTCAGGTCTTCACGGGTCAGGTCGGCGCCCATGGACGCCGAATAGCCTTCGTTGAACACCAGGTAAATCACCCGCAGCACACTGTCCAGGCGCTCGGGCAACTCCGCCAGGGATGGCACCTGATAGGGGATCTTCGCTTCGCGGATCTTGCCCTTGGCCCGCACGATGCGCTGGGCGATGCTAGTGGGCGTGGCGAGAAACGCCCGGGCGATTTCCTCGGTGGTGAGGTCGCAGATCTCACGCAAGGTCAGCGCCGCCTGGGCATCCGCCGCCAGCGCCGGGTGGCAGCAGGTGAAGATCAGGCGCAGGCGGTCGTCTTCCACGTCTTCAACGCTCCAGTCTGCCGCTTCCAGCGCATCGGCTTGCGCCTGCAACAACGGGGTAAAACGCGCCTGGCGACGTAAACGGTCGATGGCCTTGAAGCGCCCGGTCGAGACCAGCCAGGCCCGGGGGTTATCCGGCACACCGTCCTGCCCCCAGCGCTCGACTGCGACGAAGAACGCCTCGTGCAAGGCTTCTTCAGCCAGGTCGAAATCGCCAAGCAAGCGAATCAGGGTCGCCAGGATGCGCCGCGATTCGCTGCGATAAACCGCTTCAACCCGGGCCTGCACCGTCAATCGCGCAGGCCTTCGGTCACCAGCGTCACCAGCCGGTCGAGGCTCTGTCCCCAGCCTTCGTGAAAGCCCATGGCTTCGTGGGCCTGCTTGGTTTCGGCGCTCCAGTGCATGGCGCGGGCGGTATAGAGGGTTTTGCCGTCGACGTCTTCAAAGGTAACTTCTGCGGTCATGAATGGCTGGCCCGAAGGGATCCAGCCGGGGGTGAAGGCGTCGGTAAACACCAGCCGACTGGGGGCGGTAATCTCCAGGAATACGCCCTGGGTTGGGTATTCGCTGCCGTCCGGCGCGCGCATCAGCGTGCGAAATTGCCCACCCACCCAAAGGTCCATTTCGCACTCGGGAGTGGTCATGCCGTGTGGCCCCCACCACTGCTGCAACAAGGCCGGCTCGGTCCAGGCGCGGAACACGCGGCTGCGAGGGGCATCGATCAAGCGACTGATGGACAGTTCAAATTCGGCGGGTTTGGGTTGAATGCTCATGGGAAACCTCCTGGGTTTTATTGTTGTGATCAGAGATTCAATTCACGCACGGGGCGTACTTCCACACTGCCGACCCGAGCCGCCGGTATGCCGCCGGCCACCTGGATCGCTTCATTCAGGTCCTTGGCTTCGATCAGGTAAAACCCGGCGAGCTGCTCCTTGGTTTCGGCAAACGGTCCGTCGGTGATCGACAACTTGCCATTGCGCATGCGCACGGTGGTGGCGGTGCTCACCGACTCCAGCGGCTCGGCGGCGAGCATGCGCCCGCTGGCCTGCACGGACTGGCCATAGGCGAAACATTCCGGGTCCTTGGGGCTGTCGGGCGAATCGTGCAGCACCTGTTCGTTGCTATAGATCAGGCAGAGGTATTTCATGGGATTCTCCGTTTTCGGACAACTGACTATAGTTCGCGGCGCTCAAGGTTTCAGGTCGAACAGACCGGCGCCGGTTTCCATGTCGAACGGTGCCGACCAATGTTCATGCACCACTTTCCACTCGCCGCCAACGCGCTGGTAGCCGGCGCTGACGCGCATCCAGCAGGTCTTGAGTACGCCGTCGGGCCCGGTGCCGCCACAGTGCGCGAGCCAGTGGGCAAAGGCGCTGTTATCGCCGGCGACGATACGCATCTCATGGAAGTCAAAGACCCCAGGGCCCGGGCAGAACTCCATGCACGCCTTCCAGTGCGCCTGATAGGCGGCCTTGCCCTTGAACTGCAGGGCGCTAACGGCGTCGAACGCGACGATATCGTCTGCGTAAAAGCTGACTATTTTCTCGACATCCTTGGCGGTGACCGCCTGTTTCCATTGTTCGATCAAGCTGCTGATTGCGGTGCTCATGGCGATACTCCTTGCGGGAAAAATCACGGAAGACACCCTTAGTCGACTGAGCCCCAGGCCAATCGACAGTCCCGCAAAAAATAATTGCGACTACCGCAAACCCGCTAGAATCCGCGCTTCTTTGTAGGATTTCGGATGCTACGCCGATGGAAACCCGCCTCGTCGCCTATCAGACGTTGACTGCCCTGCAACAACAGCAACTCAACGCCCTGGAAGTGCATCCCGAACAACTGGGTTTTTCCGGCGATATCTACTGTGCGCTGAACACCCTGCTGGTCAATCCGAATCCCGGCGTGGCAGGCTTTGCGTTACTCGCCGACGAGATTCCCGTGGCCTTCCTGCTGCTCAAACGCCCACCCTGCCTGCCCCATTGGGCGGATGAACACAGCGCCACGCTGCACGCGTTGCAAGTCGATCGCCATCAGCAAGGCCTGGGGTTTGGCAAAGCCTGCCTGCAAGCCCTCCCCGCCGCCGCGCGCCTGGTCTGGCCGCAGATCAAGGCACTGGAGCTGTCGGTGGACACAGATAATGTGGCGGCAATGGGGCTGTATTTGCAGCAGGGCTGGGTGGACAGCGGGGAGGCGTATAAGGGGCGGATTGGGTATGAGCGCCGGTTGGCGTGGGTGTTTTAAACAATAAGGAGTTGGTGAAGATGCTAACAACCCTGGAACAACTCGAATCCCTCTACGGCCTGCCCCACGAACGGGCCGTGCGCAAGGAAATCCCGTTTCTCAACGAGGATTACCAGGCCATGGTCCGCGCGTCACCCTTGGTGGTGGTGAGTTCATCCGGCCCGGACGGCATCGACGGTTCGCCCCGTGGCGACGTGCCAGGTTTTGTACGAATCATCGACGAGCGCACGTTGGCGATTCCGGATCGGCCGGGGAATAACCGCCTCGACACCCTGCGTAATCTGGTGGTGGACCCGCGCATAGCGTTGCTGTTCATCATCCCGGGGATTGGCGAGACGTTGCGGGTCAATGGCCGGGCGCAGATTTCCATCGAGCCTGAGTTGCTGGAGAGCTTTGCGGTAAATGGCAAAGCGGCCCGTTCGGTGATTCTGGTGCAGGTGGAGGCGGCATATTTTCATTGCTCCAAAGCCTTTGTGCGCTCCGATTGCTGGAACCCGGAAAAGCATCTGGATCGCTCGGCACTGCCCTCCGCCGGGGCGTTTCACAAGCGCTTGAATGATGGGGCGTTCGACGCCGAAGCCTATGACCGCGAGATGCCGGAGCGGGTCAAGGCCACGCTGTATTGAGAGGCCACTGCAGGAGCGAACGTGCTCGCTCCTGCCGGTGGCGCGGTCAGGCGGATTCGGCGTTGATGGGGATCCAGATTTCCACGGAGCCCGTGCCTTTACCCACATCGAAATCGGCGCTGTAGCGCTCAAAATCAGCCCCGACCACCTTGTACCCGGAGGCCGGCAGCCATTCGAACATGATGCGTTCATAGGTCTGCGCCAGCGCCTGCACCGGGCCAAAATGCGGGAACACGGCATAGCGATGGGCCGGGATTTCAATCGACTGGAAGTTGCTCGGTACATCGCCCTTGGCCGGGACTTCAACGCCGGCCAGGTAGTCAAATTCATCGTGTTTGGCGTTGTAGCACACGCCATAGGTCACGCCGCCGACGCGTTTCTTGATCTCTGTGAAGCAGCTGTCGAACAGCTCCCACAACTTGGGAATATCGCCAATCGTGGCCTTTGAATAACGCCCTTGCACACCCGCGATCACCAGGGCCTTGCCCTCTTCCATGCGCGGCTGTAACGGCAGTTTTGTCTGTTGATCCATCTGAACAGTCTCCTTCTTATGAGGGAACAAACCCGCGTCGAGTATAGGGGCATATCCCCGTTGCACTCCAAGCAGAAATTTTTCCTGCAGCATCTGGACAATTGGCCATCACCGACCGTATTGTCTGCCCCGCAGGCCACCGCAGTGGCCGACGTCGCTCGGACGGTTCCGGGCGCTTACGTATTTCGAGGCAACAATGGCCGAACCCCGTTCGCCGCGCCGCTTTGCGCGCATAGATCGACTCCCCCCTTACGTGTTCAATATCACTGCCGAGCTGAAGATGGCTGCGCGTCGGCGCGGCGAAGACATCATCGACTTGAGCATGGGTAACCCGGACGGCGCCACTCCACCGCACATCGTGGAAAAAATGGTCACCGTCGCCCAACGCGAAGACACCCACGGCTACTCCACTTCCAAAGGCATTCCGCGGCTGCGCCGGGCGATTTCGCGCTGGTACAAAGACCGCTACGAAGTGGACATCGACCCGGAAACAGAAGCCATCGTGACCATCGGTTCCAAGGAAGGCCTGGCGCACTTGATGCTGGCCACCCTGGACCAGGGCGACACGGTGCTGGTGCCCAACCCCAGCTACCCGATTCACATCTACGGTGCCGTGATTGCCGGCGCCCAGGTGCGTTCGGTGCCGCTGATTCCGGGGGTGGACTTCTTCGCTGAACTGGAACGTGCGATTCGTGGCTCGATCCCCAAGCCGAAGATGATGATCCTCGGCTTCCCGTCCAACCCCACCGCGCAGTGCGTGGAGCTGGACTTCTTCGAACGGGTGATCGCCCTGGCCAAGCAGTACGACGTGCTGGTGGTGCATGACCTGGCCTACGCCGACATCGTCTACGACGGCTGGAAAGCTCCGTCGATCATGCAAGTGCCGGGCGCCAAGGACATCGCGGTGGAGTTTTTCACCCTGTCCAAGAGCTACAACATGGCCGGCTGGCGCATTGGTTTCATGGTGGGCAACCCGGAACTGGTCAACGCCCTGGCGCGGATCAAGAGTTACCACGACTACGGCACCTTCACCCCGCTGCAAGTCGCGGCGATTGCGGCGCTGGAAGGCGATCAGCAGTGCGTGAAAGACATTGCCGAGCAGTACCGTCAGCGCCGTAACGTGCTGGTGAAAGGCCTGCATGAGCTGGGCTGGATGGTCGAGAACCCGAAGGCGTCGATGTACGTCTGGGCGAAGATCCCCGAGGCGTACGCCGCAATGGGTTCGCTGGAGTTTGCCAAGAAGCTGCTGCTTGAGGCGAAGGTGTGTGTGTCGCCGGGGATTGGCTTTGGTGAGTATGGTGACGACCACGTGCGCTTTGCACTGATCGAAAACCAGGACCGAATTCGCCAGGCGGTGCGGGGCATCCGGGCGATGTTCCGGGCGGATGGGCTGGTCAAGAAAGCTGACGCCTGACCCGATCCAACTGCAGGACCCAATCAATGTGGGAGCGGGCTTGCTCGCGAAGGCGGTGGTTCAGTCAACTCATATGTCGACTGATTCACCGCCTTCGCGAGCAAGCCCGCTCCCACATTTTGTTTTGCGGTGTGCCTGTTAGACCACCAGCGACAGCAACATGATAAAGCCCAACGCCACCACCGACAGGATGGTCTCCATCGCCGTCCAGGTCTTGAACGTCTCGGCCACGGTCATATTGAAGTACTGCTTCACCAGCCAGAACCCCGCATCGTTGACGTGAGACAGCACCAGCGAGCCCGCCCCCGTCGCCAATACCAGCAACTCGCGGTTCACCCCCGGAATCATCCCTACCACCGGCACTACAATGCCGGCACCGGTAATGGTCGCCACCGTCGCAGAACCGGTAGCCACACGAATCACCGCCGCCACCAGCCAGGCCAGCAGGATCGGGTTGATCTGCGCGGTCACCGCCATATGGCCGATCACATCACCTACGCCGCTGGTCACCAGCATCTGCTTGAAACCACCACCGGCGCCGATGATCAGGATGATCGCTGCAGTCGGCGCCAGGCTGGCGTCGAGCAGCTTGAGGATTTGCTTGGAGCCAATGCCCTGGCGATGGCCAAAGGTGTACAGCGACAACAGCAAGGCCAGCAGCAAGGCGGTGATCGGGTGACCGATCATGTCCATCCAGTTGCGGATCACGTGGCCGTCCGGCAGGGCGACGTCGGCGAAGGTTTTCAGCAGCATCAGGAACACCGGCAACAGCACGGTGATCAGGGTGATGCTGAAACTCGGCAGGGTCTTGGATTCCGGTTGCTCACTGGCCAGTTGGTCTACCAGTTCCTGGGACGGGTTGCCCGGAATGTACTTGGCGATAAACGAACCGTAGAGCGGGCCAGCGATGATCGCCGTAGGCAGCGCGACGATCAGGCCGTAGAGAATGGTCTTGCCGATGTCGGCACCGAACACGCCGATCGCCAGCAGAGGGCCCGGGTGCGGTGGCACCAGGCCGTGTACCGCCGACAGGCCGGCCAGCAGCGGAATGCCGATCTTGATCAGCGACACACCGGTACGGCGCGCGACGATAAACACCAGCGGGATCAGCAACACAAAACCGATCTCGAAGAACAGCGGAATGCCCACCAGGAACGCGGCGAACATCATTGCCCACTGCACCTTCTCCTTGCCGAAGGCCCGCACCAGGGTTTGCGCGATCTGATCGGCACCGCCGGAATCGGCCATCATCTTGCCGAGCATCGTACCCAGCGCGAGGATAATCCCGACAAAGCCGAGCACCCCGCCGAAGCCGTCCTGGAAGGCCTTGATGATCTTGTCCACGGGCATGCCCGAGGTCAGGCCGAGAAAGCCTGCGGCGATGATCAGCGCAATGAACGGGTGGACTTTGAACCGGGTGATCAACACGATCAGGCCGATGATGGTCACCACTGCATCGAGCAGCAGATAGGTATCGTGGGACAAGCCAAACATGGGGGTCTCTCCTGTTTGTTGTTGTTATTAAAGCCGGTAAAAAATTCAGTGCAGGCGGACAGCGCTATCTTGTCCGGCAAAAAATTATTTGTTTGGTTCAAAGCCGTGTTCGAGCCACCAGGCATTGGTTTGCTCGGCCAGTTCTTCAACGCTGTCTTCACTGGCGTTGAGGGCCAGGGTCAACGGCTCGCCCACCGGGGATTCCAGGGTGGCGAACTGGCTGTCTATAAGGCTGGCCGGCATGAAATGGCCGGGGCGATGGGATACACGGTCGGCGGCGACTTCGCGGGTCAGCTCCAGAAACACAAACCCCAGGCCCGGCGCGGCTTCGCGCAGGTGGTCGCGGTATTTCTTCTTCAGGGCCGAACAGGTGAGCACCGGATGCTCGCCGGCCTTGAGCGAGCGGCGCAGCTCATCGCACAGGATGTCGAGCCAGCCGGCGCGGTCTTCGTCGTTAAGGGGATGGCCGGCGCTCATCTTCTCGATGTTCGCGGCGGGGTGAAAGCTGTCGCCTTCGATGGCGGTGGCGCCGTTCAGCAGGCACAGGGCCTCGCTGACGCTGGACTTGCCACAGCCGGAAACACCCATGATCACGAGGGCAGTAACAGGTTGACTCATGAAACACCTCAAGACGCAGATAGCGCTACCTTTGCACGCTGTAAGGCTAGTGCAAAAACAGGCTTTTCCCGCGCCGTCTTGTCATTTTTATGGAGTGACGCGTGCATCTGCTCCAAAGGTTTGAACGGGAACAGGCATCCCGACGTTCAAGAATTTGCAGGGTCTTGGAGACAGCGCTACCTTAGTGCCTCGATTTTTGTTTGGCAAGCCGCCTGATGACTCCCAAGAACGATAAAAATACCCGCACCACGGGCCGCCCTACCCTCAATGAAGTGGCCCGCCTGGCTGGCGTGAGCCCGATTACCGCCTCCCGGGCCTTGCGCGGCATCAGCACCGTGGCCACCGAACTGGTGGAAAAAGTACAAAAAGCCGCTGCCGAACTGAGCTACGTGGTCAACCCGGCCGCCCGTGCCCTGGCATCTGCCCAGAGCCAGTCGGTGGTGGTGTTGGTGCCGTCGCTGTCCAACCTGCTGTTTATCGAAACCCTGGAAGCCATCCACCAGGTGCTGCGGCCCAAGGGCTTTGAAGTGCTGATCGGCAACACCCACTATTCCCGCGACGAAGAAGAAGACCTGCTGCGCAACTACATGGCCTACCAGCCACGGGGGTTGCTGCTGACCGGGTTTGACCGTACGGAAAGCGCCCGGCGCATGGTGGAATCGAGCAATGTGCCGTGTGTGTACATGATGGACCTGGACCCGGGCGCCGGACTGAACTGCGTAGGATTTTCGCAATTGAACGCCGGGGAAACAGCGGCGGCGCATTTGATCTCACGGGGGCGCAAGCGGTTGGCCTACATTGGCGCGCAATTGGACCAGCGGACTTTGCTGCGCGGCGAAGGCTTTCGCCGGGCGTTGCAGCAGGCGGGGTTGTACGACCCGGCACTCGAAGTGCTGACGCCAAGGCCATCGTCGCTGGGCCTGGGTGGTGAATTGTTCCTGCAGTTGCTGGCCAGCCATCCGGATGTGGACGCGATCTTCTTTGGCAACGACGACCTGGCTCAAGGTGCGCTGCTGGAAGCGCTGCGCCATGGCATCAAGGTGCCGGAGCAGATCTCGGTGCTGGGCTTCAACGACCTGCCGTCTTCCTCGTTCATGGTGCCGCGTTTGAGCAGCATCAGCACCCCGCGTGAAGCCATTGGCCGGCGGGCAGCCGAGCATTTGTTGACGGTGATGGCCGGCAACAAGATCGCCCGGCCGGTGGTGGACATGGGGTTTGAGTTGAAGGTGCGCGAGAGTACCTAGGCGGTAGCTGTAGGAAGTGGCTGGTGTTGATGGCAGCGCCTTGCTCCGTTACCTACAGGTACGTCAGAATCCGCCGGCTTGTGCGCCTGGGTAGGGCTCTCTAAGGTTGCCCGGTCGCTGAATTTCTCAGTGATCGGGTTTAGTAGCCCGAGCAACCCCTCACAAATGTGCATGAGCTTCATCTATCGGACTTACCTGTCTGTGCTTGATGGTGGCTGTGCGCAGGGCGCCCTCGTGGCGCGCCGGGTTTTGTGAGGGTCTACCGGTCTACTAACCTGCGTGCAGCCGCCACCCTTTCGTTTAGTAGCGATCAGGTGGTGGCCCAGTTAGAGAACTCACCTATGTTCAAAGCAACTCCAAATCCTCCCGCCTTATTCACCGTCAGCCCCGACGCCAGCAGCGAAAGCCTGATCGCCAACAGCTACGAGACGTTTTCCTCGGTCAGCACGTTATTGCTCGACCTGTCTGATGAACTCACCGGCAAAGACCGCGACACCGCATTGGCGATTCACCAGTTGAGTGAGTTGGGCGTATTGCTGATGGGCAAGCTGATGGACCAGGAATCACCACTGATCTAACAGACCGCACGCGGTCAAACTGTGGGAGCGGGCTTGCTCGCGAATGCGGTGTGTCAGCCGAGCTTTCCATCACTGATACACCGCATTCGCGAGCAAGCCCGCTCCCACATTTTTGATCCTGCCCACTTAACAACCTCGCCGTGCCTTCTGGCCCCTGCTAAATTGCCCCCTGCCTTCTCACCCTCGTCAGGAAAGCACCATGGGCCATTCGCTGAAAATCCTCGGTCGCACTTCTTCCATCAACGTGCGAAAAGTCCTGTGGACCTGCCAGGAACTGGATATCCCCTACGATCGCGAAGACTGGGGCATCGGCTTCGCCTCCACCCAGTCCCCCGAATTCCTGGCCCTGAACCCCAACGCCCAAGTCCCGGTGATCATCGACGACAACGGCGTGCTGTGGGAATCCAACACCATCTGCCGCTACCTCGTGAGCCTGCACCAACGCCACGACCTGCTGCCCACCGAGCCGGTCGCCCGTGCGAAGGTCGAGCAATGGATGGACTGGCAAGCCACCGAACTCAACCCGTCGTGGGGCTACGCCTTCCACGCTCTGGTACGCAAGAACCCGGACTACCAGGACCCGCAACGCATCAAAGCCGGGGTAAAAAGCTGGAACGACAAGATGGGCCTGCTTGAAGAGCAACTGATCAAAACCGGCGCCTACGTCGCCGGTAACGACTTCACACTCGCCGACATCCTCATCGGCCTGTCGGTGCACCGCTGGTGGATGACGCCCATGGAGCATCCGTCCTACCCGGCGGTCAGCGCCTACTACGAAACCCTCAGCCAACGCCCCGGCTTCAAAACCTTCGCCCTCGACGGCCACAACTAAAAACAAGGACTACCCAATGAACGGACTCAACGTACTACTCACCGGCGCCTGTGGCCGCATCGGCAAGACGTTTTTCGAAGCCTCGAAAGACCGCTACCGCTTCACCCTCACCGACCGCATCGAGCCGGATTTCGCCCTCGGCGAGCACCGTTTCATCCACGCCGACCTGAGCGACAAAACCGCCCTCGCCGCCCTGCTCGACGGGATTGACGTGATCGTGCACCTGTCGGGCATCCCCCACGCCAGCGCGACCTTCGACGAGTTGTTGCCCAACAATATCCTGGCCACCACCTACCTGTTCGAAGCTGCCGTGGCCGCAGGTGTGAAGCGCCTGGTATTCGCCAGCAGCGCCCAGACCATCGAAGGCTACCCGGTAGACCGGCAGATCACGCCGGGCATGCTTGTATTGCCCGCCAACCTGTACGGCGTGAGCAAATGCTACGGCGAAGCCCTGTGCGGTTTTTACGCGGCCAAAACCCCGCTCTCCACCATCGCCCTGCGCATCGGTGCGTTTGAATTCCCCGAAACCCACGACCTGAACAACGCCCGCGATCTCAGCGCCTGGCTCAGCCCCCGCGACGCCGTGCAACTGCTGCAACGCTCGGTGGAAACCATCGGGGTGAAACACCTGATCGCCCATGGCATTTCCAATAACCGTTTCAAACGCCTGGACCTCAGCGAAACAACCCGTGTGCTGGGTTACCAACCGGTGGATGATGCGTTCCAGGAATTCGAGATCCCGATCACTTATTGAGTCTTCTGCCCATGTCTTCACCCTCTCTTGCAGACGGTATCGACCCGATCCGCGCCGCGCACATCAGCGCGCGCATTGATCGGTTGCCCGCCGTCGCCACTGTCTGGCGCCTGGTGGCGCTGCTGTCGATTGGCGGCTTTTTCGAGCTGTATGACTTGTTCCAGACTGCCTATATCAGCCCCGGCCTGATCAGTGACGGAATTTTCCACACCGGCAGCCAGGGCGTATTCGGCTTCTCCGACCAGGCGGCCTTTGCCTCGGCGACCTTTCTCGGCCTGTTCCTCGGCGCCAGCCTGCTCAGCCCGATTGCCGACCGCTACGGGCGCCGGGCGATCTTCACCTTTGCGTTGATCTGGTACACCGTCGCCACCGTGTTGATGGGTATCCAGACCTCCGCCCTGGGCATCATCTGCATGCGTTTCCTGGTGGGCATCGGCCTGGGCATCGAACTGGTGACCATCGACGCCTACCTCTCGGAACTGGTGCCCAAGCGCATGCGCAGCTCGGCGTTTGCCTTTGCGTTTTTCATCCAGTTCCTGTCGGTGCCGGCGGTGGCGTTGATGTCGTGGTGGCTGGTACCCCAGGCACCGTTCGGGATTTCCGGCTGGCGCTGGGTAGTGGTGAGCAGTGCGGTATTTGCGCTGTTTATCTGGCAACTGCGCAAGCGCCTGCCGGAATCGCCGCGCTGGCTCGCACAAAAAGGCCGTTTCGAGGAAGCCGGGCAGATCATGGACAGCCTCGAAGCGCGCTGCCGGAAAGACCACGGCAAGCCACTCGATGAGCCGGAACCGCAAGCCGTCAGCGTGCAGGGCCAAGGGCGCTTCGCCGATATCTGGCAACCGCCGTACCGGCGCCGGGCGTTGATGCTGATTGTGTTTCATGTGTTCCAGGCCATCGGCTTTTTTGGCTTCGGCAACTGGCTGCCGGCGCTGCTCTCGGGCCAGGGCGTGAGCGTCACTCACAGCCTGGGCTATGCCTTCATCATCACCCTCGCCTACCCGCTGGGGCCGCTGCTGTTTGTGAAGGTGGCGAACCGGTTTGAGAACAAATGGCAGATTGTCGGCTCGGCGCTCGGCGCGGTGATCTTCGGCAGTTTGTTCGCGCTGCAAACCACCGCCGTGGGCCTGGTGATCTGCGGGGTGATGATCACCTTCTGCAACGCCTGGCTGAGTTTCAGTTATCACTCCTACCAGAGCGAACTGTTCCCCACCAACATCCGCGCCCGGGCGGTGGGTTTCTGCTATTCGTTCAGCCGGTTGTCGACGGTGTTCAGCAGCCTGTTGATCGGCGTGATCCTCGAACACCTCGGCACTCCCGGCGTGTTGGCGTTTATCGCCAGCAGCATGTTGATCGTGATGATCACCATCAGTTGGTTCGGCCCGCGCACCCGCAACCTGGCGCTGGAGAACATTGCCCACTAGCGGCAAACAATGGCCGGCGGCACGCCAACGCTTGCCGACGGTAGCGGCCAAAAGCCCCGTAAACACGGGGCCATACCACTGGGCACGCTAATTGCTCCACCTGTGGCACCGCCCACATCCACAGGTGTCCTGATCATGCTGATCAACAACAACCCCCAGGCTCAGTCGACGATCCAACGCATCAAGCGCGCAGACATGGACCCGGCCAACGCCGCGGCCAGCGCGCTGTACAGCGGTGCTGCGCAAAACGTGCAACAGGGCACTACGACTGTATCGACCACACAGGCAGCGGCCGACGCCACTGCCGACAACATCAATGCCGCCTTCGCCAAGACCCGTGTGCAGTTGCAAGCCACCACCGCAACCGCCTCGACCACCGATACGGCCAAGACCGACTCCACCACGTCCGCCCGCAGTGACTTCACCGACTACATGAAAAAAAGCCCGGCCGAGCGCATCCGCGAGCAACTGCTCAAGGAACAGGGTTTGACCGAGGATGATGTGAAGAACATGCCTCAGGACAAGCAGGATGCTATTTCCAAAGAAGTGGCAGAACGCCTGAAGGAGCAGCAGGCGCAGCAGGTAGCGGCGAAGACCGCTGACCCGCAGGCGCAGACGGTGAAAGAAACCCTGGCTGCGATCTAAGCCACACCACAAACCAAATGTGGGAGCGGGCTTGCTCGCGAATGCGGTGTGTCAGTCAATCCATGTGCTGACTGACACACCGCATTCGCGAGCAAGCCCGCTCCCACACAAGCTCATTCCACATTTGATCTGCGGTGTTACTGCAATTGCAGTGTCGAGTTGAACTGACTGATCGCATCCACCACATGCCGTGACCCTTCCTGAATCTCCAGGATCACCTGCCCCGCCTCATTCGCCAGCTCCACCCCAAGCCCCGTGCGGCTCAGGCTCGACTGCATGCTCGACACCGCGCTGATCGACAGGTCGTGGTTCTTGCGCACCACATCCACAATCTCGATCGTCGCCTGGCTGGTTCGCGCCGCAAGGCTGCGCACCTCATCCGCCACCACCGCAAACCCGCGCCCATGCTCGCCCGCCCGGGCCGCTTCGATCGCCGCATTCAGCGCCAGCAGGTTGGTCTGGTCGGCGATGCCGCGGATGGTCTGGACGATGGTGCCGATGATGTCCGACTGCTTGCTCACTGCGTCGATGCTCACGGCCGCTTCGTTAAGGTCACGGGAAATTTCTTCGATGATCTGCACGGTCTGCTGCACCACTTCCGAACCCTTGCGGGCGCAGGCGTCGTTTTGCACCGAGGTGGCGTGAGCCGAGTCGGCAGCCGTGCGCAAGGTGGTGACCTGGTCGGTGATGTCGCTGGCGAACTTCACCACTTTGTACAGGCGCCCGTTGGCATCGAAGATCGGGTTGTAGGAGGCTTCCAGGAACAGCGTTTGGCCGAATTTATCTTTGCGCTCAAAGCGGTGGGAGTGATATTCGCCGCGGTTGAGCGAGGCCCAGAATGCCTTGTAGGCCGGCGAATCGGTCTCACCGCGATGACAAAACAGACTGTGGTGCTGGCCGACGATTTCACTGAGGGAATACTTCACCGTCTTCAGGAAGTTGTCGTTGGCATTCAGGATCTGGCCTTGCGGGGTGAATTCAATGACCGCCATGGAGCGGCCGATGGCGTCGATCAGGCTCTGGTTTTCATGCTCGCGGTGAATCCGCGCCGAGATGTCCGAGGCCACCTTGATCACGCTTTGCACCTGGTTGTCGGCACCGATTACCGGCATGTAACTGGCCTCCAGCCACACTTCCTGACCATGCTTGTTCAACCGCATGAAGGTGCCACTGAGGGGCTCGCCCCGCGCCAGGTCGCGCCAGAGCTTGGCGTAGGCGTCGGTGTGGGTGTAGGCCTCTTCGCAGAAAATCCGGTGATGCTTGCCGCGAATTTCTTCGGCGCGGTAGCCCATGGTCTTGCAGAAATTTTCATTGGCATCCAGCACGATGCCGTCGCGATCAAACTCGATCATTGCCATGGAACGGCTGATGGCGGCCAATTTGGCTTTGGCTTCGGTAAGGGCACAGGAGAAACGTTCGATTTCCAGCAGGTCGGATTTGTGTTGGCGGTTGAACATGTCAGATCACCCTTTATTTTCCCGACGCCCACGCGGGCGCATTCCATTCACGGTTTGAATCTTGATCGAAGACCTTTATGGGGAAACCTATCCGAAACGCTTTATATGCCGAGCGTCATCAACGGTTCTGGGTGAGCATAGACAGGCGTTGGCGCTATGCAAGGCCACTAGTCAGCCAGCATTTGCAACAAAGCATTAACCACTGCGGAGGGCGGTTGGTGGCGTGATGTCACCAACGCAAACTCGCGATGCACCGGCTCCGCCAGGGGCATGATGCGCAAGCCTTGGCGCTGGGCCGGCAGGGTCATCTCGGGCACCAGCGTCACTCCCACGCCTTCACGCACCAGGCTAAAAGCGCTGTTCCATTCGCGCACTTCCACCCGCACCTCGCGCAGCACCAGGCCGGCTTCCTGGGCCAGGCTGCGGGCGTTGACGGTGCAGCCGCCGGTGGCAAGCACGAACGGTTGCTCCACCAACTCTTCCAGCGTGACCGTTGCCTGCGCCGGGCGCCGGGAAAACCCGTGGGCCATCGGCAGCACCGCCACCCAGTTATCGCGCCCCAGCACGGCGGCATTGCGCTCGGACGGCGGGTTGAGCACCACGCCCAGGTCGATCAGATTCGCGTCGAGCAAGGTGTTCACTTCATCGTCGGTCACTTCCAGGGCGGTGACCTCGATGCCGGGATAAAGCTGGTTGAACCGACGCAGCAGCGGCGGCAGGAACACCGCCAGCACCATGGGGAAACTCGCGATGCGAATCGTCCCACGCAGCATCGGCCGCGCTTCGTCCACGGTGGTGCGAATCGCCTGCAAGGCCCCGAGCATCACCCGCGCCTGCTCGATCACTTGCAGGCCCAGGGCGGTAGGCACGGTCTGACGCGCCTCACGCACAAACAACTGCGCACCGAGGTTGGCCTCCATGGCCGCCATCGCCTGGCTGGCGGCGGACTGAGTCATGCCCACTCGTTCGGAGGCGGCAGTGATGCTGCCGTTGTCCGCCACGGCCACCAGCAGGCGCCAGTGCATCAGGTTCATCATGGCAGTAGCTGTCCTTATGGCAGGATTCTGAAAGATTAATTTTACCCAAGGTGCCATGCCCACGAGACTGAAGGCAACTGTCCTGCGGAGTTGCCCCGATGAAGCTGTATTTTTCCCCGAATGCCTGTTCCCTCGCCTCCCATATCGCGCTGCGGGAATTGGCCCTGCCGTTTGAATTGATTCGCGTCGACAACCAGAAAAAGCTCACGGCTGACGGTGATGATTTCCTGCAGATCAACCCCAAGGGCTATGTGGCCGCACTGCAACTGGACAATGGCGAGGTACTGACCGAAGGCGCCGCCATCCTGCAATACCTGGCCGACCGTGTACCCGCAGCGGGCCTGGCGCCGGCCAATGGCAGCTGGGAGCGGGTGCGTTTGCAGGAGTGGCTGAACTATGTCTCCAGCGAGATTCATGGCGGACTGGGAGTGTTGTTCAAGGACGCGATTCCCGATGAGGTGAAGGCGCTGTTCAAGGCCACGCTGTTCAAGCGCTTTGCGATTCTGGTGCAGACCCTGGAGCGCCAGGATTACCTGCTGGGCGCGCAGTACTCGGTGGCGGATGCGTACCTGTTTGTGGTGCTGCGCTGGGCGGGGTTGTTTGATATCGACTTGCAGCAGTGGCCGGCGTTGGCGAAGTTTCAGCAGCGGGTCGGTGAGCGGCCGGCGGTGATTGCCGCCCTGGCCGCTGAAAATCCATGACCTGAAATGCGATCAACCTGTAGGAGCTGGCTTGCCTGCGATAGCGATGGTGAATCCAACACCGCTATCGCAGGCAATCCAGCTACCACAGTTGGTCTTCATAGTTTTAGAGAATGGGTTTCAAACCATCGTTTTCGATGAATGCGCTTAACGCCAACACATCCACCGACCCCGAACGGTCCTGATCCAGGTGCGCCACCTGGCGACGCACCGCCTGATGAATACGCCGGGTGCCCTGCCCCAGTTGAACCGTGCCGCGCAGGTCTACCGCCTGCGCCGCCACGATCAACTCAATGCTGCCCAGCCACACCACGCGCTGCACCAGTTGCCGGGTTTTCTCGACCACCGCCAGCGCCTGCCCCGCATAATCTTCCACGCGATCCGCCACCGGCACGCTCACCGCCGGGATCGGATTGGCCAAGTGCCCGATCTCCGCCACCAACGCCGAACCGGTGCGCTGCAAGGCGGCCATGCCCACGTGCCCGGGCTGGTTGATCAGAAAGCGCGGCAGTTCACTGGAAGCCGGCGACAGCAACTTGGCAATCCGCTCGGCGCTGCACACCGCCACGCGGCTCAACGCCAGGCCCAAGCCTTCGGCCGCCAGCGCGAGATGGGTGCTGTCGAAATTGGCCGTGGCCAGCACCAACACGTCTTCGCTGATCAACGCCGGATTGTCCGCGCCGCTGGCCAGTTCCAGTTCGATCAACTCGCGTAACGCCTGCACTGCCTGTTGTGCCGCGCCTTGAACCACCGTGGCACAGCGAAAGCTCAGCGGGTCCTGTAGCCGACGCGGGTTATCGGCCAATTCGCCGCCCGCCAGCAATTCCAGCAACGTCGCTGATTGCCCGCTTTGCCCCGGCGCCGGGCGCAACCGCGAAGCCCAAGGCTGGAACGGACTGAGGTTGGCCCGATAGCCTTCACACGACAACGCCAGCCCCGCCAACACGGCCTGCAATGCCTGTTCGGCCTCGGCCACCAGCAACGCGCCAAGGCCGATGCTCGCGGAGTTGGCCGACACCAGCGCCAGGCCATCCTTGCCCGTCAATGGCACGTTCAGCGCCAGACTCAAATGCGCCAACGGCGCCAGGTCGCTCTCACCCAGCGAGCCGAGCAACGGCACCGCGGGCTCCATGCCGCAGTTGAGTAACGCCAACAGCGCCTGCGCTGCACCCGGCGAAATACCCGAACGCCCCTGGGCCAACCCGGCCAAGCGGGCTGCGGTGATCGCGCGTAATTCCTCACGCGTGGCCAGGCGGCCAACGCCCACCGCACGCCCCAAAGGAATGTTTGCCTGTTCCGGCGCGACCTGCGTATCCACCGCCGCACCGAGGCCGGTGGTCACCCCGTAAATCGGCGTGCCTTCAGCCACCAGGCGCAGCAACAGTCGATGCCCTTCGTCGATACGTTGGCGCGCCGCATCGCTGAAGTCAGCCGGTGCGTCTTGGCGGGCAATCGACAGCAAATGCTCAATCGTCAAACCGGCGGGATCGAAGTGAATCATGCCCAGCGCAACCGCTGGCCGATCCCCAGGCGTCTGGATTTTTCCAGCAGTGCGTGGCCCAGGGCGATATCGCTGAGGCTCAAGCCACGGTGCCAGAACAGGATGGTTTCCTCGGGGGTTTCCCGGCCGGTCTTCAAGCCGGCCACGATCTGCCCCAACTCGCCATGCAAGGTCTCGGCGCTGAGTTTTCCGGCGTCGACATGGGCGCGCAATGCGCCGAACATCCCGCCCTTGCACTGGCCCCAATCGTCCACCACCAGCTTGTGCATGATGTCGGTCAACGACAGTTCCACCGCGCTCATGGTGCCGTAGGGCACGACGAAGGCACCGGGCTTGATCCACTCGGTGTGCAGCAACGGTTGCGGCTGATCCAGGCGTGAAGCTTCCACCACGATGTCGGCGCCGCACACCGTGGACTCCCAATCGTCGGTGACAATCACCGGCTTGCCGAGGTCTCGGCGCAGGCGTTCGGCGAAGGCTTCGCGGCTTTCACTGCGGCGCGAGTGCACGCGGATTTCGTCGAAGTCGAACAGGTGGTCCAGCAGCCGCACGTTCCAATACGCCGTGCCACGGGCACCGATGTGCGCGAGGACTTTACTGTCGGGACGGGCCAGGTATTTGGCACCGATGGCGGTGACGGCGCCGGTGCGCATGTCGGTGATCGCCGAGGCGTCCAGGATGGCCTTGGGGATGCCGGTGGCCGGGTCCAGCAGGTTGAGAATCGCCAGTTCCGAGGGCAGGCCCTTGCGGTAGTTGTCGACAAAGTCGCCCACCACCTTGACCCCGGCGTAGCCGATTGCGCCGCCCAATACACCGCGCAGCACGTTGAAGTGGCCGTTGATTTCACCGCCGGGAATCAGGTGCATGCGCGGCTCGATCACCGCCTCGCTGCGGCCCTGGATCGCCAGGCTGGATTCGATGGCGTTGAGGATTTCATCGTTGGTCAGGGCCAGTTCGTCGATGTCCAGGCCGTTGAGGAAGTCGATGTAGATCGGTTGCATGGTCTGCTCACTGATGGGTTGCGAAGGTCGATGCTGAAGATGCTTTTATGGGGTGAGGGAGATTGCTGTGGTGAGGAGCTTGCTGTGGTGAGGAGCCTGTCGTGGTGAGGAGCTTGCTGTGGTGAGGAGCCTGTCGTGGTGAGGAGCTTGCTGTGGCGAGGGAGCTTGCTCCCGCTGGAGTGCGCAGCGCTCCCGCTTTTTTTGGGGCCGCTACGCAGCCCAGCGGGAGCAAGCTCCCTCGCCACAGCAAGCTCCCTCGCCACAACAGCTCTTTCCCTAAAGCAAGCTCCCCTGCCACAGCAAGCTCCCTCCCTACAGCAAGCTCCCTCTCCACAGGGATCAAGTTATGGAGCCTTGAACACAACCTGCTGCACATCGACCTTTTTCGGGATCAGGCCGTTGGCAAAAAACGCGTCGGCCGTACGTTGCTGGTTGGCGATATCCACCGCTTCCAATGGCCGGCTCGGCGTCGGCGAGCGGTGCTGGAAGTAACTCTCCACCACCGCCGGCTGCAAGCCCAATGTCTTGGCCATCAGCGCGACGCTTTCGTCATGCTGGTCCAGCGACAACCGCTGCGCCTGGGCAAACACCTTGAGAATCGCCGCAATCGCCTGCGGGTGCTGCTTGGCAAACGGCCCGCTGGCGATGAAGAAACTGCCCGCCGGGTTCAGCCCCTGGCCATCCCCCAGCACCTTCGCCGAACCGTCCACCACGGCCGCCGAGTAGTACGGGTCCCACACCACCCAGGCGTCGACCTTGCCTTGTTCAAACGCGGCACGGCCGTCGGAGGGCGACAGGTACACTACGTTCACGTCCTTCCACTGCAAGCCGGCACGCAGCAAACTTTTGAGGAACAGGTTGTGGGCGCTGGAACCCTTGAGCAACGCCACGCGCTTGCCCTTGAGTTCGGCCACGCTTTGCACGGTGCTGTCCTTGGGCAGCAGGATGGCTTCGGTGCGCCCGTCATTGGGCTCGACGCCGATGTAGCGAATGTCGATGCCGGCAGCCTGGGCGAAGATCGGCGGGATGTCGCCGATATTGCCGATGTCGATGCTGCCGCCATTTAGGGCTTCGATCAGCGGCGGGCCGCCGAGGAATTCGATCCACTCGACCTTGGTGCCCGGCAACCCTTGCTCGAACAGGTGATGCTCACGGGCGAGCACCATGCTCACCGAGCTTTTCTGGTAGCCGACGCGCAGGGTGGCCGGTTCTGCCGCCAGCAGCGGCCCGGCGCACAGTGCCAGCAGTGTGGCTGCGATGAACTTGCGCATCAGAGACTCTCCTTGACCTTGGCCGCGACGTCCGCCGGCACCCACTGCTGCCAGACCTGCGGCTGTTCTTTCAGGAACGCTTCGGCCACCTGGCGCGGCGCGGTACGTTTCTCGGCCATTTGCGCGAGGATGCCGTTGAGCAGGTCAATCGGCAGGTCGACTTTTTCAAAGAACGTCACCAGTTGCGGGTACTGCGCCTTGAACGGCGCCGACACGCCAATCGCCAGGTGCGCTGGCATCGAACGAGTACCGATGGGGTGCGGGTTGTTGGCGTCGGCCAGGGTCTTCCAGGCTTCGGCGTTGAACGGTGGTTCTTCCAGTTTGATCAACTTGAAGCGCCCCAGCAGTGGCGTCGGCGACCAGTAGTAGAACAGCACCGGCTTGCCGCGACGGATCGAGGATGCAACCTCGGCATCCAGCGCCGCGCCGGAGCCGGTACGGAAGTTGACGTAGCTGTCGGTCAGGCCATAGGCCTTGAGTTTCTGGCTGTTGACGATCTCCGAGGTCCAGCCGGTGGGGCTGTTGAGGAAGCGCCCACGGGTCGGGTCTTCGGGGTCGCGGAACACGTCTTTGTAGCGGGCCAGGTCGGCGACGGATTTAAGCTCCGGGGCCAGGGGTTTGATGCCCCGTTCGGCGTCGCCCTTGATCACGTATTCCGGCACCCACCAGCCTTCGGTGGCGCCTTTGACGGTGTCGCCCAGGCCGAACACCTTGCCTTCGCTTTCGGCCTTGACCCACGCCGGACTGCGCCCGGCCCACTCTTCGCCGATCACCTGGATATCGTCCTTGGCCAGGGCGGCCTCCAGGCTCACGGTGCTGCCGGGCAAGGTGTCGGTGGGCAGGCCATAGCCTTTCTCGACGATCAGGCGCAGCACTTCGGTGATCAGGCTGCCGCTTTCCCAGGTGATGTCACCGAAGTGGATCGGTTTGGCAGGTTCGGCGGCCGTGGCTGATTGTGCCAGGACGGTGAGTGCCAATAGCGAGCCACCGAGCAGGTTCTTGATTGTTTTCATGTGTTACCTCGTGGTGATTCCATGAAGAGTGCTCCCTCGCCACAGGTTTTGCATCAGGGTTTAAAAGTCATAACTGAGCCGCGTGTAGTAAAACGCCCCTTCCGGCGCCGTCGGCGACAGGTAGCTGTATTGCTGGCCCGGGGTCTGGCGCAAACGGGTGTTGTAGTCGTCAGGCTTGCTGTCGAACAGGTTGTTGACGCCCACCGACACCCGCAGTTGTTTGGTGAAGGCGTAGTTCACGTCCAGGTCGGTGGTCCATTGCGCGCCGAAGGTCTGGTCGTACTGGGCGTTGGCTTCGCTGGAGGCATATTTGCGGTACTTGCCGTAACGGGTTTCGTTGAGGGCAATGGTCCATTGGTTGAGCTTGTGGACCGCGCCAAACACCAGCTTGTCTTCCGGGTAACCGTGCTCCAGGAAGCCACGGGATTCACGGGTCAGCACTTCGAAGCCGTTGGGGTTTTCGTGGACCTTTTCGATAGTGGTGCGGGCCTTGGTGTAGCCCGCCGACAGGTTCAGGTTGCCGAACTGCTCAAGGTCCAGGTTGTACTTGCCCACGATGTCGACGCCGCGGGTGCGGGTGTCGGCGGCGTTGGTCATGAACTGCGCCCAGGAGTACTGGCCGTAGCCGGCGTCCTTGAGGATCTGCTCGGCCAGCGGCCCGGAAATACCACCGCTGAACAGCAGGCGGTCACGAATCGAGATCTGGTAGGCGTCGATGGTCAGCGAGGCCTGGTCGGTTGGGCGCAGCACCAGGCCCAGGGAGAAGTTGGTGGACTTCTCGGGCTTCAGCGGCTGCGCACCGAGGGCACGGGCGGCCGGGTTGTCGGCCGGCAGCATGCGGGTCAGCACCGGGTTGCCGTTGGCGTCGAGGTTGGTGGTGGTGGTCCAGGAGGTGCCGATCTGGCCCAGGCTGGGCGCGTGGTAGGCATTGTTGACCGTGGCCCGCAGGCCGACTTTCGGGGTGAAGTCATAGCGCGCCGAGAGTTTGCCGGTGGTGGCTGAACCGAAGTCCGAGTAGTGCTCGGTACGCCCGGCAATGCCCACCTGGAGCTTGTCGGTGACCTGGTTTTCCAGGCCGAAATACACGCCGCCCACATCACGCTTGAAAGTGCCGGCGTCGTCCGGGGTCAGGCCCGAAGCCTGCACCGCGCCAACCTGCACGCCGTCGATGCCACCGTAGGAATAGGAATCGTAGTCGCCGGCCTCCAGCCGGTATTGCTCATGCCGGTAGGCAACGCCCGCCGACACGGTGAGTGGATGGCTCGACCAGTCGACGTTCAGATCCTTGGCGTAATCCAGGGTGATGTTGGTCTGGTCGTTGACCAGGGTGGCGACGTTGAACTTGGTCGGGCTGTTGATACCGTAGCTCGGGTTGACGGTGTTGAAAGCCAGTTCGTCGTGCTCGTCGCGGCCATAGGTGGCGCTCAAATCGAAGCGGCCGATGCTCTCGTCTTCATAGCGGGTGCCGACGGTGACGGCGCCGTCTTCATAGCGATAGCGGTATTTCGGGATGGTGCCGTTGGGGTAGATCCCGGCCACGTTGTTCGGGCTGCTGGCCAGCAGCGGCGGCGTGTTGTTTACCGAAGTGTCCTGGCCGAAGGTGGCGAAACTGTAGAGGCGCCATTGGTCGTTCAAGCCGATTTCGGCGTTGGCCGCCAGGTTGTATTTGTCGCGCCCGGCACCGCCCCAGCGCGGGTCTTGTACCTGGCCGTCGGCGACGTATTTGTCGCCGATGTCATCGGGTTTGTTGTTCAGGGTGTTGAAGCTCAGGGTCAGGAAACCATCCCCCGGCAAGCCGATGCCGTACCAGCCATCGGTGGTTTTGCTGAAGCCGTCGCCCTGGGCGTATTTGCCCAGTTGGGTGTTGATGCCGCCACCGCTGTCGCGCTCCTTGAGCACGATGTTGACCACCCCCGCCACCGCGTCCGAACCGTATTGCGCCGAGGCACCGTCGCGCAGCACTTCGACGTGGTCGATGGCGCTGATGGGGATCATGTCGAGGTCCACCGGCTGCGCGCCAATGAACGGCACGCCACCGGAAATGTTCACCACCGCCGAGGTGTGCCGGCGCTTGCCGTTGATCAGCACCAGGGTCTGGTCCGGGGACAAGCCGCGCAGGGAGGCGCCTTTCGGATCCTGGCCGCGGGTGGCGCTGTTGTTCTGCGGAAAGTTGAACGAGGGCAGCAGTTGGAACAGCGCCTGGTTAAGGCTGGTGGCGCCGGTTTGCTTGAGTTCTTCGGCGTTGATCACATCCACCGGGGCGCTGCTGGTGAGGGCCGTGGCGTCACTGCGACGGGTACCGATGGCGACCACACGGTCGAGGGTCGGCGCCTGGGCTTCGGCGGTTTGCGCCTTGATGCTGTTGCTGGCAGGCGCGACTTTGGCGCCTTCCTTGATGATGAATGCACCGTCCGGGCTGACCTGGACTTGCAGGCCGGTGCCCTTGAGCGCGGCGTCTACCGCCTGTTGCGCCGACAGCGAACCGTCGACCCGCGCCGAGGAATAATTGCCCAGCTGCGGCGTGAAGGAAATCACCTGGCCGCTCTGGCGGCTGATGTTCAGCAGCACTTCGTCCAGCGGGCCGGGCGCGATGTGGTAGACCTGGCGCGCCTCTTCGGCGCTGGCGGCGAAAGACAGGAACAGACTGGCCAACGGCACCAGGGCAAAGGTTCGAAGCGGTGTACGGTTGAATGGGCTCACGTTGGCTCCCCCCAAGGAAACTCCTGAGCGCTGCTCCCCGCAGCGCTTACGGGAGTGATGTGGGATGGCCGGGGGAAAACTTGCAGATCGTTTGGTTATGTCGTTAGAACCGACATTCGGAAACGACGCGGTCAACTGTGGGAGCTGTCGAGCTTTAGCGAGGCTGCGATGGTATCGCTGCGGTACATCTGAGAGGCCGAGGTGCTCGCATCGCAGGCAAGCCAGCTCCCACATTGACCGAGGTGAACCGTTTTCATGTGGCACTGACGGTCACCCACAACCCGGTCCGGCGGGTGATGTGGATCGGCAGGGTGCGTGCCAGGGTGTCGAGGATCTGGTCGGGATTGTCGAGGCGGTACAGGCCGCTGACCCGCAACCCTGCCACCGCCGGATCGAGGCGCAGCACACCGTTGTGATACGGGCGCAGTGCGTCGATCACTTCCACCAGCGGGCGGTCGCGCACTTGCAGGAAACCGTCGATCCACGCCGTCGCCCCCGAGGAACTGGCCAGCACCGGGCCGAAGCCGAAGCGGTCGTAAGTCACCTCGTGCCCGGCCTCCAGTTGCAGGCGTTCGCCGTTCTGGCCGTCGATCTCCAGGGCGCCGTTGAGCGCCACCACATGGCCCTGCCCTTCGCGCTCGCGCAGCAACAGGCGATTGCCCAAGGCATGCAGTCGAGCTTGATCGGTCTGGATGAAAAACGGTCGGTTGCTGTCCCTGGCAATCTTCACCAGCAACTCGCCATCGCGCAGGCGCACCACGCGGTGTTGTGGGTCGAACTGGATGTCGGCGGCACTGCGGGCGTTGAGCAGTAACTCGCTGCCATCCGCCAGCGCTACAGTGCGCCGTTCGCCGGTGCCGGTGCGGATATCGGCGGTCAAATCCTCCACCACCGGCCGGGCCAGCCAACCGGCGCCCAGCATCAGGCCAGCGCCCACCAGGGCGCCGCGCAACACCGTGCGGCGGCTGGATGGCGCGTCCAGTGCCTGCTGCAATACCTTGCCGCTGACGCCTTGGGCCTGCGGAATTTGAAACACACCGAGGCGGGTTTCCAGTTGTTGGCACAAGGCTTCGTGACGCGGGTCTGCGGCGCGCCACTGATGGTAACGCTGCCAGTCGGCGGCACTCGCCTCGCCGGAGCGCAGCAACACCACCCAGCGAGTGGCGCTGTCGATCAGGTCGTCGCTCATTCCAGGCACAGCCGCAGGCAGCGGTTGACGGCACGGGTCATGTAGTCGCTGACCGAGCGTTGGGAAATGCCCAGCTCGGCCGCGATTTCCGGGTAGGTCAGGCCATTGAGTTGCGACAGCAGAAAGGTCGCCTTGACCTTGGCCGGCAAGCCGTCGAGCAACTGGTCGATGGCCTGCAGGGCTTCGAGCATCTGCGCCAAATCCTCAGGGGATGGCGCGGGCGAGGTTTCGTCCTGGTCGAGGGCGTCGAGGTAGGCGCGCTCCAGGTCACGGCGACGCCACAGCTGGTACATCAGGCGTTGGGCAATGGTGGTGAGCAAGGCGCGTGGCTGGCGGATCGGCGCCACGCCCGGGGAACTCAGGAGCTGGACGAAGGTGTCGGCGGCGATGTCTTCGGCGTGGGCACGGGAATCGAGATGGCGGTGCAAACGGCCGCACAGCCAGTCGTAATGACTGCGGAACAATCCGCCCACGTAATCGCTGTGAGAAGTGTCGGCGCCGGACATAGTGGCTCCATCTGAGTAGGTTGCGCGTTATGTCCGGTGTTCCGGTGGAGCGATCCTAGCAAGGCTGCTTATTCTTTAATAATATTTAAAAGGTATTTTTATATAACCGATCGGTCACACGCTCTGCGTGGGAATGCCGCCTTGGACGCTCTGCGTCTGCTTTGAAATCGTGACGCAGAGCGTCACAGGATGCATTCCCACGCGGAGCGTGGGAACGATCATTGGAGGCGTGGATAACCCAAGGCTTCCGCCTGCTGCCGGTAATCCAGCAGCACCTGGTAATCCGCTTCGGTGGCGGGCAGCACTTCGTGTACGCCGAGGGTTTGCACCACTTCGGGCAGATCCTGCAAGGCCAGGTTCATGACCTCCCGCAGGTGTTCACTTGAGCCCGGCGCGCTGATGTAAGGCAGCGTCGGGCTGGGCGCGCTGCGGGTGACGATCCTCAGCCCGGCCACTTCCTCTGGGGCAAAACGGGCGAGGTAGTCGTAGGTCACGCTGTCGATGGCGGCAAGGTCGGCGCGGTTTTCCCGCAGCCAGCGCAGGCTTTCGCGATGGGCGCCGCTGATGCCGACTTCGGCAAAGAACCGACCGCCCTGCTGCAGCGGCGCCAGGCGTTCGCGCAGCAGGTTCATGCCGCTGTTGGAGTCATGGCCGTTGATCACGCCGCGGCTGTCTTGGAAGTCCGCCAAGGCAACGCGGGGATTGTCGTCGCGGGTCAGCAGCAGGCTGCAATGCTGGCCGCCGCTGCTGTGGGGCAGTTCGTAGCGCGGGCGGCCAATCACCTGGACTTGCCCGCGCAGCTCGGTCATCAGCGGGTAGCCGCAGGTTTGCGTCAGCAGCAATTGCGGGGCGCGCCACAGGCTGCGCAGGTCGAGATGATCAGCCTTGCGGCGGGTCGCGCCCAGGCGCTCAAGGATGCGCGAAAGCCAGCGCTCATTGGCCTGTTGCACCTGCTGCGGCGCCACGTACATCAGCAGTTCGGCGTAGCGGTCACTCATGGTCGTCTCTCAAGCAAAGGGGTGCCGTGGGCTGTCGATGGCCTTGAGCCCGTGACGGCCGATCAACTGGCCGTAACCCTGCACCAGGAACCCGCCGCTGCGCGCCACCCATTGTTCGCGGCGCGCGCGGTACACGGTGGGCAGCAAATACCACGGCAGCTTCGGCAAGTCGTGATGCACCAGGTGCAGGTTGTTGTTGAGGAACAGCCAGGTCCACGGCCAGGCGGCTTCGTTAAGCACCGTGCGCTGTTCCGGTTGTGGGTGCGGGCGATGCTCATAGTAGGAACGGATCGCCGCCACCGACAAGGCCGGCACGCTGACCAGCGCCACGTAGTGCCACACCGGCAGCACGCTGTAGTGGGCGATGAAGGTCAGCATCAGCACGGTCACGGTGCCATGGCTCAGCCACATCAGCCACGCCTGGCGCTGGCCTTTGCGCAGGCGTCTGACCTCGTTGCGCGCCAGCTTCCACAGCGCCAGCGGCGAACCCAACAGGAAGCGCCCCAGGACGGTCTTGGTCAGCCAATGCAAGGTGCGCTCGAACAGCGAACTGTCATCCCACTGCCGCTGATTCAGGTAGCGGCTTTCCGGGTCGACACCGGGCACCGTCAGGTCTTCGTCGTTGTGGTGCACCAGGTGGCAGTTGCGGTACAGGGTGTAGGGGTACCAGACGGCAAACGGTGCGTAGCCGAGGAGTTTGTTCAAAGCAGTGAAGCGGGTGGGATGGCCGTGCAGCAGTTCGTGTTGCAGGGACATCCACAGCGTCACGAGCGGGATCAACAGTGCGGTACTCAGCCACAGGCCAAGCCAGCGGCTGGCGAGGATCACGGCAAACCAGCCGGCATAGACGCCGATCAACAGCAGCCAGGTCGGCCACTCGGTGCGGGCGGTAAAGGTCTGGGCCAGGGCTTCGATTTCCCGGCGCTGGGTTTCATCAAGGTAGTTGGACATCGGCAGCTCAGGGCAGGCGTGGCCGACGAAAAAGTCGGCTTCATCCTGCTCTGTGCAATGGGGCGGGAAAATCTTGCAGATCGTTTGGTGCTTAGCTTAGAACTTAATGACCGAACAGGTTGCTGTCGGTTTTCTTGGCCTTTTTCTCGGCGCGTTTTTCATCGGCGGTCTTTGCCGGTTTCTTCTTGTCAGCTTTCTTGGAATTCAGACCTTTGGCCATGATGCGTGCTCCACTTACAGGGGATGTAACACTGGGTATAACACCGATTGCCCAACAGAAGGCGCTTTGCCCGACTTATAATCTGCACCCCCTGGATTCGCGTGTTTGAAAACCATGCCCGAGTTGCACATCGACCGACTGGCAGAGCCGTTGTGGCCGCTGCTGAACAAGTTCTATCGCAGCCATAACTCACCGATGAAGGCCCTCAAGGGTGGCCAGTTGTGGGTGGCCAGGGGCAGCGAGATTGTCGCGGGCCTGTGCCTGACGCCGGTGGTGGGTGGGCAGTGGTTGACCGGGCTGTTTGTCGACCCGGCGCTGCGTGGCCAGGGGCTGGCGGCGCAATTGATTCGCGCCTCGGTCGCAAGCGTTGAAGGCACGGTGTGGCTGCTGTGCCATCCGGACCTGGAAGGCTTTTATCAACGCCAGGGTTTTACCCAGGACACGTTGCTGCCGCAGTCCTTGTCGGAGCGCCTGGTGCGCTACAAACGCAACAAGCCGATGATCGCCATGGGCTTAGAACCGTTGGTGAGGTCGACCTTCAATAAAGTGTGATCAGCCGTTGTGGGCCCCGTGCTAGCCTCGGCGGCACCAGCGGCCCATTACAGGATGATCATGAAAGCGACCCTTGCAGCCTTATCCCTTGCAGCCCTCCTCGCCCCGGCCTTGAGCCAGGCAGCCGAAGCGCCGGTTTCCGCCGAGCAGTATGCAACCGTGCTCGCCGGCAGTTGGCGCGTGCCGGCCAACAGCGCGCGTGATGTGTATCGTCACCCGCAGCAGACCCTGGAGTTCTTTGGCCTGCGGGGCGACCAGACCCTGATCGAAATCACCCCCGGTGGTGGCTGGTACAGCGAGCTGCTGGCGCCGCTGCTCAAGGATAACGGCCACTACATCGCTGCCGTGCAGGCGCCGAACAGCAGTGCCTACGCGCGTACATCAGAAGAAAACCTGAAAAAGAAATTCGCCGCAGACCCGGTGCATTATTCCAAGGCCGGCTTCGCCGAGTTCGACCCCAAGGCTCCGGTGCTGGGCAAGCCTGGCTCGGCCGACACCGTGCTGACCTTTCGCAACGTGCATAACTGGGTGATGGCGGATACGGCGCCGGCGATGTTCGAGGCGTTCTTCAAGGTGTTGAAACCGGGCGGCGTGCTGGGGGTGGTGGATCACCGGGCCAAGGACGGGGCATCGCTGGAAGACATCAAGCACAGCGGTTACCTGACCACCGCGTATGTGGTGAAACTGGCGACGGATGCGGGGTTCAAGCTTGAGGGGCAGAGCGAGGTGAATGCCAACCCGAAAGATACCAAGGACTACCCGGATGGGGTCTGGACCTTGCCGCCGGCGTTGACGTTGGGGGAAAAGGACAAGGCGAGGTATGTGGCGATTGGTGAGTCGGACCGGATGACGTTGCGGTTTGTGAAGCCCGCAAAATAAGCTGAATGCACACAGAACAAATGTGGGAGCGGGCTTGCTCGCGAATGCGGTGGATCAGTCTATATCTTCGGTGACTGGCACTCCGCTTTCGCGAGCAAGCCCGCTCCCACAGTTTGAGGTGTGTTTTGCCTGAGGGTTATTCGTCTGCCGTAGGATCCATATCCGGGAACATCACTTCGATAAACCCGAACTTGCTGAAATCGGTAATCCGCGACGGGTACAGCCGGCCGATCAGGTGATCGCACTCGTGCTGTACCACCCGCGCGTGAAAGCCTTCGGCAATCCGCACAATCGGCTCGCCCTTGGGGTCAAACCCTTCGTAGCGAATCTGCTGGTAACGGTCCACGGCCCCGCGCAAGCCCGGCACCGACAGGCACCCTTCATAGCCTTCTTCCAGCACCGGGCTGAGCGGCGTGATCAGCGGGTTGATGAGGATGGTCTGGGGCACGGCGGGCGCGTCCGGGTAGCGTTCGCTGCTCTCGAAACCGAAGATCACCAGTTGCAGGTCCACTCCAATCTGTGGCGCGGCCAGGCCGACGCCGCCGACGTGTTCCATGGTCTGGAACATGTCATCAATCAACTGCCACAGCTCGGGGCTGTCGAACATTTCCGGCGGAACCGGCGGGGCAATGCGCAGCAGGCGCTCATCGCCCATTTTCAGGATTTCACGGATCATCGATCAGACTTCATCGGTAGTGGGCTTTAGGGAAGGGTCGCGGCCAAGGCCTGAGACATGCTTTTTTTCGTCGTGCTCGCCAAAGTCCTTTTCACCAGGATCCTTGCCTTCGGCCGACATGTGTTCGATCACCGCATTCATCTCCGCCCCCAGCAACAGCACGGCAGCCGAGATGTAGAAGTACAACAGCAGCACAATGATCGCGCCGATACTGCCATACATGGCGTTGTAGTCAGCAAAGGTTTTGACGTAGTAGCCAAAACCCAGGGAAGCGACGATCCAGACCACCACCGCCAGCACCGAACCCGGTGTGATGAAGCGAAACTTCTGCTTCACGTCAGGCATCACGTAGTACATCAAGGCCACGGAGAACATCAACAGGATGACGATCAGCGGCCAACGCAGGATGGTCCACAGCGTGACCACGAATTCCTGCATGCCGATCTGCCCCGCCAGCCATTCCATCACCTGGGGCCCGAGCACCATCAAGGCGGCGGCGGCCAACAGCATGCCGGCGAAGCCTACGGTGTAGAAAATCGACAGCGGGAAGCGCTTCCAGATCGGTCGGCCTTCCACCACGTCATAGGCGGCATTCATCGCACTCATCATCAGGCGCACACCCGCCGAGGCGGTGTACAGCGCGATCACGATACCCACCGACAACAGGCCACCCTTGGATTGCTGCAACTGGTCGATCACCGGGTTGACCTGCTCCAGGGCCTGGGGCGGCAATACCAGTTCCGATTGCATGCGCAGCCAGGTGAAGAAGTCCGGCAGGTGCAGGAAACCGATCAGGGCAATCAGGAACAGCAGGAAGGGAAACAGCGAGAACAGCATCTGGTAGGCCAGCGCCGAGGCGTACGTAGGCATCTCGTCATCGAGGAACTCTGTGACAGTGCGCACCAGCACTTTGTGCAGGGGCAAGCCTTGTAATACCGGAAAAATCATAGCGTCTCCTTTCGCCGCAAAAAGTTGAGTTCGTGGGCGACTCAGGGGCCGTTTTCTACATCAAGGTAGCTTATTTGGCGACCTTGAAACAATTTCCAAACTTTAATCACTGCAGGTGACACAAAAACGGCCATCCGTGGATGGCCGTCGGGCTGCTGGAGTGCAGGCAGCCAGGTCGGGACTATTTGACCGCTTTCTTTACTGCGTCCTTGGTGTCGCCGACTGCTTTTTGCACTTCACCTTTCTTTTCCTGAACCACGCCTTCAGCCCGCAACTTGTCGTTGCCGGTGACTTTGCCAACACCTTGCTTGATGTTGCCTACGGCTTCGTTCGCCAAACCTTTTGCCTTATCCGATGTGCTACTCATGGTATTTCTCCTGGGAACAATCAAGGATTTTGGTCACTACGTAAACGTTGACCCTTGGCCTTTCCAGAGAGTTTCAATTATTTTTTCAGCGGCATTTCATCGCGCCGTACAGGTTTGGCTTTATGTTTTGCGGCCAACCCACGAGAATGCCGGGCACATCCAGGCGCAAGCGCTGGGTAACAGATCCCGTAGGAAGGTTATGAAACTCAATAAAGCACAGGCCATTGCCCGCAGAAACCAGGAACTGGGCGGTGCCGTACTCGGTGTCAACAACTGCCACTTCACCGACCTGGACCGCAAACGCAACATCTGGTGGTTCGACCTGCCGGTGGGCCGGATTGCCGTGGGCCAGTACGAGTGGATCCACTTGTTGATGCACAACGCCGAGAGCGACCAATTGCTGCACCTGAAGGTGCCAACGGTGTTTCTGCGCGAGAAGCTGGAAGGCCTGGTGGTGCGCAATGCCGGCAAGCGCAAGCCGGAGATTACCCTGGAGCTGAGTGCCGACAAGGACTCGTTCCTCAAGGACGTACGCCCGGCCGGTGCCGGTGTGAGCTTCGCGCAGTTCGCACTGTAGGAATACGGTAAAAACTGTGGGAGCGGGCTTGCTCGCGAATGCGGTGTGTCAGTAACCGGTATATCACTGGCACACCGCTTTCGCGAGCAAGCCCGCTCCCACATTTGGATTGCATTTCAATGCGGGAAAATCATCGTTCAATAAAAAGCCCCGCATCTGCGGGGCTTTTTGTTGGGGGCCGAGTTACTTCTTCAAACCCAGCTTTTTCAGCTCTTCATCCCGCAGCTCACGACGCAGGATCTTGCCCACGTTGGTAGTCGGCAGCGCATCGCGGAATTCCACGGCCTTGGGCACCTTGTAGCCGGTGACGTTGGCGCGCATGTGCTCCATCACCTGGTCTTTGGTCAGGCTGGCACCCGGCTTGACCACGATGAAGATCTTGATGTGTTCCCCGGACTTCTCGTCCGGCACACCAATGGCCGCGCATTGCAGCACGCCCGGCAGGGTCGCCAGCACATCTTCCAGCTCGTTGGGGTAGACGTTGAAACCGGAGACCAGAATCATGTCCTTCTTGCGGTCGACAATGCGCATGTAGCCATCCGGCTGGATGATCGCGATGTCACCGGTCTTCAGCCAGCCTTCGCTGTCGAGGATCTCGGCGGTGGCGTCTTCGCGCTGCCAGTAGCCCTTCATCACTTGCGGGCCCTTGACGCACAACTCGCCCACTTCACCCAGTGCCAGCTCGACGCCGTCATCGGTGATGACCTTGCACAGGGTCGACGGCACCGGAATGCCGATGGTGCCGATCTGGATGTTCTGGATCGGGTTCACGGTGGCCACCGGGCTGGTTTCGGTCATGCCGTAACCTTCGCAGATGGAGCAGCCGGTGACCGCTTTCCAGCGCTCGGCCGCCGCCAGTTGCAGGGCCATGCCGCCTGACAGGGTGACCTTCAGCGCCGAGAAATCCAGCTTGCGGAAGGCGTCGTTGTTGCACAGGGCAACAAACAGGGTGTTCAGGCCGACAAAGCCGCTGAACTTCCACTTCGACAGTTCCTTGACCATCGCCGACAGGTCGCGCGGGTTGCTGATCAGGATGTTGTGGTTGCCGATCAGCATCATCGCCATGCAATGAAAGGTGAAGGCATAGATGTGGTACAGCGGCAGCGGGGTAATCAGGATCTCGCAACCTTCATTCAGGTTGGAGCCCATCAGCGCCTTGCACTGCAGCATGTTGGCGACGAGGTTGCGGTGGGTCAGCATCGCGCCCTTGGCCACGCCCGTGGTGCCGCCGGTGTATTGCAGCACGGCGACTTCGTCGCTGGCGGGGCTGACTTCGTTCACCGGCTGGCCGTGGCCCTTGGCCAGGACGTCGTTGAACTTGATCGCCTTGGGCAAGTGGTACGCCGGGACCATCTTCTTCACGTACTTGATGACGCTGTTGATCAGCAGGCGCTTGAGCGGCGGCAACAGGTCGGCGACTTCGGTGACGATCACGTGCCGGACGGAAGTCTTGGGCACGACTTTTTCAGCCAGGTGCGCCATGTTGGCCAGGCAGACCAGGGCCTTGGCACCGGAGTCGTTGAATTGGTGTTCCATTTCCCGCGCGGTGTACAGCGGGTTGGTGTTGACCACGATCAAGCCGGCACGGATGGCGCCGAATACGGCGACCGGGTATTGCAGGACGTTGGGCAGTTGCACGGCGATTCGATCACCGGGCTGCAAGTCGGTATGCTGTTGCAGGTAAGCGGCGAAGGCGCCGGACAGTTCGTACAGTTCACCGTAGGTGATTGTCTTGCCCAGGTTGCTGAAAGCCGGTTTGTTGGCGAAGCGTTGGCAGGACTGCTTCAGTACCGCCTGAATATTCGGATACTCGTCTGGATTGATTTCTGCAGCAATCCCGGCGGGGTACTTATCCTTCCAAAAGTCTTCGATCATGGAAGCCCACTCCTCAGCGACGCGAATTCATTCATCGCATTTGATGCGATTATTATTTGTTTGTTTTTGGGTGAGTCTGGCGGTTAAAAGCAGGCCAAGAGGTCACAAAGCGCGCCGAGAGTAGCAGCTTTGCCAAGGGCCGCCTAGAGCCAAAAGAGGCCCCTACGGTCATAAACATGACTCAAGAATATCTAATGGTCATTTTTAGAGCAAAGATTCTATAAGCCAAGAAAGGGCTCTGGAATGGGCTTCTACGCATTTAAACTGAATGAATAAAAACCAAATGTGGGAGCGGGCTTGCTCGCGAAAGCGCAGTGTCAGTCACAGGATATGTCGACTGGTACACCGCTTTCGCGAGCAAGCCCGCTCCCACATTTTTTGACCTTATTTCAAATCAGGCTATGTCGCGCAATTCGCGCCGCAGGATCTTGCCCACCGGCGTCATCGGCAACGACTCACGCAACACAATATGCTTGGGCACCTTGTAGCCGGTGAAGTTGGCCTTGCAGTAGGTCTTCAGCTCTTCAAGGCTCACGCCCTGGGCACGGGCCACCACAAACAGCTTCACCGCCTCGCCGGTACGCTCGTCCGGCACGCCGATCACCGCGCAGCTGGCCACCGCCGGATGCGCCATCACCACGTCTTCGATCTCGTTGGGGTACACGTTGAACCCCGAGACGATGATCAGATCCTTCTTGCGATCAACGATGCGCACAAAGCCGTCCGGGTCGATCACCGCGATATCGCCGGTCTTGAGCCAGCCTTCGGCGTCCAGGGTCTCGGCGGTCGCCACCGGCTGCTGCCAGTAGCCCTTCATCACTTGCGGGCCCTTGATGCACAGCTCGCCCCGCTCGCCCAGCGGCAGCTCCGCGCCGTTGTCGTCGATGATCTTCATCGCCGTGCCCGGCACCGGAATGCCCACGGTGCCCAGCTTCGATTTGCCGCCATAGGGGTTGGTGCTGGCCACCGGTGAGGTTTCGGTCAAGCCGTAGCCTTCACCAATCGCGCAGCCGGTCAGTTGCTGCCAGCGCTCGGCCGTGGCCTTGACCAGTGCGGTGCCGCCGGAGTTGGTGAGCTTGAGGTGGGAGAAATCCAGGCTCTTGAAGTCCGGGTGGTCCATCAAGGCCACAAACAGGGTGTTGAGCCCCAGCAGCCCGGTGAAGCGCCACTTTTTCAGCTCCTTGATAAAGCCGCCGATGTCCCGGGGATTGGTGATCAGTACGTTGTGGTTGCCCGATACCATCATGCACATGCAATTCGCGGTGAAGGCATAGATGTGGTACAGCGGCAGCGGCGCCACCATCACCTCCTGGCCTTCCTTGATCAGCGAATGGCCGTCGTCCCCCAGTTGCGACATGCACGCCCGCACTTGCTGCATGTTGGCCACCAGGTTGCCGTGGGTAAGCATTGCGCCCTTGGCCAGGCCGGTGGTGCCGCCGGTGTATTGCAGCACCGCGATGTCGTCGAGGGTCACCGGATGGCGGTTGAGTGCCTGGCCGGCGCCCATGCGCAGGGCGCGCTTGAAGGAGATGGCTTGCGGCAGGTTATAGGCCGGGACCATCTTCTTCACCTTGTCGACCACGGTGTTGATCAGCCAGCCCTTGGCAGCGGGCATGAAGTCGCCCATCTTCGCTTCGATCAGGTATTCGATCTCGGTGTCCTTGCTGACTTCTTCAACACGCGAGCCAAACAGGTTCAGGTACACCAGCGCACGAATGCCGGCATCCTTGAATTGGTGACGCATTTCCCGCGGGGTGTACAACGGGTTGGTGTTGACCACGATCAGCCCGGCGCGCAGGGCGCCGAACACGGCAATCGGATAATGCAGGACGTTGGGCATCTGCACGGCAATGCGGTCACCCGGCTTGAGGTCGGTGTGCCACTGCAGGTAACCGGCGAACGCGGCGCTGCGCCGATCCAGCTCGGCGTAGGTCAGGGTGATCCCCATGTTGCTGAACGCCGGACGATCGGCAAAGGTCTTGCAGGAACGCTCGAAGACTTCGATCACCGATTTATAGGCTGTGAGGTCGATCTCGTTGGGAACCCCGGCTGCGCGTTTGTCATTCCAGAAATCAGGTTGCATTATTCTTGTCCTCTTACCTGAGTGGTCCGGCCGCTTTTGATGTTGCGATGAAAGCGGAGCTTTGGGGACGTTAGCAGCTATGGTCAATCAGGCAAATACAACAAGATGCGTCATTGATTGTGTGAATCTCCCCGCCAAGGCCAGCGCTGATCCAGCGGCCTGCGGTGAATGAGCTATACACTGCAACGACCCTGAGCAAAGGAAGCGCCATGAACCACACCACTTTCTGGCTGACCGCGAATGACCGCAGTCGGGTGTACGTCAACCAGTGGCTGCCGGACGGGCCGCCCAAGGCGCTGATCATGCTGGCCCACGGCATGGCCGAGCACAGTGGCCGCTATGCCCGCCTGGCCCAGGCGTTGTGCGATGCCGGCTACGGCCTGTACGCCCCCGACCAGCGCGGTCACGGGCGTACCGCCGACGAGGGCACCCTGGGGCTGTTCGCCGAGAAAGACGGCTGGAACAAGGTGGTGGGCGACCTGGCGAGCCTCAACCAGCATATCGGCCAGCAAGCGCCGGGGGTGCCGATCATCCTGCTGGGCCACAGCATGGGCAGCTACATTGCCCAGGCGTACCTGCTGCACCACAGCGCGAGCCTTAACGGGGCGATTCTCAGCGGCTCGAATTTCCAGCCGGTGGCGCTGTACGGCGCGGCCAAGGTGATTGCCCATGTCGAACGCCTGCGCCAGGGGTTGCGCGGGCGCAGTGCGCTGATTGATTTCCTGTCATTCGGATCGTTCAACAAGGCGTTCAAACCCAATCGCACCGCTTTCGACTGGCTCAGCCGTGACCCGGCCGAGGTCGACAAGTACGTCAGCGACCCGCTTTGCGGCTTCCGTTGCACCAACCAGCTGTGGATCGACCTGCTGGGCGGCTTGCAGCAAATCAGCAAAGCGTCCAATCTCGCTCAGATAGACCCGGGGCTGCCGATCCTGATAATGGGCGGTGAATGTGATCCGGTCAGTGAAGGCAAGCGTCTCAAAAGTCTGGCCAATGCGTTGCGTGAAGCTGGCTGCCAGCACCTGGAGCTGAGCATTTACCCACAGGCGCGCCACGAATTATTCAACGAAACCAACCGTGATGCGGTCACAGCCGACGTGCTGACGTGGCTGGCCCAGGCAGCAGTGCTGCGCCGCCCTACTCGCTGCGAATGATTTTTCGTTTAAAATCAATATATTAAGATTTCTGATTAGCCACAGGATGCACCAACTGATGACCCAGGTTACCAACACGCCTTACGAAGCCCTCGAAGTCGGCCAGACCGCCAGCTACAGCAAGACCGTCGAAGAGCGCGATATCCAGTTGTTCGCGGCAATGTCCGGCGACCACAACCCGGTGCATCTGGACGCCGAATTCGCCAAGGCGACCATGTTCAAGGAGCGCATTGCCCACGGCATGTTCAGCGGCGCCCTGATCAGCGCGGCGGTTGCGTGCGAGTTGCCTGGGCCCGGCACGATCTATATCGGCCAGCAAATGACCTTCCAGAAGCCGGTCAAAATCGGCGACACCCTGACCGTGCGTCTGGAAATCCTCGAGAAGCTGCCGAAATTCCGCGTGCGCATCGCCACCCGCGTATTCAACCAGCGCGACGAGCTGGTGGTAGACGGCGAAGCCGAGATCCTCGCGCCACGCAAGCAGCAGACCGTGACCCTGACCGAACTGCCGGCCATCAGCATCGGTTGAACGAACGCCCATGAAAAAGCCCCGCATCTGCGGGGCTTTTTTATTCAGGCGGGGCTCAAGACTGAGCGCGAGCCTGGTTACGCAGGGCTTTCACCTGGTCGTGGTTGCGTTGCGCGCCGTGGAACTGACGCTCTACCAGGTCACGAATGCCCAGCAGGTTGTGCTTGTTGATCTTCTCGATCGCTTCTTTGTAAGCCTTCAGTGCGTGGTCTTCACCGCGCTCGGCTTCATTCAGCACGGCTTCTTCGTCTTTACCGGTCACCATCGACTTCACGTCGACCCAACCACGGTGCAAGGCACCGGCGACGCTACCGGATTTTTCCGGATCGCCACCCAGTGCTCTTACTGCGGTCTGCAGTTCGGCTGCGGCGGTACCGCAATCAACGGAACGTTTGGCAAACAGGGCTTTGAGTTCTGGGTGCTTGATGTCTTCTGCGCAGGTCTTGAAGCCTTCCTGGCCGTCTTTGCTGGTCTCGATCAGGTCGTTGAGTACGGAGATCGATTCTTTGTTGATATCAGTCATTTTTCAATTCCTTCGCGGGTTAAGAAACGTGTATTAGTAATTGCAGCGCCCGTGCCAGCTTTTGAAAAACAATTTATTACTTAAATTTCAATAAGTTAGCCAATACACAAAAATCTGTATCCGCTTTATTTGCATGATCTGTCATTTGGCCTCCATGCAGAATGCCTGTATTTTCCAAACCACCGACTCAAACACCTGAAGCCGCAATGAACCCTGAAAAACTTGAACTGCTGATCACCCGCGAAATGCCCTTCGGCAAGTACAAGGGCCGGATCATTGCCGACCTGCCCGGCCCCTACCTGAACTGGTTCGCCCGTGAAGGTTTCCCCCACGGCGAACTGGGCGGGTTGCTGGCCCTGATGCAGGAAATCGACCACAACGGTTTATCCGAACTGCTGGAACCCCTACGCGCCAAACACGGCAAGCCTGCCCCTCGTCATTAATAGAGCACGCACATGGACAGTACCCGCGACGAACAACACTGGCACGCCATCGCCCAGCGCTACGACCTGGAGCCCGGCCCGATCAACCTCGAAAACGGTTACTTCGGGCGCATGAGCCGCGCGGTACTTGAGCAGTATCAGGACAACGTCGCCTTCATCAACCGCAGCAACTCGATCCATGTGCGCCAGCGTTTCGAGCAGGGCGAAAACGTCGAGATCCGTAACCAGTTGGCGCAGTTGATGGACGCCGATCCTGAAGCCATCGCCCTCACCCGCTGCGCCTCGGATGCGTTGCAGTCGCTGATCCGCAACTACAACCGCTTGCAGCCCGGCGACCAGGTGCTGATCAGCGACCTGGAGTACGACACCGTCAAGGGCGCCATGCGCTGGCTGGCGCAGAATCGCGGTGTAGAAGTGATCGAGATTGCCCACGAACACCCGGCCAGTTTCGACAGCCTGGTGCAGACGTATCGCGATGCGTTCCTGCGCTATCCCCGCCTGAAACTGCTGGCACTGACCTACGTGACCCACCGCACCGGGCTGGTGATGCCAGTGGAGGCGATTGCCGGCGCTGCCAGGGAACATGGAATTGATGTGATCCTCGATGGCGCCCATGCGCTGGGGCAGATCGAGTTCAACCTGGCGCAGTTGGGTATCGCGTTTGCCGGTTTCAACCTGCACAAGTGGATCGGTGCGCCGTTGACCCTGGGCTTTATTTATATCGACCCGCAACGGTTGGCGGACATTGATCCGGACATGGGTGAGTTTCACTATCCGGTGACCGATGTACGTGCCCGCACGCCGTACAGCACGCCGAATTTCCCGGCGTTGATGACCTTGCCGCTGGTGTTCGAAGAGCATCGGGCATTGGGCGGGTCGAAGGCCAAGGGGGCCCGCCTTAATTACCTGCGGGATTTGTGGGTGAGTGAGGTGCGGCAGTTGCCGGGAATTGAAGTGCTGACGCCGGACGACCCACGGCTGTATTGCGCGATTACGTCGTTCAAGTTCACTGATAAGCCGGATCAGCAGGTGATGGCGGACCGACTGCTCAAGGAATACAACCTCTTCACCACAACCCGCAGCGGCGCGTCGTTCGGCAGTTGTATTCGGGTGACACCAGGCTTTTTGACGTCAGCGGCGGACATTCATGCGCTGATCAAAGCCATCACCGAACTGAGCGCGATATCACTGTAGGAGCGAGCTTGCTCGCGAAGGTCGTTAACGATGACACGGGAAACCTGACACCCAGCGGTGCTCTCGGTTTTTTCGCGAGCAAGCTCGCTCCTACAGTGGGAGTGGGCCATTTTCCGCAGGCAAAAAAAAGCGGCACACCGACCAAGTGCACCGCAAAAATGCCGTAGAACACAGCAACAACGATTCGGTAAATCCAATCAGTCCAGCAGGGCCAGCGCCTCGGCGGTGGTTTCCTGGATGCGTGCCCAGTCGCCGTTCTTGACCCATTCCGGATCAAGCATCCAGCTACCGCCCACGCACATCACATTTTTCAACGCCATGTAGCTCTTGATGTTGGCCGGGCCAACCCCGCCAGTCGGGCAGAATTTCACTTCGCCAAACGGGCCGCCCAGGGCCTTGATCGCCGCCACGCCACCGCTGACTTCAGCCGGGAACAGCTTGAAGCGGCGATAACCCAGGCCATAACCTTCCATGATCCCGGAGGCATTGCTGATCCCCGGCAACAGCGGAATCGAGCTGTGTACCGAGGCTTCCAGCAGGTCACGGGTAATCCCGGGGGTGACGATAAATTGCGAACCGGCCACTTCGGCCGCTTCCAGCATATGACGATCCAGCACGGTACCGGCACCGGTGCACAGCTCCGGACGCTGCTCACGCAGTACCTGGATGGCCTTGAGGCCGAACTGCGAACGCAGGGTCACTTCCAGTGCGGTCAAACCACCGGCTGCCAGGGCATCGGCCAAAGGCAGAATGTCCTGTTCACGGGCAATGGTGATCACCGGCAGGATCCGCGCCTTGGCGCAGAGGCTGTCGATCAAGGCAACTTTGTCCGCCATGGAAACGGTAGGTTGAGGGCTGTTCATCGCGGCTGATCCTTGGCTCATGGGCACCAGTAAATCTCTAGAGTAGGTTGCAAAAACGCGCGTATCGGCATGGCAGCAACGTCGTCACTGGCCAGCGCGGCGCTCAAGGTGGTCAATTTCGAGCTGCCGGAAATCGACAGCACGGTGTAGTGGGCGGTAGCCAGCAACGCGCGACTCATGGTCAGGCGCTGGTGCGGCACGGTCGGCGCCAGCATCGGCCAGCAACGACGACTGCCATCGGGCTTCAGTGCTTCAGCCAGGTTCGGGCTGTTGGGGAACAGCGACGCGGTGTGACCGTCGTCGCCCATGCCCAGCACCAGCACATCAATTGCCGACAACTCGGCCAGCAGGCGATCGGCTTGCTCGGCAGCGTCGTCAAGGGTGGCGGCGACGCTGTACAGGCTGAGGAACTTGGCCTTGGCCGCCGGGCCTTGCAGTAAATACTTCTTCAACAGGCCGGCATTGCTGTCGGCATGTTCCACCGGCACCCAGCGTTCGTCGGCCAGGGTGATGGTCACCTTGGACCAGTCCAGGCCTTGCTTGGCGAGGTTCTGGAAGAACGCCACCGGGCTGCGGCCGCCGGACACCACCAGGGTCGCTTCGCCACGGGCACTGATGGCCGCGCGCAGTTGTTCGGCCACGTCATTGGCCAAGCCATCCGCCAGCAGCACCGGGTTGCGGTACTCATGGGCAGTCACGCCCTGAGGCAGTTTCAAATCAGATATCGCCATACCAAGACCTCCCGTCCCGCGTGATCAGTGCAATCGAGCTCATTGGCCCCCAGGACCCCGCCGCGTACGGCTTGGGCGCATCACCGGATTTTTTCCATCCGGCGATCAACTGGTCACACCACTTCCACGCAGCTTCGATTTCATCTTTGCGCACAAACAGGTTCTGGTTGCCACGCATTACTTCCAGCAACAGCCGCTCGTAGGCATCGGGAATCCGTGCGCTGCGATAGGTGTCGGAAAAATTCAGTTGCAGCGGGCCGCTGCGCAGTTGCATGCCCTTGTCCAGGCCCTGCTCCTTGGTCATCACGCGCAAGGAAATCCCTTCGTCCGGTTGCAGGCGGATGATCAGTTTGTTGCTGATCTGCAAGCGCTGCTCGGGGGCGAAGATGTAGTGGGACGGTTCCTTGAAGTGGATGACGATCTGCGACAGTTTTTGCGGCATGCGCTTGCCGGTACGCAGGTAGAACGGCACCCCGGCCCAACGCCAGTTACGGATATCGGCACGCAGGGCGACGAAGGTCTCGGTGTCGCTCTGGGTGTTGGAGTTCTCTTCTTCCAGGTAACCCGGTACCGGCTTGCCGGCGCTGTAGCCGGCGATGTATTGGCCACGCACCACCTGGGTGGTCAGGCCGTCCGGGCTGATGGGCGCCAGGGCCTTGAGCACCTTGACCTTCTCGTCCCGAATACTGTCGGCAGACAGGTCGGCGGGCGGGTCCATGGCGATCAGGCACAGCAGCTGCAGCAGGTGATTCTGGATCATGTCCCGCAGCTGCCCGGCCTTGTCGAAATAGCCCCAGCGACCTTCGATGCCTACTTGCTCGGCCACGGTGATTTCCACGTGGGAGATGTAGTTCTGGTTCCACTGGGTTTCAAACAGGCTGTTGGCAAAACGCAGGGCGATCAGGTTCTGGACGGTCTCTTTGCCCAGGTAGTGGTCGATGCGGTAGGTGCGGTTTTCCGGGAAGAACTGCGCCACGGCGTCGTTGACCTTGCGCGAGGAATCCAGGTCCGAGCCGATGGGTTTTTCCAGGACCACGCGGGTATTTTCCGCCAGGCCGACCTTGGACAGGTTCTCGCAGATCGCGCCATACACCGCCGCCGGGGTGGCGAAGTAGGCAATCAGGCGTTGTTCAGTGCCGGCATTCTCTGCCAGGGCGACGTAGTCATCGGCCTTCAGGAAGTCGACATGCAGGTACGTCAGGCGTGCGAGGAAACGTTGGGCGACGGTTTCGTCCAGTTCCTTGCCAACGTAGCTGCGCAATTCTTTTTCGATGTGGGCCAGGTGCTGTTGCTCGGAACCGGCCTCACGGGCCAGGGCCAGGATGCGCGTGTCTTCGTGCAGCAGGCCCGCACCATCGAGTTGATAGAGGGCAGGAAATAACTTGCGCAGCGCCAGATCACCCAAGGCGCCAAACAGGGCAAAGGTGCAGGGTTCTACGGTTATCGAAGGCATGATGTTTGTTCTTTTATCAAGTTAAGCTACAAATACCTTTTTTTAAGGCATCACTCAAGGAAAAATGTAGTAATAACCACAACATTTTCCCGAAAAACGTATTCCGAGTGGTGGTGTTCAACTACCCTCAGTAGGATAGGCCACCGCAAAGGGCCGCTCGTCGATTGGTTGACGACCCTTATTTGCATCGTCGCCCTAAGGAAACATGAATGGACCGCGTGCGAAATCTACTGGAACAGATCCAGAAACGCCTCGAAGAACTGAACAAGGCTGAACGTAAAGTCGCCGAGGTCATCCTGCTCAACCCGCAGCAGGCGACCCGCTTCTCTATCGCCGCCCTCGCCCAGGCCGCTTCGGTCAGCGAACCTACAGTGAACCGCTTCTGCCGCTCGTTCGGCGTGAGTGGTTACCCTGAACTTAAATTGCAGCTGGCGCAAAGCCTGGCCAGCGGCGCGGCGTATGTCAGCCGCGCGGTGGAGGCCGATGATAACCCGGAGGCCTACACCCAGAAGATCTTCGGCAGTGCCATCGCGTCCCTCGACAGCGCCTGCCAGGCCCTGGACCCGAACCTGATCAGCAAGGCCGTCGACCTGCTGATCCAGGCTCGGCAGATCCACTTCTTCGGCCTGGGCGCTTCGGCGCCGGTGGCCATGGACGCGCTGCACAAGTTTTTCCGTTTCAACCTGTCGGTCACGGCCCACGCCGATGTGCTGATGCAGCGGATGATCGCCTCGGTGGCCCACACCGGGGAGTTGTTCGTGATCATTTCCTACACCGGGCGTACCCGTGAACTGGTGGAAGTAGCACGTATTGCGCGGGAAAACGGCGCCTCGGTGCTGGGCGTGACCGCCGAAAACTCGCCGTTGGCCAAGGCCAGTACGGTGAGCCTGAACATTCCGTTGCCGGAAGACACCGACATCTACATGCCGATGACCTCGCGGATCATTCAGTTGACGGTGCTGGATGTACTGGCGACGGGCATGACCTTGCGTCGCGGGGTGGATTTCCAGCCACATTTGCGCAAGATCAAAGAGAGCTTGAACGACAGCCGGTATCCGGTTGGGGATGAATTCAACTAGGCCCGAATCTACTGTGAATGTGCCGGCCTCTTCGCGAGCAAGCCCGCTCCCACATTCGACTGCATTCCAAAAGTGGAACTCGGTCTAATGTGGGAGCGGGCTTGCTCGCGAAAGCGGCATCAGCAACACCGGAACATCCGGATCAAGCCCCCGCCCTCGCCTGCAAACTCAAATGCGCCCGCTCCCCCGGCGCCAGGCTCGCAGCAGCCATCGCCGACTCCACACACACAAACCCCGCAGCCTCGTTGAAGCTCACCCCCAGCAACGGTCGACTCCCCGGGTGCCACACCACCGTGTCGGCACTCTCGCCGGTGTCGATGCACAATTCGCGCTGCCAGGCATGGTCCTTGAGGTGCAGTTCGCCGTCGTGCTGGAACACCCGCTGACACCCACCATCGACACGCAACTCACCTTCCTGCTGGCACGCCTGGCGATTCAGCTGGTCGTAGCCCTGCGCGCCATCGAGCCCAGACAGCGCTATCTCACCAACGTTGCCAATCCGCCAATAGGCGTGCAAAGCATGGCTCAATTGGCACGGCAGCTCGTCCTGGTGCTCGGTGGCCAGGCGCAGCTCCAGGGTTTCCCCCAGGTGTGCATGCAGGTCCACCTGCCAGTCGCATAGCTGCAATTGCCAGTGCAAACGCACGCCGTCGTCGTCGGTGCTGCTGTCCAGCAATTTCCAGTCGATCAGCCGTGCCCAGCCATGGGACGGCCAGGCGTTTTCGCTGGGATGGCGGCCATACCACGGCCAACACACCGGCACGCCGCCACGGATGGCGCCGACCTGCGGCCACTTGGCCGCGCACCACAGCCAGGGTTTCTGGCCCGTGGGCTGAAAGTGCAGCAATTGCGCGCCCTGGCGACTGAACACCGCCTGGCAGAGCGGGTGATCGATCACCAGCACATCGCGCATCTGGAAGCGTTCCCAGGCGAATACCGGCCGCTCGCGCAGGGATTTGAAAAAGCGTTGCAGCGGATGCTCATGCATGTGCCACGGTCCTGAATATCTTTGCAGGCGCTGGCTTGCCTGCGATGGCATCGCCTCGGTGTGGCAGATACACCGCGGGGCGCGCATCGCAGGCAAGCCAGCTCCCACACAAAAAAAAGCGGATAGCCATGGCTACCCGCAAAATGCGCACAGAGAGAAGGAGCTTATCGCAACAACGTTAGAACGTAGACTGAATTTTCAGGCCCGCTACCACCGCGTTGTCGACTTGCTTAACACCACCTGGGTTGGCGATGTATTGCAGGTTGGGACGCACGGTCAGCCAGTTGGTGACGTGGATGCCGTAGTTGAGTTCGACGTTGTACTCCGTGTTACGCAGCGGTGCGTAACCCGATTGGTCGTAATCCGTGAAACCGCCGGCCGCGTTGAGCAACTCAGCATTTTTCTTCACGTCACTGTTGGCATGGATACGGGATACACCGATACCCACGTCATCTTTTGTACGTGCGTCGAATGGACCTTTATACACAAGCATCAGCGACTGGTAGTTGTCGACCAGGTTGGTGTCTTTGTCGTGGAAGGTGACGTTGGCCGCAATGTTCAAGCCGCGGGAAGCATCGCCATTGTGGGTGGTGAGTTGCTGTTGCAGAACGCCCCAGTAACCGCTTTTGCTGCTGCGAACGCGGAAAGCTGCGCCCGTGGTGCCAGCATCGTTACCGTTGACGTCTTCACGTACGTCGGTAGCGTCGGCGGTGCTCTTGTAGTAACCCACACGGTATTCGCCCGGCAGGCCATTGACCTTCGGCGACCAGACCAATTCAACCGGCAATACGGTGCCCTTGGTGCCGCTGCCGCTGAGCTTGAAGCCGTTGCCGTGCTCCAGTTGCGACGGGTTCTGGTTGTACGCACCGATTTGCGCATACAGCTCAGGCGTGATGTTGTACTTCACGCGGATAGCCGCCTGGCTGACGGGCCAGTTGTACCAGGTGTTTACATAGTTACCGACCTGCGAGCCACAGAACGACAGGTTCTGGAAGTCGCACGGGAAGGTGTTGAAGTCTTCGCCTTCACCGAAGTAACCGAGTTTCACGTCCAGCTTGTTGTCGAACATCTGGTGCTGAATCCAGAACTGGGTCAGACGCACCATGTGGCCTCGGCCGTCGACTTCCTGAGACGAGCTCAAGGTGCCGGCACGCGGGTCACCAATACGGTCGTTGGAAATGTTTGCGCCATTACGATTGGTCAACTGGATCTTGGCCTGGGTGTTATCCCAGCCCCACAGCTTTTGCAGGTCCAGTGCCACGCCCAGACCGAACTGGTCAGCGTAACGGGCAGTCTTGTCGTTGTTGTAGCCACCGCTGAGGTTGCCACCGACTTCACCGACGTAATCCGCCTTGATGTCGATACCTTGCTCGATCAGCTTGGTGCGCTCGCCGCCCCAATCGCCGGTCATCCACTTGGAATCGGCGCTGAACGCGTCGTCCGCCATCGCATTGGCGGACAGTACCAGGGCGGCTGCTGCTGACAGTTGGCAGATCAGCCGGGTGTTGTTGTGGTGCTTTTTCATCCCTACATCCTCGTCTTTATTGTTATTAACTGTTTTTATCTAACGCGGTTTACTTCTTTGTGAGAGCAGGACTCTCACAAAAGCCCCTACACATCATTTGAAACTTCAGCGTCCCTTGAATTGAGCGACGTTGTCGGCACGGTCCTGGGCAGGCAACGAAGCGGCAGTGCCCAGGCGCTCGCCGGTCTTGGCGTCGAACAGCAACACTTTGGCCGGGTCGAACTGCAAGGTCAGGGTCTCGCCCACTTGCGGCGCCACATCGGGCGCCAGGCGGCAGCAGACCTTGGTGTCATTGATTTGCACGAACACCAGGGTGTCCGGACCGGTCGGCTCGGTGACTTGCACCTCGGCCCGAATGGTCGGCGCGCCGGTGGCTTCGGCGGCGGCCAGCACGATCTGCTCCGGGCGCAGGCCCAGGATCACTTCGCGGTCTTCAAGACCGGCATCGTTCATGTTCAACGGCAATTCACAGCGGGCCTGGCCGCTGTCCAGCAGCGCCACCAGGCGGCCGTCCTTGCGTTGCAGGCGCAGTGGAATGAAGTTCATCGGCGGCGAACCGATGAAGCTCGCCACGAACAGATTGGCCGGGTCGTTGTAGATCTCTTTCGGCGTGCCGAACTGCTGGATGATGCCGTCCTTCATGACCGCCACTTTGTCGCCCAGGGTCATCGCTTCGATCTGATCGTGGGTGACGTAGACGGTGGTGGTTTTCAGACGCTGGTGCATCAGTTTCATTTCGGTACGCATCTCGACCCGCAGCTTGGCGTCGAGGTTGGACAGCGGTTCGTCGAACAGGTAGATCTTCGGGCGACGCGCCAGTGCACGGCCCATGGCCACGCGTTGTTGCTGGCCACCGGAGAGCTGGCCCGGCTTGCGATTGAGCAGGTGCTCGATCTGCAGCAACTTGGCCACTCGCGCCACTTCTTCATCGATCGCCGCCTGGGGCATCTTGCGAATCTTCAGGCCGAATTCGATGTTCTCGCGCACGCTCATGGTCGGGTACAGCGCGTAGGACTGGAACACCATGGCGATGTCACGATCCTTGGGGCTCATGCCGCTGACGTCCTGGTCGCCGATCATGATCGCGCCACCGGTGATGTTTTCCAGGCCGGCAATGCAATTCATCAAGGTCGATTTGCCGCAACCCGAAGGGCCGACCAGGATCAGGAACTCACCTTCCTTGATCGACAGTTCGATGTTCTTCAGGGTGTCCGGCAGACCGGTACCGTAGGTCTTGTTTACGTTACGAAGTTCGAGCGTTGCCATGATTACCCCTTGACCGCGCCGGCCGTCAGGCCGCGCACGAAATACTTGCCTGCGACCACATAGACCAGCAGGGTCGGCAGCCCGGCGATCATCGCCGCCGCCATATCAACGTTATATTCCTTGACCCCGGTACTGGTGTTGACCAGGTTGTTCAGCGCCACCGTGATGGGCTGCGAATCACCGCTGGAGAACACCACGCCGAACAGGAAGTCGTTCCAGATCTGCGTGAACTGCCAGATCAGGCACACCATGATGATGGGTGTCGACATCGGCAGGATGATCAGGCGGAAGATCGTGAAGAACCCCGCGCCATCCAGGCGAGCCGCCTTCACCAGTGCATCGGGAATGCTGACGTAGTAGTTACGGAAGAACAGTGTAGTAAACGCCAGTCCGTAGACGATGTGCACGAACACCAGGCCCGTGGTGGTACTGGCCAGGCCCATCTTGCCGAGGGTGAACGAGGCTGGCAGCAGCACGGTCTGGAACGGCAGGAAGCAGCCGAACAGCAACAGGCCGAAGAACAACTGCGAACCACGGAAGCGCCACATCGACAGCACGTAGCCGTTCAACGCACCGATGGCGGTGGAGATCAGTACCGCCGGAACGGTGATCTTGATCGAGTTCCAGAAGTAGCCGTCAACCGTGGCCCAGGCTTTCACCCAGCCGATGCCGGTGATCACGGTGGGCCAGCTCAGCAGGTTGCCGGTGCTGATGTCTTCCGGGGTCTTGAAGCTGGTGAGCAACATGACCACCAACGGCACCAGGTACAGCAGGACAGCGAGAATCAGCACCGCGTAGATCGCGACGCGGCTCAGGCTGATGGCAGGTTTGCCAGCAAGACTAGTCATTGCGCTTGGTCCTCAGCTCGGAGTACAGGTAAGGCACGATGATCGCGAGAATCGCACCGAGCATCAGAATCGCACTGGCCGAACCCATGCCCATCTGGCCGCGGCTGAAGGTGAAGGAGTACATGAACATCGCCGGCAGGTCGGAGGAGTAACCCGGACCACCCGCCGTCATGGCCGCCACCAGGTCGAAGCTCTTGATCGCGATGTGCGCCAGGATCATTACCGCACTGAAGAACACCGGGCGCAGGCTTGGCAGCACCACTTTCCAGTAGATGCGCGGCATGCTCGCGCCGTCGATCTGCGCCGCACGGATGATCGATTGATCAACACCGCGCAGGCCGGCGAGGAACATCGCCATGATGAAGCCCGAGGCTTGCCACACAGCAGCGATCACCAGGCAATACACCACACGGTCCGGGTCGATCAGCCAGTCCAGGCGAAAGCCTTCCCAGCCCCAGTCACGCAGCAGTTTGTCCAGGCCCATGCCTGGGTTGAGCAGCCATTTCCAGGCGGTACCGGTGACGATCATCGAGAGCGCCATCGGGTACAGGTAAATGGTGCGGATAAAACCTTCGCGACGGATTTTCTGGTCGAGGAAAATCGCCAGGGTCACGCCGATCACCAGGGTGATGCCGATGAACATGCCCCCGAACACCGCGAGGTTCTTGCTCGCGACCCACCAGCGGTCGTTGTCGAACAAGCGCACGTATTGCGCCAGGCCTACGAACTTGTAGGTCGGCAGGAAAGTCGAGTTAGTGAACGACAGCACGAACGTCCACAGGATGTAGCCATAGAAGCCCACCAGAACGATGAACATGCTCGGCGCCAGCACCAGTTTGGGTAGCCAGCGCTGCAGTGCATCGAACGGCGAGGCTTTGCTGAACACAGCAACAGAACTCATGGGAAAATCCAGTACAGGGAAAAAGGACTACAGGAACAGGCCTTGTGGGGGTTAGGGGTCCCCCCACAAGGCCATTCGGTACTAACCGTTACTTGGCCGACTTGATCGCTGCCGCGAGTTTCTTCGCGGTATCGGCAGGGTCAGCTTTCGGGTCGTTGATGTAGTTGGTCACGACATCAAAGAACGCGCCTTGTACCGCCAGCGTGGTTGCCATGTTGTGGGCCATGCTTGGTTGCAGGCCGCCAGTCTTGGCATCCGCCAGGAAGTCCTTGGCAGCAGTCTGGGCGCAGGAGTCAAAGCCGTATTTGCCCATGTCTTGCAACATGTCGATACGAACCGGGATCGAGCCTTTGTTGATGCTGAAGACTTTCTGGAAGTTTTCGCTCAGCACGACCTTGGCGATGTCCTGCTGACCGGCAGCAGTGCCTTTGTCTTTCTGCTTGAAGGCTGCGAGGGAGTCGATGTTGTAGGTGAAGGCCTTGTCGGTGCCCGGGAAGGCTACGCACTCGTAGTCTTTGCCGGCGACTTTCTTGGCGGCGGTCCATTCACTCTTGGCCCAGTCACCCATGATCTGCATGCCGGCCTTGCCGTTGATGACCTTGGCGGCTTCCAGGTTCCAGTCCTGGCCTTTGCCGTCGGCGTCCATGTAGGTCGCGACTTTCTTCAGCTCGGTCAGGGACTTGATCATTTCAGGGCCGGTCAGGGCTTTTTCGTCGAGGTCCACCAGGGCTTTCTTGTAACCGTCAGCCCCCATGACCGAGAGCACGACCGCTTCGAAGACGGTGCTGTCCTGCCAAGGCTGGCCACCGTGGGCGAGCGCAATGAAGCCGGCTTTTTTCAGCTTGTCGCCAGCGGCGTAGAATTCTTCGAGGGTGGTAGGCGGTTTTTCGATACCGGCTTTCTTGAACACTTCCGGGTTGATCCACAGCCAGTTCACGCGGTGAATGTTCACCGGCACGGCCACGTAATCACCTTCGTACTTCACGGTATCGGAGACTTTCTTGTCCAGCAGGCTGTCCCACTTCTCTTCTTTGGCGGGTTCCTTCAGGACGTCGGTGTCGAGCAGCCCGGTGGACGCCCATTCCTGGATGTCGGGGCCTTTGATCTGGGCCATGCCTGGCGGGTTGCCAGCAACGGCGCGGCTTTTCAGTACGGTCATGGCAGTGGAACCGCCACCGCCGGCGACGGCACCGTCTTTCCAGGTGAAACCGTCTTTTTCAACTTGGGCCTTCAGGACATCTACTGCCGCTTTCTCGCCACCCGAGGTCCACCAATGCACAACTTCAACCGTCCCTTTCGAGTCGGCGGCAAAAGCACTGAGGGGAAACAACGAGGCAACGGAAATAGCTACGGCGAGGCGACTGATCGCTTTCATCTGAGTACCTTTTTTCTTGTTGTTATGCATGCAAGTCGGTGCTTGCGCTGCAAACGAGTTTAAACAGGGATTTTTCAGGTGCAGGTAACAAAGGGACGCCAAAATGTCACCACTTGGTGACATAGCGCCCGGTGGCCACGGCACTGGCCATGCTCGGTGACAAGGGTAGACCCGGCAGCAAGACAGACTGCCAGGCGTGGTAGAGGTCCGGTTTGCCACCCCAGATTTTCGCGCTGGGCTGGTTTTTCGGGCTCAGTTCGTGGTGCCAGCTGCCGTGGGTGCGGTCAATGAAACGGGTTTCACAGAACTCCCAGAAGCGCCGGTACCAGGTTTCGTAATGCAGCTCCCCCGTGCGTTTGAGCAGCGCCTGGGCAGCGGCACTGGCTTCGCAATGGGTCCAGTGCAGGCGCTCGCGCACCACGGGGCGCTGGCTCCAGTCGAGGGTGTAGACAATGCCGGGGGCGCCGTCGACGGCCCAGGCGTATTCACAGGCGCTGGCGAACAGGCCCTTGGCGTCGGTCACTAGCCACTCAGGGGTGACGAGCCCGGCATCCAGGCGCGCAGCCTCAAGGTGCAACACCAGTCGCGCCCATTCGAAGCCGTGGCCGGGGGTGATGCCGTAAGGGCGAAAACCATCGGCCGGGTTGTCTTCGTTGTAACCACGCAGGGGTTGCCAATGGCTGTCGAAATGCTCGATCACCATGTCCCGGTTTTCTGCCGCATGGGTATGAATAATCCGCTCGACGATGCGCAGTGCCCGGTCCAGCCAGCGGGTTTCACCGGTGACATCGGCCAGGGCCAGGAAGGCTTCAGTGGCGTGCATGTTGCTGTTGGCGCCGCGATAGGCTTCTACCCCGCTCCAGTCCTGGGCGAAGGACTCGAGCATCGCGCCCTCCTCTTCGCTCCAGAAGTACTGGTCGATGATGTGGATCGCGTCGTTGAGCAAGGTTTGCGCGCCGGGCGCGCCGGCCACTACTGCGGAGCTGGCGGCCAGTGCGACAAAGGCGTGCAGGTAGGCGGCCTTGCCGGTGTTGCCGTCGCGGGCGTCGGGCGTGGCGAACCAACCGCCGTGCCGGATATCGCGCAGCGGGCCGCTGAGGGCCACGACGCCGTGTTCCACCAGGTCGGCATAACCTGGCAGGCCCAGGCCATGGGCCATGGCAAAGCTATGGGTCATGCGGGCGGTGTTCATGGTTTCGGCGACGGCATCGGGCGGCAAAACACCGTGATCGTCGAGGTTGCCGAAGCCGTCAGGCAGCCTGGAAGCCTTGGCGAATGACAGCAGGCGCTGGCCTTCAGTGGCAAGCCAGGCGTGATGGGCAGGTGCGTTCAGCCAACTTCTGGCAGGCAGTGGTTGCGTGGTCATGATTAGCCCTTTTTATTATGTGCGGGATGACGGGAGTCTAAACAAGGGCGGCGCGAGGGCAAGTAACGAAGGAGACGGGAAATGTCACCGATTGGTGACATTGATTGTGCCAGGGCCTGCAGGCGTCATGTGTAGTGACGCCTGCAGCACCTCACATCACTGCTGCCCGAGAGGGGTGATCCGGGCCGGCTGGTTGATCTGCTGCTGCAGGTTCTGCACCTGGCTTTGCAAGGCAGTGACGTTACGCGTGGTCTGGATGCGGAACACGTCGAACTCCTTGGTGGACGGACCGTCGGAAGCAGCGGCGCGGTTGTCCAGTTCGCTCTTGAGGACCACAAGGTCCTGCTCCAGGCGGGCGATGGCGGCCGTGGGGTTGCCCTGTTTTTTCAGGGCTGCGACGTCGGCGGAGAGGTCCTTGAACTCGGCGTCCCGGGACTTGAGGGTAGCCACCGCCTCCGTCAGCGCCTGGACCTGGCCCTGCAATTGCGCGTTGGCACTGGACAGTTGGGTCGTGCTGGCGGTCATCTGCTCCAGGCGCTTGTCCAGGTCCGTTGCCTGGCCGGCCACGCCCATCTGCTGCTTGCCCTGCTCCAGCAACTGGGTCTCCAGCTGCTTGATCTGCAGTTTCAGGGCCTCGCTGCCATTATTCACATTGGCTTCGCTGGCCACCACCTTGCCGGAAATATCCTGCAGGCGCCCCGCCGCTTCCTCGCTGATGCGCGCGAAGCTTTCCTGGGTCGCCACCAGTTGCTGGCCCATCAGGGAAATCTGCTGGAAGCTCCACCAGGCAAGGCCGGCGAAGGCGAACAGCAGCGCACCGACCAATGCCCACAGCGGCCCGGTACTGGCGCTCTTGACCTTGACAACCGGCGCAGGCCGGGAGCGCACGGAGGTAGCCGGCGTGGGCTCGAAATCATCGTCGTCCGAGGTGTCGGCCCGCAGGCTGGGAACGTTGTCGAAGTCGTCGTTAGCATCGTTACGCATGAATCAACCTTAAATCCTTTGAGGTGGCATATGGATAGCCAGGCGTCGGAGTATAAACCCCCGACCTGCCGCACTGATCGACCCGGGTTCGCAAATTCGGTTCCCGGTGTGTTGCCGGTTATTTAAGTCCCACGTCCTGGGCCTTCCACCAGCTACAGAACTCGTCGAGGGCCGCCCACAGGCTGACCTTGGGCTGGTAGTCGAGATAATGCCGTGCGCGGGTGATGTCGAGGGTGAAATCTTTGTTCATCACCTGCATGCCCAGCCGTGACAAAGACGGTTCCGGGCGCCCTGGCCACATGGCACAGAAGGCTTCATTGAGCGCCGCAACGCTGTAAGACAAGCCGTAGGACCGATAACGGGTGACCTGAGGCATGTCCATCTGTCGCATCACGTAGTTCACCACATCCCAAACCGGCACCGGGGCACCGTTGCTGATGTTGTAGACCTTGCCCAACGCCGAGCCCGTCGCCAGCAAACTGCTGAGCAGGGCTTCATTGAGGTTGTGCACGCTGGTGAAATCGACCTTGTTCAGGCCATCGCCGACAATCGCCAGGCGGTTCTTGCGCTGCATCTTCAACAGGCGCGGGAAGATGCTCATGTCGCCGGCCCCCGTGACAAAGCGCGGGCGCAGGGCCAGCACTTCGAGGCCAAACTCCTGGGCGCCAAACACCTTTTGCTCCGCCAGGTATTTGGTGGCTGCATACGGATGCTTGAAACGCTTGGGCACTTGTTCTTCGGTCAAGCCCAGGTGGTCACGGCCGTCGAAGTAGATCGACGGCGAAGACAGGTGCACCAGGCGCCCGACCCGCTGCTTGAGGCAGGCCTCCACCACGTTTTCGGTAACCAGCACATTGCCCTGGTGGAAGTCCTGATAACGCCCCCACAGCCCCACGGCCCCGGCGCAATGCACCACGGCCTCGACGTCGCGGCACAGCTCGCGCACCAGGTCCGGATCATTCAAATCACCCTGGATAAACTCGGCGCCGCGCCGTACCAGGTGCTCCACACCTTCGGCCCGCCGCCCGTTGACCCGCACGTCCAGGCCCTGCTCCAGGGCGAAACGCGCAAAGCGCCCGCCAATGAAGCCGCTTGCGCCGGTGACCAGAATTTTCATGACTTACTCCGCATTCTTTCGTTTTTCATCGCTGTTGCCTTGACGCTGGCCATCACGCCAACGGCACCAACCATTGCCCCGTTGTGTGTGCCAGATGATCCGTCAGCAGGCCCAGCAATTGTCCACCACTGCGCCAATGATGCCAGTACAGCGGCACATCGATCGGCTTATCTGGCAGTAACTCCACCAACACGCCCTTTTCCAACTGGTCGCGCACCTGCAGTTCGGGCACCAGGCCCCAGCCCAATCCGGCTTCCGTCAGGCGAATAAAACCTTCGGACGAGGGGCATAGATGGTGTTCGAAACCACCGTCGACGCCCAGGGACGCCAGGTAGCGATGCTGCAGGAAATCATCCGGGCCGAACACCAGCGCCGGCGTGCGGGCCAGTTGATCGGCCCGCACGCCCTCGGGAAAGTGCCGGGCGACAAACGCCGGGCTGGCCAGCGCCCGATACCGCATCGCGCCGAGCAACAGGCTGCGGGCACCGGCCACCGGGCGTTCGCTGGCGCAAATACAGGCTGCCACTTCGCCGGCGCGCATGCGCTTGAGGCCGACGGTCTGGTCTTCTACCACCAGGTCCAACAGCAAATGCTGCTCGGCGCAGAAGTCGCTCACCGCCTCGGCCCACCACGTGGCGAGGCTGTCGGCATTCAAGGCGATGCGCAGGCGCTCGGGCATGCCCTCTTCATCCAGCGCGGGCACCTGGCTTTGCAGGTCGCGCTCCAGCAATCGTACCTGTTGCACGTGGTTGAGCAGGCGGCGGCCGATCTCGGTGGGCGTCGGCGGCGTGGCACGTACCAGCACCGGCTGGCCGATCCGCGCCTCCAACAGCTTGATGCGCTGGGAGATCGCCGACTGGGAAATTCCCAATACCTGCGCGCCCCGCTCGAAGCCGGCCTGTTCCACCACCGCCGCCAGGGCGGAAAGCAATTTATAGTCGAACATCAGTTTTCCTAATGAGCGATCAGCAATATTGGTTTTTCTTATACAGCCTTGGACGGGAGAATAGCCAGCATCGCTTCTTCTTATTCAAGGACCTCCACATGGCTGGCGAAACCGCCCTGGCAACCCTGCTGCGCAGCATGAGCCCACAGCTCAATGACGGCGACTACGTGTTCTGCACCCTGGCCGACAGCCGAATCCCCGAAGGTTGCGAGGTGATCGGCAGCTTCCGCGAGCAGGAAGGCCTGACGTTGATCGTCGAGCGCCAGCAGGCCGAGCGGGCCGGACTGGCCTTCGACTATGTGGCTGCGTGGATCACCCTCAACGTGCATTCGGCCCTGGAAGCGGTCGGCCTGACCGCCGCGTTCGCCACGGCTCTGGGCCAGGCCGGGATCAGTTGCAACGTGATTGCCGGCTACTACCACGATCACCTGTTTGTCGGGCGCGCCGATGCCGAGCGCGCCATGACGGTGTTGCGGCAATTGGCGGCGGGCGCGGAGTAAATCCTATGTGGCAAAGCTATATGAACGGCCTGTTGGTGGCCTTTGGTTTGATCATGGCGATCGGCACCCAGAACGCGTTTGTGCTGGCGCAGAGCCTGCGGCGCGAACATCACCTGCCGGTGGCGGCACTGTGCGTGGTGTGCGACGCGATCCTGGTGGCCGCCGGCGTATTCGGCCTGGCCACCGTGCTGGCGCATAACCCGGTATTGCTGGCGATTGCCCGCTGGGGTGGCGCGGCGTTCCTGCTCTGGTACGGTACCCTCGCCCTGCGCCGGGCCTGCTCGAAGCAGAGCCTGGGCGAGGGCGAGAACCTCAAGGTACGCTCGTTGAAGGCGGTGATGCTCAGCGCCCTGGCAGTGACGTTGCTCAACCCCCACGTGTACCTGGACACCGTCTTGTTGATCGGCTCCCTCGGCGCCCAGCAAACCGAACCGGGCGCCTACGTGGCCGGCGCCGCCAGCGCTTCGTTCCTGTGGTTCATGACCCTGGCCCTGGGCGCCGCATGGCTGGCACCGTGGCTGGCGCGTCCCGCCACCTGGCGGATTCTGGACCTGCTGGTAGCCGCCATGATGTTCAGCGTGGCCTATCAATTAATCAGCGCAGCGTAGATATTCCAAAACGCTCTGGAACCTCTATCCCACACAGTTGTTGCGTGGTTTTGCCGCACCCCCGGTGCTATGATCCAGCCCCTGCGCCGCAAAGAGTACAAACTCCCCGGCGCTTGTTTGGCCGCCCGTGATCGGCCTTGCGCTCACCGCAACTGACCTGATTAGGAGAATCATCATGGCTTTCGAATTGCCGCCGCTGCCCTACGCACACGATGCCCTGCAGCCGCACATTTCCAAGGAAACCTTGGAATACCACCACGACAAGCACCACAACACCTATGTCGTGAACCTGAACAACCTGGTGCCTGGCACCGAGTTCGAAGGCAAGACCCTGGAAGAAATCGTCAAGTCTTCTTCGGGCGGCATCTTCAACAACGCCGCTCAGGTCTGGAACCACACTTTCTACTGGAACTGCCTGGCGCCAAACGCTGGCGGCCAACCTACCGGCGCACTGGCTGAGGCGATCAACGCTGCCTTCGGTTCGTTCGACAAGTTCAAGGAAGAGTTCACCAAGACTTCCGTCGGCACCTTCGGTTCCGGTTGGGGCTGGCTGGTGAAAAAGGCTGACGGTTCCCTGGCACTGGCCAGCACCATCGGCGCCGGCAACCCGCTGACCAGCGGCGACACCCCGCTGCTGACCTGCGACGTCTGGGAACACGCTTACTACATCGACTACCGCAACGTGCGTCCAAAGTATGTGGAAGCGTTCTGGAACCTGGTCAACTGGAAGTTCGTGGCTGAGCAGTTCGAAGGCAAGACCTTCACCGCTTAAGTACCGCTTGCAGTAGAAAGAGCCCGGCGATTGCCGGGCTTTTTTGTGGGCGATTACAAATGGAAAAATGCCAGAAAACCACTGGAACTCATCAAAAGAATTTCGCCACGCAGCATGTAAGAGGAATGTCCCTCTGATTGACTGCAGGAGAACTTGATATGGATCTAGCATCTTTGATCGGCATGGCCCCTCAAGCACTTAACGTGTTCGATAACGTGACAGATAAGGGCCTGGACGTCCTGGACAAAAGCTTGGGCATCCTTGATAAGACCGTGGACATAGCTCGACAGGCCTTGGGGCAAATCGATCCTCAGGCGCAAGACCAGCCACAACCGCCGAAAATTTCGTTTACCTGATGGGCGCTGACGCTCGACGGTTTGTTTCGCTGGCCTGAAAAACCCGCGCTCGTCCTGAAAAGACGGTACAAGAAGTCGGCACGTACGATCCGCCGACTTCACTCCATGCCAGGCCTGCCTTTCCATTCCCCCTCCCAACGTCTTACCCCGGACGCGCTCATCTAAACTGCAAAACCTGCCCTGGCCGCAATGTCCCTTTGACTGCCCTCACGGGATTGCCAATACTCATGGCATATTGAGGCTACCCGCATGGAACAAGGAATAACCCTTTGAAGCTGGAACTCAAAAACAGCTTGTCGGTGAAGTTGCTACGGGTGGTACTGCTTTCGGCATTGGCCGTGGGCGTGGTACTGAGCGCGGCGCAGATCGTCTTTGATGCGTACAAGACGCGCCAGGCCGTGGCCGGTGATGCCCAGCGCATCCTCGACATGTTTCGCGACCCGTCCACCCAGGCCGTCTACAGCCTGGACCGGGAGATGGGCATGCAGGTCATCGAAGGCCTGTTCCAGGATGATGCCGTGCGCATGGCCTCCATCGGCCACCCCAACGAAACCATGCTCGCGGAAAAAACCCGCGACCTGCAACAATCCCCGAGCCGCTGGCTGACCGACCTGATCCTGGGCCAGGAACGCACGTTCACCACGCCGCTGGTGGGGCGCGGGCCTTACAGCGAGTACTACGGTGACCTGAGCATCACCCTCGACACCGCCACCTATGGCAAAGGGTTTCTCGTCAGTTCGGTGATCATTTTCATCTCCGGGGTGCTGCGGGCGCTGGCCATGGGGCTGGTGTTGTACCTGGTCTATCACTGGCTGCTGACCAAGCCGCTGTCGCGCATCATCGAGCACCTGAGTTCGATCAACCCCGACCGCCCCAGCGAGCACAAGATCCCGCAGCTCAAGGGCCACGAGAAAAACGAGCTGGGGCTCTGGATCAACACCGCCAACCAGTTGCTCGAATCCATCGAGCGCAATACGCACTTGCGCCATGAGGCGGAAAACAGCCTGCTGCGCATGGCCCAGTACGACTTCCTGACCGGCCTGCCGAACCGCCAGAAACTGCAGGAGCAACTGGACAAGATCCTGATCGACGCCGGCCGCCGGCAACGCCGGGTCGCGGTGTTGTGCGTGGGGCTGGATGACTTCAAAAGCGTCAACGAGCAGTTCACCTACCAGGCCGGCGACCAGTTGCTGCTGGCCCTGGCCGACCGCCTGCGCGCCCACAGCGGCCGCCTCGGCGCCCTCGCCCGCCTCGGCGGCGACCAGTTCGCCCTGGTGCAGGCCGATATCGAGCAACCCTACGAAGCCGCCGAATTGGCACAAAGCATCCTCGACGACCTGGAAGCCGAATTCGCCCTCGATCACGAACAGATCCGCCTGCGTGCCACCATCGGCATCACCCTGTTCCCGGAAGACGGCGACAGCACCGAGAAGCTGCTGCAAAAAGCCGAACAGACCATGACCCTGGCCAAGAGCCGCTCGCGCAACCGCTACCAGTTCTATATCGCCAGCGTCGACAGCGAAATGCGCCGCCGCCGCGAGCTGGAAAAGGATCTGCGCGACGCCTTGAGCCGCGAGCAGTTTCACCTGGTGTACCAGCCGCAGATCAGCTATCTCGACCACCGTGTGGTGGGTGTCGAAGCGTTGATCCGCTGGCAGCACCCGGAGCACGGCCTGGTGCCGCCCGACCTGTTTATCCCCCTGGCCGAACAGAACGGCACCATCATTGCCATCGGCGAATGGGTACTGGACCAGGCCTGCCGGCAACTGCGGGAATGGCATGACCTGGGCTTCACCGAGCTGCGGATGGCGGTCAACCTGTCGACCGTACAGTTGCACCACGCCGAGCTGCCACGGGTGGTCAACAACCTGCTGCAAATCTACCGCTTGCCGCCGCGTAGCCTGGAGCTGGAAGTCACCGAGACCGGCCTGATGGAAGACATCAGCACCGCCGCCCAGCACCTGCTGAGCCTGCGCCGCTCCGGGGCACTGATTGCGATTGATGACTTCGGCACCGGCTATTCGTCCCTGAGCTATCTGAAAAGCCTGCCGCTGGACAAGATCAAGATCGACAAGAGCTTCGTCCAGGACCTGCTGGATGACGACGACGATGCGACCATCGTGCGGGCGATCATCCAGCTCGGCAAAAGCCTTGGCATGCAGGTGATCGCCGAGGGTGTGGAGACCGCCGAACAGGAGGCCTACATCATCTCCGAGGGTTGCCACGAGGGTCAGGGCTACCACTACAGCAAACCCTTGCCGGCACGGGAGTTGGTGGCCTACTTGAAGCAGGCCCAGCGCAATAACGCCGCCATCCTCTGAAGCGATGCCGGCCATCGGGGCCACGCGCACCGATGGCCGGCAAATCGATACTAAATATTTCCTGCTTATAACGCTTTACACAAAATGCAAATCTTTCGCATTATGTCGCAGTTTTGCGCGCCCCCCGCGTGCCCCATCAACAACCGAAGCAGGATGTTCGCCATGATTCGTATGCCCCTGGCCACCGCCAGCCTTCTCGCCATTGCCATTTCGCTCGCCGGTTGCGGTGAAGGCAAAGACAAGGCCGCCGCGCCTCAAGCCCCGGCCGCCGCCAGCACCACCGCCCCGGCGGCTGCCCCGGCAGGCCAGGTAGACGAGGCCGCCGCCAAGGCTGTGGTCGCGCATTACGCTGACATGGTGTTCGCGGTGTACAGCGATGCCGAGTCCACCGCGAAAACCCTGCAAACCGCGATCGACACTTTCCTTGCCAACCCGAACGACGACACCCTAAAAGCGGCCCGTACCGCCTGGATCGCCTCGCGCGTGCCGTACCTGCAGAGTGAAGTGTTCCGCTTCGGCAACACCATCATTGACGACTGGGAAGGCCAGGTGAACGCCTGGCCCCTGGACGAAGGCCTGATCGACTACGTCGACAAGACCTACGAACACGCCTTGGGCAACCCTGGCGCCACCGCCAACATCATCGCCAACAACGAGATCCAGGTCGGCGAAGACAAGGTCGATGTCAAAGACATCACCCCGGAAAAACTCGCCAGCCTGAATGAGCTGGGCGGTTCCGAAGCCAACGTAGCCACCGGCTACCACGCAATTGAATTCCTGCTCTGGGGCCAGGACCTGAACGGCACCGGCCCGGGCGCCGGCAACCGTCCAGCGTCGGACTACATGACCGGTGATGGCGCCACTGGCGGCCACAACGAGCGCCGCCGCACCTACCTGCGCGCCGTGACTCAACTGTTGGTCAGCGACCTGGAAGAAATGGTCGGCAACTGGAAGCCCAACGTCGAAGACAACTACCGCGCCACGCTGGAAGCAGAACCTGCGACCGATGGCCTGCGCAAGATGCTGTTCGGCATGGGTAGCCTGTCCCTGGGCGAGCTGGCCGGTGAGCGCATGAAGGTTTCCCTGGAAGCCAACTCGCCGGAAGACGAACAGGACTGCTTCAGCGACAACACCCACAACTCGCACTTCTACGACGCCAAGGGTATTCGTAACGTTTACCTGGGTGAGTACACCCGCACCGACGGTACCAAGATGACCGGCGCCAGCCTGTCCTCCCTGGTGGCCAAGGCCGACCCGGCGGCCGATGAAGCGTTGAAGGCTGACCTGGCCTCCACCGAAGCGAAAATCCAGGTGATGGTGGACCACGCCAACAACGGCGAACACTACGACCAGTTGATCGCTGCCGGTAACGATAAAGGCAACCAGATCGTACGTGACGCCATCGCCGCATTGGTGAAGCAGACCGGTTCGATCGAACAGGCTGCTGGCAAGCTGGGCATCAGTGACTTGAACCCGGATAACGCTGATCACGAGTTCTGATCAGTGCCGCGTTGAATGAGGCGACCTTCGGGTCGCCTTTTTTGTGCCTGCCCTCCAAGCTCCATCAACCAGCACAAATCTCCTGTGGGAGCGGGCTTGCTCGCGAAAGCGGTGGGTCAGCCAATGCATCCGTTGACTGATACACCGCTTTCGCGAGCAAGCCCGCTCCCACACTTGATCTGCCACGTCTCCAACGCCCCCCCGGTTTACTTGCCCTGCACCGCAGGTAGAATGGCGCCTTTCCTGTCACCCCGAGCGGACCTCATGGCGTTGCCGACCTTACGGATAATCGGTTTCATTATCGGCATCTTCCTGATCACCCTGGCGATCGCCATGGTCATCCCCATGGCGACCCTGGTGTTTTTTGAACGCACCAGCGACCTGCCGTCGTTCCTCTGGGCCAGCCTGATTACCTTTATCGCGGGCCTGGCACTGGTCATCCCCGGCCGCCCGGAACATGTGCACCTGCGCCCGCGGGACATGTACCTGCTGACCGTCTCCAGCTGGCTGGTGGTGTGCATCTTCGCCGCACTGCCGTTCCTGCTGACCCAGCACATCAGCTACACCGACTCGTTCTTCGAAAGCATGTCCGGCATCACCGCCACCGGTTCCACGGTGCTCAGCGGCCTGGACACCATGTCCCCGGGCATCCTCATCTGGCGCTCGCTGCTGCACTGGCTCGGCGGCATCGGCTTTATCGGCATGGCGGTGGCGATCCTGCCGCTGCTGCGCATCGGTGGCATGCGCCTGTTCCAGACCGAATCCTCCGACCGCTCGGAAAAGGTCATGCCCCGCTCACACATGGTGGCGCGCCTGATCGTGGCGGCGTACGTGGGCATCACCATCCTCGGCAGCCTGGCGTTCTGGTGGGCCGGGATGGGGCTGTTCGATGCGATCAACCATGCGATGTCGGCAATTTCCACCGGCGGGTTTTCCACTTCCGACGAATCCCTGGCCCACTGGAAACAGCCGGCGGTGCACTGGGTGGCCGTGGTGGTGATGATCATGGGCAGCCTGCCGTTCACCCTGTATGTGGCCACGATGCGTGGCAACCGCCGGGCACTGATCAAGGATCAGCAGGTGCAAGGCATGCTCGGCTTGCTGCTGGTGACCTGGCTGGTGCTCGGCACCTGGTATTGGTGGACCACCAATCTGCATTGGCTGGAGGCGCTGCGCCACGTGGCGGTAAACGTCACTTCGGTAGTCACTACCACAGGTTTTGCGCTGGGGGACTACAGCATCTGGGGCAATTTCTCGCTGATGCTGTTCTTCTATCTGGGCTTTGTGGGCGGTTGCTCCGGCTCCACGGCTGGCGGGATCAAGATCTTCCGTTTCCAGGTCGCCTACATCCTGCTCAAGGCCAACTTGAACCAGTTGATTCACCCACGGGCGGTGATCAAGCAGAAGTACAACGGTCATCGCCTCGATGAAGAAATCGTGCGTTCGATCCTGACCTTTTCGTTTTTCTTCGCCATCACCATCTGCGCCATCGCCCTGGCCCTGTCGTTGCTGGGCCTGGACTGGATGACCGCGCTGACCGGCGCCGCCAGTACCGTGTCCGGCGTGGGCCCGGGCCTGGGTGAAACCATCGGCCCGGCCGGTAACTTCTCCACCCTGCCGGACGCGGCCAAGTGGATCCTGTCATTCGGCATGCTGCTGGGCCGGCTGGAGATCATTACGGTGTTTGTGCTGTGCATTCCGGCGTTTTGGCGTCACTGACAGGCAGCTCATGCAACCGCGCCCGGTACTCGCCGGGCGTGGCATCGAACCAGCGGCGAAACGCACGAAAGAAGTTGCTCGGGTCGGCAAACCCCAACAGGTAGGCAATTTCCAGCAGGGTCATGCTCGGCTGCGCCAGGTATTGCTCGGCCAGTTCGCGGCGGGTGTCGTCGAGCAAGGTCTGGAAACTCGTGCCCTCCTCCTGCAAGCGGCGCTGCAAGGTGCGCTGGGACAGGTGCAACGTCTGCGCAACCACTTCACGCTTGGGCTCGCCCTGGGGCAGCAATCGGCATAGCACCTGCCGCGCCTTGTGGGTCACCCGGCTCTCGGAAAACCGCGCCAGGTACTCCCCGGCAAAACGATCGTGCAACAACGCCATCGCCTCGTTCGCCGTGGGCAACGGCGCCTCCATATCGGCCCGTTCGAAGATCAGCGCGTCATAGGGCGCGTTGAACACCAGCGGTGCATGGAAGGCTTGTTTGTAGGGCGCCAGGTCCGCTGGCTGATCGCCCTGCACCAGCACCTTGCGCGGTTGCAACGTGCGCCCGGTCAGCCAGCCGCATAACGCCAGGGCACTGGCCAGGGACGCTTCGGCACTTTGCCGGGTAGGCGGCAGGTGGTCGCCGTGCACCGTCAGAATCAGCGCATAACCTTCGGGCAACAGGCGGAAACTCAGGTCGGCACTTTCAGCAATGATTCGCTGGTAACGCACCAGCCGCATAAAACCTTCGGCCAGGGTATTGCTGGACATCAAGGCGTAGCCGGCCACATGAAACGACGCCGGGCGCACCACCTTGCCCATGTTCAAGCCAATCGCCGGGTTGCCCGACAGCTCGACCGCGCGCTGCCAGAGCCGGGTCATGGAGTCCTGGGGGAAGCGTGCATCCGGGTCATTCAGCGCGGCGTAATCCAGGCCAAGCTGCTTGAACAAGGCACGGCAATCCAGGCCGTCCATTTCCAGCGCCTTGACTATCCCCATCGCCCAGCTTGCAGAAGTCGTTCGTTCGCTCATGGCGTTTTCTTAACAAGGAAGGCTGAAACGACAGCCAGGAATCCGAAGGATACTAAAGTGGCATCTATTGTCACTGGCTGTTACCACTGATGACTCTAGACTCAAATAAGCTCCCCGCCGAACATCTGTCGGGCAGAACAATAACCAGAGGGCCGACCACTGTGGAAAATGCCAGGCAATTCAACAGCTTCGCCGATTTCTACCCGTATTACCTGAGCGAACACGGCAACAGTACGTGCCGTCGCCTGCACTTTATCGGCACCAGCCTCGTTATCTTCATACTCGCGTTGGCGATCGGCAAAGGTGCGTGGTGGCTGCTGCTGGCGCTGCCGGTGGCCGGCTACAGCTTTGCCTGGATCGGCCATTTCTTCTTTGAAAAGAATCGCCCGGCGACCTTCCAGCATCCGCTGTACAGCCTGTTGGGGGATTTCGTGATGTACCGCGACATGATTCTGGGCAAGGTGCCGTTCTAGCCCCACGCTTGAAGAACAATAAGAGAGGCTTTGATGAACCAGCAGGCCCGTTTCACCCATATGCAGGATGGTACCCAGGAAGACTGGGCGATCATCGCCAAGGATTTCAGTGCTTACGCCCGGCAATTGCCAAGCCGGATCCTGGCGCATCTACGACTGCTGGAGGGCGACTTCGGCGGCTTCCCGGTGGACCGCCTGACCCACTCGCTGCAAACCGCCAGCCGCGCCTGGCACGATGGCCGGGATGAAGAGTACGTGGTGTGCGCCCTGCTCCACGACATCGGCGACACCCTCGGTTCCTACAACCACCCGGACATCGCCGCCGCGATCCTCAAGCCGTTTGTGAGCGCCGAGAATCTGTGGATGGTGGAGAAGCACGGGATCTTCCAAGGCTACTACTTCTTCCACCACCTGGGGATGGACCGCCACCTGCGCGAGCAATTTGGCGACCACCCGCAGTACCGGCAAACCATCGAGTTCTGCGCGCAGTACGACGCGGCGGCGTTCGACCCGGCCTACGACACCCTGCCGCTGAGCTTCTTCGAGCCGATGCTGGCGCGGGTGTTTGCCCAGCCGAAGAACTCGCTCTACAAGGCGGCGATGGAACGCCAGGTTTAAACCGGCAGCAATGTGCCACCGTGACCGGTTTGGGTGGCTGGCTCCGGATCTTTGACGATCTCCCGGGCCACCATCAGGATCACGATGGCCGCAATGATGTCGAAAATCGCCAGCACCACAAACAGCGGGCTGTAGCCGACCTTGGTCACCAGCACGCCGAACACCGCAGTAAATGCCGCAGCCCCGATAAACCCGCACATCTGCCCGCCACCGGTGGCGGTGGCCACGTCATTCTTGCCGAATGAGTCCGAGGCGATGGAAAACAGTGCACCCGACAAGGTCTGGTGGGCGAAACCGCCGACACACAGCAGGGCAATCGCGGTGTAGGCACTGTCCACCAGGCCGATGCACGCCGGGCCGATCATGCACAGGCAACCGAACAGCATCACCAGCTTGCGCGAGGTGAACAGCGAGACCTTGAAGTAGCGGTGGAACAACGGGCTCAGGTAGCCACCCAGCACACAGCCAATGTCGGCGGCCAGGAACGGCAGCCAGGCAAACAGCGCCATTTCCTTGATGTTCATGTGCCGCTCGGTCATCAGGTACAGCGGAATCCAGGCATTGAACGTCTGCCAGGCCGGCTCCGAGAGCATCCGCGCCGAGGCGATGGCGAAAAAGTTGCGGCTCTTGAGGATGCGCTTCCAGCTGGCTTTCTTCTGCACGCCTTCCTTGAGGTGGGTTTCCTGGCCGGCCTCGATGTACTCACGCTCGGCCTGGGCCAGCAGGCGCTGGTCACGCGGGTGCTTGTACAGCAGCAGCCACAGCCCGCTCCACACCAGGCCGATGCCGCCAACGATCAGGAATGCCAACTGCCAGCCGCTGTGCAAAATCGCCCAGACCACCAGTGGCGGCGCCAGCAACGCACCAAACGACGAACCAAAGTTGAACCAGCCGATGGCGACGGAGCGCTCCTTGGCCGGGAACCACTCGGTAATCGCCTTGACGCCGCCGGGGAAGCCCGCCGACTCCGTCAGCCCCAGTGCGCCACGGGCCACTGCCAGGCTCTGCCAACCGGTGGCGAATGCCGCCAGGGCACAGACTACCGACCAGGAGATGGCGAAGATGGCAAAGCCCATCTTGGTACCGATCGCATCGATCACATAACCGGCGATCGGCTGCATCAAGGCGTAGCACACCTGCCAGGCAACAACGATGTGGGAATACTGCTCAGTGGAGATACTCAGGTCGGTCATCAGCGTGGGGGCTGCGACTGAGAGCGTGTTGCGGGCCAGGTAGTTAATAATCAGGCCGACCGTCATCAGCCCGACCATCCACCAACGGATGCCTTTGATTTTCATCGCTTCACCTTAATTATTTTTAGATTTGAGGCGTACGTTCTGCGACCGAGCGCATCCGTATTACGGGCGCTATAAAACTGTAACGTCATATGTCGTCATACAACTGTTAGCGTTATATTCAGTCAGCAGCACGATGTCAATCCGTTGCAGGCGATGTTGTACGATGACAATCGACACCCCTGTGGCGCCACGTCACTTGCGCGGCGGGATGAAGACGCGTTCATTTTCTGAGATAAAATCTTTCTGTCATTTACAGTGCTGTATCCTGCACAGGCTTTTTGAACGCGCGGAATCACCTGCGATTGATAAAACAGATCTTGCGAGGAGCGACGACGATGCACGAAATCCCTAATCTCCCCTTCCCAAGCCTGCACGAAACTGAGCAGCCAACCCCGCAACAGGCCGGTGCCACCAAGCCCGAGCCCAAAGAGGCAAAACCGGTCGACCGCAAGAGCGAAGACTGAGAGCCGTACCCAGACCGTGTGGAAAGCGTGACATTGCGCGCTTTCCACACCGCCTGAACACCGTGAGCCCCGCCATGACCGACACCACCCCCGATACCGCCCTGCTCGACACTGCCTTGCACATGGTCGACGTATGGAACCGCCTCACCCCGGAAAAACAGGCCCTCCTGCTCAAGCGCTTCGGCACCCAGGAAAACGCCCTCGCCGCGTTGGTAACCACGCAACTGCTCAACCCCGCCGATCGCTAAAAGTTTGCTTTGCTGCCCCCGCACGCGCCCAGCATCGGTATCATAAGCAGCCTATCTTTTCCTGCTGCGACAGTGGACCTCTCCCCATGCCAGATACCCAGCGCCCCATGGCGGTCACGCTGCAAGTCGTTTCCATCGTTTTGTTCACCTTCATCGGCTACCTGAATATCGGCATTCCCCTGGCCGTGTTGCCTGGCTATGTGCACAGCGACCTGGGCTTTGGCGCCGTGATCGCGGGCCTTGTGATCAGCGTGCAATACCTGGCCACTCTGCTGAGCCGGCCCTACGCAGGACGCATCATCGATAACCGCGGCAGCAAGCGCGCCGTCATGTACGGCCTGGCCGGTTGCGGGTTGAGCGGCGTGTTCATGTTGCTCTCGGCGTGGCTGTCACACCTGCCGGCGCTGAGCCTCACCAGCCTGCTGATTGGCCGCCTGGTGCTGGGCAGCGCTGAAAGCCTGGTGGGCTCGGGTTCCATCGGCTGGGGCATTGGCCGGGTGGGCGCGGCGAATACCGCCAAGGTCATCTCCTGGAACGGCATCGCCAGCTACGGCGCCCTGGCCATCGGCGCACCGCTGGGGGTGTTGCTGGTCAGTCATTTCGGGCTGTGGAGCATGGGCGTCAGCATCATCCTGCTGGCGGTGCTGGGCCTGCTGCTGGCCTGGCCGAAAGTCGCCGCGCCGATCGTGGTGGGCGAGCGCCTGCCGTTCATGCATGTGCTGGGGCGCGTGTTGCCTCACGGCTGCGGGCTGGCGCTGGGCTCGATCGGGTTTGGCACCATCGCCACCTTCATCACCTTGTATTACGCGACCCAGCATTGGGATAACGCGGTGCTGTGCCTGAGCCTGTTCGGTGCCAGCTTTATCGGGGCGCGGTTGTTGTTCGGCAATTTGATCAACCGCATTGGCGGGTTTCGCGTAGCGATTGCCTGTTTGTCGGTGGAGACGCTGGGGCTGCTGCTGCTGTGGCTGGCGCCGGATCCTCATTTGGCGTTGGCGGGTGCGGCGTTGAGCGGGTTTGGCTTTTCCCTGGTGTTTCCGGCCTTGGGTGTGGAGGCGGTCAACCTGGTGCCCGCCTCGAGCCGGGGTGCGGCGGTGGGGGCGTATTCGCTGTTTATCGATTTGTCGTTGGGGATCACCGGGCCGTTGGCCGGGGCGATTGCGGCGGGGTTCGGGTTTGCCTCGATCTTCCTGTTTGCGGCGATCGCGGCGTTTGGCGGGTTGCTGTTGAGCCTGTATTTGTACCGGCAGGCGCCTAAGTACCGCGAAGAACGTCAGGCGAGTTAGAAGTCGACCTTGCCGCGGCCGGCCTTGATGCTGCCGCGTTTGGTCTTGGATTCGAGGCGGCGCTTCTTTGAGCCCAGGGTGGGTTTGGTGGGGCGGCGTTTCTTTTCGACCTTGGTGGCGCTGAGGATCAGTTCCACCAGGCGCTCGAGGGCGTCGGCGCGGTTTTGTTCCTGGGTGCGGTATTGCTGGGCCTTGAGGATCAGTACGCCTTCGCTGGTGATGCGGGTGTCGCGCAGGGCCAGCAGGCGTTCCTTGTAGAAGTCAGGCAGGGACGAGGCCGGGATGTCGAAACGCAGGTGCACGGCGCTGGAGACCTTGTTGACGTTTTGACCGCCAGCGCCCTGGGCGCGGATGGCTGTCAGTTCGATCTCGGCGTCGGGGAGGTGCACGTTGTTGGATATCACCAGCATTTTTTGATCGGGCCTTGGGGTGGAGGGGTAAGGATACGCCAATGTGTTGGGCTGCTGGGGGCTGGGGGCATATCCGTTATTTTTGTAATGGCGACTATTGGTTCCGCTCTTACAG
>NZ_JACAOX010000010.1:0-17289 GCF_013386015.1 Pseudomonas sp. B6001
CGTGCTCTTGCTTTTGATTTTGATCTGACTGCCCCAATAAGCCCGAGGCCGAACGCAGGTATTGCGCAGCCAGATCAAACCGACAAATACCGACTGATAGTCGCCTCATCCACCCGATCCCGAATTTCCTCAATCACAAACCTCCCCTTCTCAATCACCAAAAACCGATCAGCAATTTCCAAAGTAAACGACAACACCTGCTCAGAAACAACAATCGTCAAATCCCGCAAATTGCGAATCTCCTTAAGCGTACGAGCAATGTCCTTGATGATCGAAGGCTGAATCCCCTCAGTCGGCTCATCGAGCAACAACACCTTGGGATTCGTCGCCAACGCCCGGGCAATCGCCAACTGCTGTTGCTGCCCCCCAGACAAATTCCCCCCCTTGCGCGAACGCATGTCATAGAGCACCGGAAACAGCGCATACAAATCCTCAGGCACCCTGCCCCGGGCCGCCGCCGGCAACCCAGTCTGAATATTCTCCAACACACTCATGCTGGGAAAAATCATCCGCCCCTGCGGCACATAGGCAATCCCCCGCTCCACCCGCTCATGGGTTTCAAGCGCAGACACATCATGCCCATCCACACTGACCTGCCCCTGCCACTGCGGCGAAATACCCATCAGGCTCTTGAACAACGTGGTCTTGCCCATCCCGTTGCGCCCCATCACCGCGACGATCTCACGCTTCGCCACATCCAACTCCAGGTCGTGAAGAATCTGGCTCTGCCCGTACCCACACGACAGTTTGTCGATCTTGAACATGCCCGACTCCTCAGTGGCCCAAATACACTTCAATGACTTTCGGATTGCTCTGCACCGACTCCATGCTGCCCTCGGCCAGCACCTTGCCCTGATGCAACACCGTGACCTTGTGGGCAATGCTCTTGACGAACTCCATGTCATGTTCGATCACCAACACCGAGCGCCCCTGGCTGATGCGCTTGAGCAACTCGGCCGTTTGCGCCCGCTCGTTGACGCTCATCCCGGCCACCGGCTCGTCGAGCATCAGCAATTCAGGGTCTTGCATCAGCAGCATGCCAATCTCCAGCCACTGCTTTTGCCCGTGAGACAGCAGGTCCGCCTGCTGCTGCAACAAGTCGCCGAGGAAGATTTCCCGCGCCACCTCCTCGACCCGCGCAATCACCTGGGCATTACGCTTGAAAAACAGCGCGCCCCACACCTTGCGCCCGGCCGGATACGACATCTCGAGGTTTTCAAACACCGTGAGGTTTTCGTAGATCGATGGGTTCTGGAACTTGCGCCCTACCCCGGCGCGCACGATGTTGTATTCGCGCATTTTGGTCAGTTCCTGGCCGTCGAACTGGATGCTGCCACTGGTGGCGCGGGTCTTGCCGCAGATCAAATCCAGCACCGTGGTTTTGCCGGCGCCGTTGGGCCCGATCACCACCCGCACTTCATTGCGGTCGATATACAGGTTGAGGTTGTCGACAGCCTTGAAGCCATCGAATGACACGGTGAGGCCTTCGATAGCCAACACCGGTTTCTTCATTTCAAAACCAACGGCGGTCATGGCTGTGTCTCCAGGATCTTGGCTTCAGCCTTGGGCTTGATCTTCGCCGGTTCGGCCTTGATCACCGGCTTGCGCCGCAACACTCGGGCCAGGGCCTGGCGACCATGGCTGTCCCACAACCCCGCCAGGCCGTTGGGGAAGTACATGACCACGGCGATAAACAACCCGCCCATCAGGTACAGCCAAAGCTCAGGGAAGGATTCGGAAAAGTAGGTCTTGCCATAGTTCACCAGCAACGCGCCATACACCGCGCCCAGCAGTGACATGCGCCCGCCCACCGCGGCAAAGATCACCATCTCGATGGACGGCACGATGCCCACGAACGACGGCGACATAAAGCCCACCTGCAAGGCAAACATCGCCCCGCCAATCGCCGAGAACGCCGCCGCCACGCAGAACACGAAAATCTTGAAGCTGGCCACGTCATACCCGGAAAACCGTACCCGCTCTTCCTTGTCGCGCATGGCCATCAACAGCCGGCCCAGCTTCGAGGCGAGGATAAAACGGCCAATGAAGATGCAGCCGAACAACAGCCCGGCGTTGATGAAATACAGGATCATCTTCGCGCCGTCACCGCGCAGGTCCCAGCCCAGCAGGGTCTTGAGGTCAGTAATGCCATTGACACCACCGGTAAGGCCTTGCTGGCCGACGATCAGCACCGTGAGGATCAGCGCAATCGCCTGGGTGACGATGGAGAAATACACATCGCCCACCCGCCGCTTGAACAGCGCCATGCCAATGATGAACGCCAGCAGCACCGGCACCGCAATCACCGCGAACAGGGTGAAGGTGAAGCTGTGGAACGGCTGCCAGAGCCACGGCAATTCGGTGATCTGGTTCCAGTCCATGAAGTCCGGGATGCCCGGGGTGGACTGGATCTTGGTGCTGATCGGGTCGGAGGCCTCAAGCTTCAGGAACATCGCCATGCAGTAGCCGCCGACGCCGAAAAACACGCCTTGTCCGAGGCTGAGAATCCCGCCATAGCCCCAGCACAGCACCAGGCCCACCGCGACGAACGCGTAGGTCAGGTACTTGCCGACCATGTTCAGCCGGAAGGCGTCCAGGGTCAGCGGGAACACCACGAGGATCAACAGCGCCAACAGCACGATGCCGATCAGGTTTTGCTGGCCGCCCAGCAGTTTGTCTAGAGCCTTCATCGGTTCGCCTCTACTTGCGCACTTTGATGGAGAACAACCCTTGCGGGCGCAGCATCAGGATCAGGATCACCGATGACAGCGTCAGCACCTTGGCCATCGAGCCACTGAGGAAAAACTCCGACAGCGATTGGGTCTGGGCAATCACGAACGCCGAGGCAATGGTGCCGAATAGGCTTTGCGCGCCGCCGAATACGACGACCAGGAAGGTGTCGACGATGTACTGCGAACCGGCAGTCGGCCCGGTGGAGCCGATGGTGGTGAACGCCGCACCGGCCACGCCCGCCACGCCGCAGCCGAGGGCGAAGGTCATGCGGTCGACCTTGCGCGTGTTGATGCCCACCGCCCGGCTCATCAAGCGGTTCTGCACGGTGGCGCGCACCTGCAAGCCCCAGCGCGAACGGTAGAGCATGACGAAGATCGCCCCGGTCAGCAGCACGGTCAGGCCCATCATGAACAGGCCGTTGCGCGGGATTTCGATGGCGTCGGTGAGGTTAACCGAACCCATCAGCCAGGCCGGCGGTTCGGCGCTCACTTCACGGGCGCCGAACACCGAGCGGAAGGTTTGCTGCATCACCAGGGACAAACCCCAGGTGGCGAGCAAGGTGTCCAGTGGCCGCTTGTACAAGCGGCTGATCATCGCCCATTCCACCAGCCAGCCCACGGCGCCCGCGACGAGGAATGACAGGGCAATGGCAACGAAAAAGTAATACGGCTGAAAGCCTGGCGCGAAATGCGCGGTAAGACTGGAACAGACGTAGGTGGTGTAGGCGCCAATGGTCAGGAACTCACCGTGGGCCATGTTGATCACGCCCATCTGGCCGAAGATGATTGCCAGTCCCAATGCCATCAGCAACAGCACGCAGAACACGGACAAGCCGTTGAACCCCTGCATCGCCGCGATGGCTCCAAATTCCGATAGCCATTCCATGATGATGGTCTCCTGAGCGGGAGGTTGAAATGCAATCTGCTTCTGCTTTATGTGGGAGCTGGCTTGTGTGGGAGCGGGCTTGCTCGCGAATACGGTGTGTCAGTACCGGATGCACTCACTGATTCACCGCTTTCGCGAGCAAGCCCGCTCCCACACAAAACCAGTTCCCACATTCAGATCAGCGCCAGACCCGAGGTTATTGATAGCCTTTCGGAAACGGATTCGGCTCGATCAGATCCGACTCGTAGATCACCTTGAACTGGCCATTGGGCTGCACTTCGCCGATGCGCGACTTGCTCCACAGGTGATGGTTTTCGTGGATCTTCACGTAGCCTTCCGGCGCGTTTTTCAGCTCGATGCCAGGCGATGCGGCGACGACTTTATCCACGTCGAAACTGCCGGCCTTCTCCACCGCCGCTTTCCACAACCATGGGCCGAGGTAGGCCGCCTGGGTCACATCACCGATCACTGCATCCTTGCCGTACTTGGCCTTGAACGCTTCCACGAAGGCTTTGTTGTTCGGGTTGTCGAGGCTCTGGAAGTACTTCATCGAGGCATAGAAGCCAGCCATGTTTTCGCCGCCGATGCCCAGCAGTTCGTCTTCGGTCACCGACAGGGTCAACAGGGTTTGCTTGGACGCGTTCACGCCCGCTGCGTTGAGCTGTTTGTAGAAGGCCACGTTGGAGCCGCCCACCACGGCCGCAAACACCACGTCAGGCTTTTTCAGCTTGACCTTGTTGATCAGCGAACCGAACTGGGTGTTGCCCAGCGGGTAGTAGTCTTCGCCGACCACGGTGCCGTGCAGCACGTTTTCAATGTGCTTGCGCGCGATCTTCATCGAGGTGCGCGGCCAGATGTAGTCCGAGCCCACCAGATAGAAGGTTTTGGCGCCCTTGGTCTTGGCGATCCAGTCGAGGCTGGCAAGGATTTGCTGGGTCGCTTCCTGGCCGGTGTAGATCACGTTTTTCGACTGTTCCAGGCCTTCATAGAAGGTCGGGTAGTAGAGCAGGCCGTTTTCTTTCTCGAAGATCGGCAATACGGCTTTACGTGAAGCGGAGGTCCAGCAGCCGAACACTGCAGCCACCTTGTCGTTCACCAGCAGTTTCTTGGCCTTTTCGGCGAAGGTCGGCCAGTCGGACGCGCCGTCTTCCTGGATCACCTTGATCTGCCGCCCGAGGATCCCGCCCGAGGCGTTGATCTGCTCGATGGCCAGGCGTTCGGCCTGGATCGAACCGGTTTCGGAAATCGCCATGGTGCCGGTGGCCGAGTGCAACTGGCCGACGGTGACTTCGGTAGGCGTCACCGCCAGGCCTTCGTTGTCGGCCATGACGCCATGGCTGAACAGACTCGCCGCCAGCAGTGATAAGGCCAACAACGGTTTGGAGCGGATCAATCGTGATTCCATGGGGCGACTCCTCTGCAATGAGGGGTTCAGCATGGCGGCAGGTGGCCACGGCGGGTATACGCAGCCTGACGTAACGGGGTACGTCATTTGACGTATGCCGTTGCGCACCATTTTCGAGCAGGATCCCGCCCGCCTTGGGAAAGGAAACCCCTGTGGCGAGGGAGCTTGCTCCCGTTGGGCTGCGCAGCGGCCCCAAAACCGGCGACCCGGTTCTGCCTGGAAAAATGAAGTGGTCTTGCTGGGCCTGCTTCGCAGTCCAACGGGAGCAAGCTCCCTCACCACGAAGAGCGCACCCCGCAGGACTGGGGCACGAATATTGCTGCCATCTCCCCATCCTTGCAGGAGTTCCCCACCGTGCACCCCCTCCCCGGCACCCAGCGCATCGTCAAGATCCGCCGCGACTACAACTCCTGGGTCGCCGATGAGACCATGGAAGACTACGCCCTGCGCTACACCCCGAAGTCCTTCCGCAAATGGTCGGAACTGCGCATCGCCAACACCGCCTTGGGCGCGGTGTCGTTCCTGGCGCTGGAGGCCATCGGCGGCGTATTGGCCTTGAGCTACGGCTTCACCAACACCTTCTGGGCGATCCTCGCCATCAGCCTGGTGATCTTTCTCACCGGCCTGCCCATCAGCTACTACGCCGCCCGCTATGGCGTAGACATGGACCTGCTGACCCGCGGCGCGGGCTTCGGTTACATCGGCTCCACCATCACCTCGCTGATCTACGCCAGCTTCACCTTCCTGTTCTTCGCCCTGGAAGCGGCGATCATGGCCCTTGCCCTGGAGTTGTATTTCCATATCCCGCTGGCCATCGCCTATGTCATCTGTTCACTGCTGGTGATCCCGCTGGTGGCCTACGGCGTAACGCTGATCAGCCGCCTGCAATTGTGGACGCAACCGCTGTGGCTGGTGCTGCTGGTGCTGCCCTATGGCTTCGTGTTGTGGAAGAACCCCGAGGCCTTCAGCGACTGGACCAGCTTTGTCGGCCGCAGCAGCGACGGTGGCGACTTCAATCTGCTGTCGTTCTGCGCCGCCTGCACCGTGGCGCTGTCGCTGGTCACGCAGATCGGCGAACAGGTGGACTACCTGCGCTTCCTTCCGGAAAAAACCAGCGCCAACCGCAAGCGCTGGTGGGCCGCGCTGTTATGCGCCGGGCCCGGCTGGATCGTGCCGGGGGCGTTGAAAATGTTCGCCGGGGCGTTCCTGGCGTTCCTCGCCCTGCAACATGAAATCCCCATGGAGCGCGCCGCCGAGCCAACCCAGATGTACCTCGTCGCGTTCGGCTATGTGTTCTCCTCTCCCGAATGGGCGCTGGGGGCGATGGTGCTGTTCGTGTTCATCTCGCAGATGAAGATCAACCTGACCAACGCCTACGCCGGCTCCCTGGCCTGGTCGAACTTCTTTGCCCGCGTGACCCACAGCCACCCCGGCCGCGTGGTGTGGCTGGTGTTCAACGTCGCCATTGCGCTGATGCTGATGGAGCTCGGCGTGTTCGATGTGATCGAGCAGGTGCTGGGGCTCTACGCGAATATCGCGATTGCCTGGATCGGCACGCTGGTAGCGGACCTGGTAATCAACAAGCCCCTGGGCCTGTCACCCAAGCACATCGAATTCAAGCGTGCGCACCTCTACGACATCAACCCGGTGGGCGTCGGCTCGATGCTGATTGCCTCGCTGCTGTCGATTCTCGCCCACTTCGGCCTGTTCGGCGCCCTGGCCCAGGCTGCGCCACCGTTTGTCGCGCTGGGCACCGCGTTAATCATGGCGCCGCTATTGGCGTGGCTGACCAAGGGCCGCTACTACATTGCGCGCAGCAGCGAGGCGCAATTGATACACCCGCAACCCGGCACCGGCCTGGTGATCTGCGGGCTGTGCAGCAACCCGTTCGAGACCGCCGACATGGCGTTCTGCCCGGCCTACAGCACGCCGATCTGCTCGCTCTGTTGCTCACTGGATGCGCGTTGCGGCGACCGTTGCAAACCCCACGCGCGCCTGGCCAGCCAGTTCGAAGGGGTGCTGCGCTGGTTGTTGCCGACCACGCTGGTACCGCGCCTGCATACCCGGCTCGCGCACTACCTGGGCTTGTTACTGGCGCTGGTACTGATGCTCGCCGGGGCGCTGGCGCTGATCTACATGCAGGCGGCCCAGGGTTTGCCCCATTCGCAAACCTTGTACCAGGCGTTTTTCAAGGCGTTCCTCACGCTCTCGGTGCTGGCCGCCGTACTCGCCTGGTGGGTAGTACTCACCCGCGAAAGCCGGCGGGTGGCCCAGGAAGAATCCGACCGGCAAACCTCGCTGCTGATGCAGGAGATCGCCGCCCACAGCCTCACCGACCAGGCCCTGCAACAGGCCAAGGAAGCCTCGGAAGCAGCGAACGCGGCCAAGAGTCGCTACGTCACCGGGCTGTCCCACGAGCTGCGCACGCCGCTCAACAGCATCCTTGGCTTCACCCAGATCCTGCAGCGCGACAGTGCCATGCCCGAACAGCATCAGGACGCCCTGGCGACCATCCTGCGCAGCGGCTCGCACCTGCTGTCGCTGATCGACGGCCTGCTGGACGTGGCCAAGATCGAGGCCGGCAAGCTGCGCCTGGAGTTCACCGAAATCCCCTTCCCGGAACTGATCCACGACCTGGAACAAATGTTCACCCCCCAGGCCGAAGACAAGGGCCTGCGCTTTCGCCTGGACTGCGTGGGCAAGATCCCCGCCGTGGTGCGTGGTGATGAAAAACGCGTGCGGCAGATCCTGATCAACCTGCTGGGCAACGCGATCAACTTCACCGACAGCGGCGAAGTGCGCCTGCGGGTCAGCTACATGCGCGAGACCGCCAACTTCGAGATCATCGACACCGGCATCGGGATTGACCCCGAACAGATCGAGCGGATTTTCCAGCCGTTTGAACGCGGCGACCTGATGCGCCAGGACAAGGGCGTGGGTCTGGGCCTGACCATCACACGCATGCTGACCTCGCTGATGGGCGGCGAATTGCGGGTGGTCAGCGAGCTGGACAAGGGCACCTGCTTCCAGGTACGGCTGTTCCTGTCCCAGGTCCGCGTGCCGCAAGCCGTGGTGCATGTGGAGCACGACATCATCGGCTACCACGGCGAACGACGGCGCATCCTGGTGGTGGATGACCACGTGGACCATCGCAAGGTGCTCAGCGGCATGCTCACGCCCCTGGGCTTCGAGGTGTCCCAGGCCAGCAACGGCCAGGAGGCGATCCGCCAGGTGGCGCTGCTGTCGCCGGACCTGATCCTGATGGACCTGTCGATGCCGACCATGGACGGCTGGGCCACCAGCAGGCTGATCCGGCGTAACGCGTTGTCCACCGCGCCGATAATCATCATCTCCGCCAACGCCTTCACCGACGACCGCGAACGCAGCATCGCCGGTGCCTGCAACGACTACCTGGCCAAGCCGGTGCGTACCCCGGAACTGCTCGGACGCCTGCAACTGCACCTGGACTTGCAATGGCTGCGCCGTCGCACACCGCTCGCCGCGCCGGTCGCGACCCAAGGCGCGCTACCCAGCGCAGAAGAACTCGCGGTGCTCGCCGAACTGAGCGCCATTGGCTATGTGCGTGGTTTGCATGAAAAGCTCGACGCCATCGTGCTGGACAGCCCAGGTACCGCACCGTTCATCAACAAGCTCCGGGCCTTGCTGAAAAGTTTTCGCCTGGAAGAACTCAACCGCATCCTGAAGGAGGCCGAAGATGAATGCCTTGACCCACAGCGCTGAGCCCGGCGTGGTGCTGATTGTCGACGACACCCCGGACAACCTGGCCATGCTCTCCGACGCCCTGGACGACGCCGGCTACATGGTGCTGGTGGCGCTGGACGGCCTCAGCGCGCTGAACCGCGTGCAACGCCGACGCCCGGATTTGATCCTGCTGGACGCGGTGATGCCCGGCCTGGACGGCTTTGAAACCTGCCGCCGGCTCAAGGCACAACCGGCCAGCGCGGATATTCCGGTGGTGTTCATGACCGGGCTGACCGACAGCAAGCATGTGGTGCAGGGGTTCGAGGTGGGCGGCAGCGATTACGTGACCAAGCCGATCCAGACCGATGAAGTGCTGGCGCGGGTGGCGGCGCATTTGCGTACGTCGCGGATTTTGCTGTCGGCGCGTGCGGCGACACAGCCGAGCGTGATCACCCTGGAGGATGAGCCGGCGCACAAGCTATTGTCGGCGCGGTTTCAGTTGACGGAGCGGGAGGTGGAAGTGCTGCGTTGGGTGGCGTGTGGCAAGACCAATCGGGATATTGGCGACATTCTTGGGTTGAGTCCGAGGACGGTGAACAAGCATCTGGAGCATGTGTATGTGAAGCTGGGAGTGGAGACGCGCACGGCGGCGACTTCGGTGGCGATGGCGGCGATGAGTCCAATCCGGATCCCACAGATGGCCACGGTCTAAAATGTGGGAGCGGGCTTGCTCGCGAATGCGGTGTGTCAGTCACCAAATTTTTTACTGATACACCGCATTCGCGAGCAAGCCCGCTCCCACATTTGATCTGTGTCGTTACTGGTATTACCTACCCACCGAAGATCTGCGACGGCCGGCGCAACGTCGGATCAAACGGGTTGATCTTCGGCCCGATCGCCGCCGCCTCGCGCTTCAACAACTCCACCACCGTCGGCAACCGCCCCGGCCCCAGCCGGTCGCTGATGGTCGCCACACTCAACGCCGCCACCGCATGCCCATTGCGATCCAGGATCGGCACCGCCAACCCGGCCATGCCTTCCAGCACCCCGGTATTGCGCGCCGCATACCCCAACCGCCGCACACTCTCCACCTCCGAACGCAAAAACACCTCGTCGTACAGGTGAAAATCCTTGAGCCGCGGCAAGTTGTAGCGGATCACCGTCTCGCGCTCTTCCTCCGGCAAAAACGCCAAAATCGCCAGGCTGCCCTGCCCCACGCCCAGCGCCACGCGGCCGCCGATATCACCGGTAAAGGTACGGATCGGATACGGCCCTTCACTGCGGTCCAGGCAGATCGCATCAAACCCGCTGCGCGCCAGCAGGAACAATGAATCCCCCAACGACGCACTGAGGCGCAACATGCTCGGCCGCACCAGGTCCCGCAGGTTGCCGGTGTTGCCCGCATTCGCCGCCAGTGCGAAGAACTCCAGGCTCAGCCGATAGCGCTTGCTGCGCGCATCCTGCTCCACCATGCCCTCGTCCATCAGGCTGCGCAGCAGTCGGTGGGTGGTGGGTTGCGACAGCCCCACCTGCTGCGCCAGTTGCGTCACCCGTTCACCACCGTCCGGCGCCGCGCCGAGGATGCGCAGTAATGCAAACAACCGGGAGACGCCACCGGCGCCGACTTCCTTGACACTTTTGTTCCGCTCAGTGGAATCCATAAGCCGATATCTCACACTAAATTCTGGTCAGTGAATGAAACTGAAAAAATACTCTATCCAGTGAAATTCCATCTTCCGCCATCCTAGTCTTTCGCCCTAATCTGCGTCCACAGGGGCGAAATGAACAACTAACGGCAGCCGACTCAAGATCGAGCGCCAACGCACCCGCAACACCCTTTTCGCATCTGCCCAAAACAAAAAAGCGCGTTTCGACGCGACTCAAAAAGGTGGAACGCAGACATGGCTTTTCTCCAACTCAACGCCTTGAGCAAACGCTACGGCGCCGTCGACGCGGTGGTCGCCACTGATCTTGCGGTGGAAAAAGGCGAATTCGTGTCCCTGCTCGGCCCCTCGGGCTGCGGCAAGACCACCACCTTGCAAATGATCGCCGGCTTCGTCGACGTCACCGGTGGCCAGATCGTCCTCGACGGTCGCGACATCACCCACGCCAAACCCGCCAGCCGCGGCCTGGGCGTGGTGTTCCAGAGCTACGCGCTGTTCCCCCACATGAGCGTGCGCGACAACGTCGCCTTCGGCCTGAAGATGCGCAAGGTGCCTGCCACTGAGATCGCAAGCAGAGTCAAGACCGTGCTGGAACTGGTGCGCCTGGCGCCCCACGCCGAGCGCTACCCGCGGGAACTGTCCGGCGGCCAGCGCCAGCGCGTGGCTCTGGCCCGCGCCCTGGTGATCGAGCCGCCAGTGTTGCTGCTGGACGAGCCCCTCTCCAACCTCGACGCCAACCTGCGCGAAGAGATGCAGTTCGAGATCCGTCGCATCCAGTGTGAAGTCGGGATCACCACCCTGATGGTCACCCACGACCAGGCCGAGGCGCTGTCCATCAGCGACCGGGTAGTAGTGATGCAGGCCGGGCGCGTGACGCAGATCGACGCGCCGTACAAACTCTATGAACACCCGCGCACACGCTTCATCTCGGATTTTGTCGGCAAGGCCAACCTGCTGGCGGGCGACTTCGATCAACTCGGCGCGCCGCAAGTGCGCTTCGAGCCGGGCAACGGCGAGCTGACCCTGAGCCTGCGCCCGGAAAAGATCGACCTGGTGGCCGCCGGCAACGGCCGGCTGCAAGGCAGGATCCTCGACAGCTACTTCTTCGGCAGCCAATGGCTGTATCGCATCAAGACCCAGATCGGCGAGCTGACCGTGGTCCGCCGCAATGACGGCAGCGCGCCATTGGCTTGCGGCGCTGCAGTGGGCCTGGACTGGGAGTCGAACCTGTTGCGGGTGCTGGCCGCGGATGAGGTGCGCGCATGAGCCGTGGCTACCTGTTGTCGTTGCCGGCGCTGGTGTTGTTTTTCGGGCTGCTGATCCTGCCCCTGGGCCTGACACTGGTGCTGTCGTTCAACGTGTTCGACTATCAGGTGGGGGTGAAGGCCGATGAGTGGACCTTCGCCCACTACCTGTCGCTGTTCAGCGATTCGTACTTCTACGAAATCTTCTGGCGCACCTTCTGGATCAGTGCCCTGGTGACCTTGCTCTGCGTGGTGATCGGCGTGCCCGAGGCCTACATCCTCAGCCGCATGGGCACGCCATGGCGCTCGATCTTCCTGATCCTGATCCTCACCCCGCTGCTGATTTCGGTGGTGGTGCGGGCCTTCGGCTGGAGCCTGCTGCTGGGTGCCGATGGCCTGGTGAACCAGGTGATCCAGGCCTTGGGCGGCACGCCGGTGAAGCTGCTGTACACCTCGTTCGCCGTGATCATCGCACTGGTGCACGTGATGCTGCCGTTCATGATCATCCCGGTGTGGACCTCCCTGCAGAAGCTCGACCCGTCGGCGGAACAGGCGGCGCTGTCCCTGGGTGCCAGCCAGGCCACGGTGATGCGCAAGATCGTGTTGCCGCAGGTGATGCCCGGCGTGCTGTCCGGCACCCTGATCGTGTTCGGCCTGGCTGCCAGCTCCTTCGCGATCCCCGGCCTGCTGGGCGGACGCCGCCTGAAGATGGTCGCCACGGTGGTCTACGACCAATACCTCTCGGAACTCAACTGGCCCATGGGCGCGACCATCGCGGTGGTGCTTCTGTTGGTCAACTTGCTGATCATGCTGAGCTGGAACCGCATGGTCGAAGGCCGCTACAAAAAGTCCCTGGGAGTATAAGACGATGTCCAGAAACGGTCCTTTGGCCCTGGGCTTTCACGGCCTGGTGGTGCTGTTCATGATGGCGCCGCTGGTGGTGGTGTGCCTGGTGGCCTTCACCCCGGAAAACACCTTGAGCCTGCCCACTTCGGGCTTCTCCCTGCGCTGGTTTCATGCGGTGTTCGAGCGCGCGGACTTTATCCAGGCGTTCTACAACAGCCTGGTCCTGGCGTTCGTTGCCGCCACCCTGGCGACGTTGATCGCGGTACCGGCGGCGCTGGCAATCAGTCGCTACCAGTTCCCCGGCCGTAACTTCTTCAGTGCGCTGTTCCTCTCGCCGATCATCATCCCGCACCTGGTGCTGGGGGTAGCGATGCTGCGGCTGTTCGCAATGATGGGCGTCAACGGCAGCTTCACCTGGTTGATGCTGGCCCACGTGGTGATCATCACGCCTTACGTATTGCGCCTGGTATTGGCGGCCGCCATCGGCATTGACCGCAGCGCCGAGCAGGCTGCCGAATCCCTCGGCGCCAGCCGCTTCACCCTGTTTCGCCAGATCACCTTGCCGATGATTCTGCCCGGCGTGGCCGGCGGCTGGTTGCTGGCGTTCATCAACAGTTTCGATGAAGTGACCCTGTCGATCTTTGTCAGCTCGCCGGCCACCCAGACCTTGCCGGTGCGCATGTACGTGTACGCCACCGAATCCATCGACCCGATGATGGCGGCCGTGTCGGCGCTGGTGATCGGGTTGACGGCGGCGGCCATGATTCTGCTGGACCGGGTCTACGGCCTGGATCGCGTGTTGGTAGGGAAACATTGATGGCACTGTTCAAACGACTGGCGGAAACCGAGCGGCCCAGCCTGGCGTTCACCCTCGATGGGCAGCCTGCCACGGGCCTGCTCGGGGACACCTTGCTGACTGCCGTACTGACCTGCGCCGAGCACCTGCGGGGCAGTGATTTCAGCGCCGAACGCCGCGCCGGTTTCTGCCTGATGGGAGCTTGCCAGGATTGCTGGGTACGGCTGGAGGATGGTCGGCGAGTGCGCGCCTGTTCGACCTTGCTGGAAGACGGCCAGGCGATTCGCCGTGACCCGGGGCGCCAGGCATGAAGAGCGTGGTGATAGTGGGCGCAGGCCCGGCGGGCATTACCGCAGCCCGGACCTTGCTGGACCATGGCGTAACCCCGGTGTTGGTGGACGAGAGCCTGCGCGGTGGCGGCCAGATCTATCGGCGCCAGCCGGCGAACTTCCAGCGCTCGGCCAAGCAGCTGTATGGGTTTGAAGCGGGCAAGGCGACAGCGCTGCATCGCACCATGGATGAGCTGGCCACCCGGATCGACTACCGGCCGGAAACCCTGGTGTGGAATGCGGAAAATGGCCGCCTGGACATGCTCAACAACGGCCACGCCGAAAGCATCGAATACGCGCAGATCATCGTCGCCACGGGCGCCACCGACCGCATCCTGCCCGTGCCGGGCTGGACGCTGCCCGGTGTGTACAGCCTGGGCGCGGCGCAAATCGCGCTGAAGTATCAAGGCTGCGCCATCGGTGAGCGTGTCGCGTTCTGCGGCAGCGGGCCGTTGCTGTACCTGGTGGCGTATCAGTACGCCAAGGCCGGGGCCAGGGTGGTGGCGGTGCTCGACAGCGCGCCGTTCAGCGCCCAATGCCGCGCCCTGCCGGCATTGCTCGGCCAGCCGGCGACCCTGGCCAAGGGTTTGTACTACCGCGCCTGGCTAACGGCCCACGGCATCCCGGTGCATCAAGGGGCAACGTTGTCGCACATCAACGGCGAGCAACGAGTGACGGGCATCCACTGGGACCAGCAGGAAATCGCCTGTGATGCCGTGGCCTTCGCCCATGCCCTGCGCAGCGAGACCCAACTGGCGGATTTACTTGGGTGTGAATTTGCCTGGAATGCATTGAACCGCGCCTGGTTGCCCCAGCGAGATGCGGCCGGGCGTAGCAGTGTCGCGGGCGTGTATCTGGCTGGCGACGGTGCAGGAATCATGGGCGCCGACGCGGCGCAAATGGCCGGCGAGCGAGCGGCATTGGCCTTGCTCGAAGACAGCGGTGTTGCCATCGACCACCGTCGCGGGCCCGTTCTGGAGCAACAACTGGCAGGTATCCAGCGCTTTCGCCACGGCCTGGAAACCGCCTTCCCCTTCCCGGAAAACTGGGCCGCTGAAGCTCCGGACGAACTGATCCTGTGCCGCTGTGAAGAAGTCAGCGTCGGCGAAGTACGCACGGTGGTGGACGAAGGCCACTGGGAAGTGAACCGGGTCAAGGCCCATTGCCGGGTTGGCATGGGCCGCTGCCAGGGCCGGATGTGCGGGCTGGCGGCGGCGGAAATCGTTGCCCAGCGCAGTGGCCGCGAGATTGAAAACGTTGGCCGCCTGCGTGGCCAGGCACCGATCAAACCCTTGCCGTTTGGCGTGGAGGTGCAGCCATGATCGGCAGTGAAGTGATCGTGTTGGGTGGCGGGATTGTCGGGGCCTCGGCGGCTTTGATGCTGGCGCAGAAAGGTCGCCGCGTGGTGCTGCTGGAGCGGGACTTTTGTGGCTCGCACTCCAGCGGAGTGAACTATGGCGGCGTGCGGCGCCAGGGGCGGCCATTGCACCAACTGCCGCTATCGCAACGTGCCCATGAGCTGTGGTCCGACTTGCCGGGGCTGATTGGCATTGACGGCGAATACGTGCGCTCCGGGCATTTGAAACTGGCCCGCAGTCATGACGATCTGGCGGCTCTGCAGGCTTACGCCGACGCTACACGCGGCTTTGGCCTGGGCCTGCAAATGCTCGACCACGCTCAACTGCGCGCCCGGTTCCCGTGGGTGGGTGATGTGGCAGTCGGCGCGTCGTTATGCCCCGAAGACGGCCACGCCAATCCGCGCCTGGTCTCCCCCGCCTTTGCCCGCGCAGCGCAACGCCACGGTGCTCGGGTGATGGAGCAAACCGAAGTCACCCATCTTGAACATGACGGCCAGCGGTTTCAGTTGCGCTGTGCCAATGGGCTGCAGTTGCAAGCCCCCTGGCTGCTGAACTGCGCCGGCGCCTGGGCCGGCACCGTGGCCGCGCACTTTGGCGAGCCGGTGCCGATGACCTCGGCGCACCCGGCGATGCTGGTGACCGAGCCGTTGCCGGTGGTGATGGACGTGAGCACCGGGGTGGAAGGCGGCGGGATTTATGCGCGGCAAGTCGCCCGGGGCAATTGCATCCTCGGTGGCGGGCGCGGCTTTGCCCTGGGCCCGCAACAAGCCCGCCCGGGCCAGGCGGCGGTGCTGGAGATTCTGCGCAATGCCGGCGAGTTGTACCCGTTCCTCAAGGGTGCCCAGGCGATCCGTACCTGGAGCGGCACCGAAGGTTATCTGCCCGACCACGAACCGGTGATCGGCGACAGCAGCACCCAACCCGGCCTGCTCCACGGTTTCGGCTTTGCCGGCGCCGGGTTCCAGCTCGGCCCTGCGGTCGGTGAAGCCCTGGCAGAGATCGTCTGCACGGGGGCCAGCCGGCAGCCCATCGAAGCATTTTCCATCCGTCGTTTCCAAGCCTGAGAGGAAGATTCATGCACATGATCAAACGTACTGCGCTGTCTTGCCTGTCCCTCGCCCTGTTGAGCACGGCGGCCCACGCCGCACCGACGCTGTACCTGGGCATGAACGGCGGCACCATGGAGCGGGTCTACGCCGACAAGGTGCTGCCCGCGTTCGAAAAGGCCAACAACGTCAAGGTGGTGATCGTGCCGGGCACCTCGTCGGACATCCTGGCCAAGGTGCAGGCCAACAAGGACAACCCGCAGATGCACGTGATGTTCCTCGACGACGGCATCATGTACCGCGCGATTTCCATGGGGTTGTGCGAGAAGCTCACGCCCAATCCGACCCTGGATCAGATTCCGGCCAAGGCGAAGATCAAGGAAGAAGCGGTTGCGGTGACGCTCGGGGTGACCGGGTTGGGTTACAACGCCAAGATGTTCAAGGAAAAGGGCTGGGCGCCGCCGACGTCGTGGATGGACCTGGCCGACCCGCGCTTCAAGGACAAGGTGGTGTTCCAGTCGTTGGCCTCGTCCACATTTGGGTTGCACGGGTTCCTCATGTTCAACCGGATTCAGGGGGGTAGCGAGACCAACGTGGAGCCGGGGTTCAAGGCCTGGCCGAAAACCGTCGGGCCCAACGTGCTGGAATATATCGCCAGCTCGGCGAAGATTTCCGAGATGGTGCAGACGGATGAGGCGGCGATCTTTCCGCTGACGCCGACGCAGGTGACCACGCAACAGTTGTTGGGTGTGCCGATGGAGTATGCGCAGCCGAAAGAAGGCGCGGTGGTGTTGAACGTGGCGGAGTGTGTGATTGCGCGGAATGACCAGCCGGAGTTGGCGCAAAAACTGGCGCAGTTCTTGTTGACCGCAGAGGCTCAGGCGCCGGCTTTGGAACTGGGGGATCAGATTCCTTCGAATCCTACGACGCCGACTACCGACAAAACCCGGGCGCGGGTAGAGGCGATGAACAGTTATTTGCAGACGGCGATTTCGATTGACTGGGATCAGGTGAACCAGGCACGACCCGAGTGGAATGCGCGGTGGAGTCGGTCGATTGAGCGGTAGGCTTTGGGGGTGAATATCCATTATTTGGGTGATGGCTTAAATGGGTTCCGCTCTTACAGCGGGTCACTTTTGAAAGGAGCCCAAAAGTAACCAAAAGGCTCTTGCCCCACCACTCGGCACCTCGCCTAGGCTCGGTGTGCCCTCACTCCGGCTTTGGACCGTGGGCCGCCGCGATGGGCCATCCTTGGCCCAGCGCGGCTAACCCGGCGTCCTG
>NZ_JACAOX010000011.1:0-205326 GCF_013386015.1 Pseudomonas sp. B6001
TAAGTGGCCGTTACCGCAGCAACGGATATGTACATCCCACCCCACCCCACCTCACCCCAACTACCATCACCGCTCCACGGGCACCGAAAGCCCCGAATTCCCAAGCGCATGACTACGCGCATCAAAAAACCGCAACTCCACCTCCATCCCCTCAAACAGCTCCGCAAAACGCCGCTTCTGCTGCTGGATAAACCCCGCACTGCGGCCAAACACCGAAATCGCCAACGTGCTGATCTTCGCCTGTCGAATCGCCTGCACCAGATGCACATCCTGCGCGCCGAGGTGATGCCCAAAGATGCATAGCCCACCTTCATGGCCCAACAACTGCTCGTAACAGAACGACAAATAGTCAGAACTGCGAATGGTCTTCAGCTTCTCCTCAACCTTGCCCTCGCTGACAAACAACGGCACATCATCCAGCGTCTTGATCGTGTTGTTGATCGCAAAACTGCTGAGCAACGTGCTGTCAGTGGTCGGCAATTTACGCGCCGTACCGTCAAGGTTACGCACCAGGTGCAGGCCACCATGCAGATACAAAATGCGCGTGGTGTCGCAGGCAGTATTACGCAGGTCAAAGCTCGCATCGGCACTGCGAAACAGATCATCGATGCCCGGCGCATGCAGGATCGCCCAGTAGTTGAGCAGGTCGTAATTGCTGGTGAACACCGTCGGGTAACTCGCCAGCTCCTGATGGAGGGTCGCCAGTGTCGACGGCTTCACCAGGCGCCACGGAATATGCACGCTGTGGATCGTATTGATCAGCGCTTCCTTGATCGCGTAATAGCGATTACGCGGCGCAGCCGAGCTGACCGCCAGGGCCTTGTTGACCCGGCTGGTGGTTTTCAGTGCACCCAGCACCTGCTCGAAGCTGCGGGTCTGCATCGCGTCAAACACGCTGAGTTCGGACTGGCTCAGAGGTTTTTCTTCCACGGTGCGGGCGTTTTCGAACAGTGAGTCGTAGGCAAAATCTTCCCACACTGCGCGGCTGGCGCCGTTGCCGATCAGGATCCCGCTGATGGCGGTACTGCTGCGCAAGGCGTTCCAGTCTTCTAGGTGGGCATCAAAATCCTGGGAATCCTTCATTGCGGCGGGTCTACTCGAAATCGGCTGGGCGGTGACTTTATCACGAGCGGGCGTTGATCCTGGTCAAGATGCCGCAGGCAATCGAGGTCGATGCTGTAGGCATAACGACTTTAAAGGATTAGCCACCATGAGCAGCACCTTCTTCATTCCCGCCGTCAACATCATGGGCCTCGACTGCCTCGACGAAGCCATGACCGCGATTCGCAACTACGGTTTTCGCAAGGCGCTGATCGTCACTGACGCCGGGATGGCCAAGGCAGGTGTGGCCAGCATGATCGCCGAGAAGCTTGCGATGCAAGACATCGACTCGGTGATCTATGACGGCGCCAAGCCCAACCCGAACGTCGATAACGTCGAAAAAGGCCTGGCACTGCTGCAACAGAGTGCCTGTGATTTCGTGGTGTCACTGGGCGGTGGCTCACCCCATGACTGTGCCAAGGGCATTGCCCTGTGTGCGACCAACGGCGGGCACATCGGCGACTACGAAGGCGTCGATCAGTCGGCCAAACCGCAACTGCCGCTGGTGGCCATCAACACCACCGCCGGCACGGCCAGCGAAATGACCCGCTTCTGCATCATCACCGACGAAACCCGCCACGTGAAAATGGCCATCGTCGACCGCAACGTCACGCCGCTGCTGTCGGTCAACGACCCGGCGCTGATGGTCGGCATGCCCAAGGGCCTGACTGCCGCCACCGGCATGGACGCGCTCACCCACGCAATCGAAGCCTACGTGTCCACCGCCGCCAACCCGATCACCGATGCCTGCGCGATCAAGGCCATCGAGCTGATCAGCGCCAACCTGCGGATTGCGGTGCGCAACGGTAAAGACCTGGCCGCCCGGGAGAACATGGCCTACGCGCAGTTCCTCGCCGGCATGGCCTTCAACAACGCGTCCCTGGGGTTCGTGCACGCCATGGCGCACCAGTTGGGCGGGCTGTATGACTTGCCTCACGGCGTGTGCAATGCGGTGCTGTTGCCCCATGTGCAAAGCTTCAACGCCAGCGTCAGCGCCGAGCGCCTGAGCCATGTGGCACGGGCCCTTGGCGCAGATATCAAGGGTACGTCGGTGGAAGAGGGCGCCCAGGCGGCCATCGCGGCGATTCGCAGCCTGTCCCAGGATGTGGAAATTCCTGCCGGGCTACGGGAGTTGGGCGCCAAGTTACAGGACATCCCGCTGTTGGCGTCCAACGCCCTGAAGGACGCCTGCGGCCTGACCAATCCGCGGCGGGCGGATCAGCGTCAGATTGAAGAGATCTTCCGCAGCGCGTTCTGATCAGTCCTGGCCATGGCGACGCACAGCAGTGCGCCGCCCGCCAGCGCCACGCATAACACCGCCAACGGCCAGGCCTGCTGACTCGCCAGCAGGCTGGCCACGCCACCGATCGCCGCTGCCATCAACTGATGCATAAAGCCGCTCAAGGCCATGGCGTAGGAGCCGCTCACCGGTGATTCATCATTGGCCAGGGACAGGCTGATGGGATAACTCATCGATTGGCCGAACACCGCCAGGCAATACGGCAGCCACAGCAGGATCGCCAGCCCATTGGCAAACAGGCTGCCCAGCAACATCGTTGCGCTGCCGCACATCACCAACGCCACGCCCCAACTCATCATCGACAGGCGCCCGGTGCGGGCGACGAGGCGATTGACCATCAACGCCCCCGCCAGATACGCCCCGCTGATCGGCCAGCCGAGCCAGCCATATTGCGCCGCGCTCCACTCGAAATGGCCCTGCAAAATCAACGGTGCGCAGGTGTTGAACGCGATGATCACCCCGTAACCCAAACCGCCCGCCAACGCAGGCCGCAGGAACGCCGGATGGCGCAGGATCGTGCCGTAGATGCGCCAGGCCGAGACGTGTCCAGAGGCTTTTTCCAATCTTGCAAACACCACCCGTTGCAGCGCAATCATCAAGCCGACAGCCGCGACCGCCAGCCCATAAAAGATCGCCTCCCAACCAAACGCCACTTGCAACAGCGAGCCCACAAACTGCCCGATGCCCAGGGCGATCACGAACGTCATGCCCAGCCACGACAAACCTTTGGCCAACAGGGCACCGCTGAAGCTGTCACGAACCAGCACCCGCGCCATCACCGACACACCGCCCGCACCGAGGCCTTGGACCAGGCGCAGGCCTAGGAACGATTCGAGGCTGTAGGCGGACGGAATCGCCGCACTGGCCAGCGCATACAACGCCAACGCTGCCAGCAACACCGGCTTTCTACCCAGGCGCTCACCGAGGCTGCCCCAGAGCAGCATCGGCAACGCCATGCCGATCAAGTACACCGCCAGGGCCAGTGCCACCTGGTCCTCTGCAGCGGTCAATGACAAGGCAATCGCCGGCACGGCGGGCAGATAACTGCTGATGCCAACCTGGGACAAAAAGGCCGCGCTGCAGGCAATGGTGAGGGTCGTGGTGCTTTTCAAGGGGCAAAAGATCCTGTTGAGCAGTAAGCTGCAAGCCGCAAGCTACAAGTTGCCAGTGGGTTTGTCTCTACCTTGCAGCATGAAGCTAACCGCTTGTCGCTTAGGAACCAACCTTATGAGAGTTCTATTATTCGGCGCCACCGGCATGGTCGGCCAAGGCGTGTTGCGCGAGTGCCTGCTGGCCAGTGACGTGCAGGAAGTCGTCGCCGTCGGCCGTACCGCGCTGACCCAGGAACACGGCAAGCTGCACCAGGTGCTGCATGCCGACATGTTCGATTTCCAGCCCTTGGAGCATCTGCTGCAAGGTTTCGATGCCTGCTTCTTTTGCCTGGGCGTTTCTTCGGTGGGCATGGATGAAGCCAAGTACACCCATTTGAGCTACGACTTGACGCTGGTGGCCGCCAGCACCCTGGCGCGGCTCAACCCGCAGATGACCTTTATCTACGTGTCCGGCGCCGGTACCGACAGCAGCGAAACCGGCAAAACCATGTGGGCACGGATCAAGGGCAAGACCGAGAATGCGTTGCTGCGCCTGCCGTTCAAGGCGGTGTACCTGTTCCGTCCCGGGGTGATCCAGCCGTTGCACGGCGTGCGCTCGAAAACCCCGCTCTACCAGTCCATCTACACCGTGGTCGGCCCGTTGTTGTCGCTGCTGCGCCATGTGCGACCGGCCTGGGTGGTGAGCACTGAAACCGTTGGCCGCGCAATGCTCTCGGCCGTCCGGCACGGCGCACCTCTGCCGGTGGTGGAGCAGGCCGATATCAATCGCCTGGCCACCGAGCGCGCCTAGATGCTGCACAAAAGCCTGGTTCGCCGCCTTGACCTGATCACCCTGCAATTGTTTGTGGCAGTGCATGAGGAAGGCACGCTGACCCGCGCCGCCGCCCGTGAAGCCATCGCGGTCTCCGCGGCCAGCAAGCGCTTGATGGAGCTGGAACAGGTGCTGGGCGTCAGCCTGTTTGTGCGCCAGGCCAAGGGCATGCAGCTCACGGCTGCCGGCGAGACCTTGCTGCACCATGCACAGCAGATGCTGTTCAATGTCGAGAAGATGGGCCTGGAGCTGGGCGAACACAGTCACGGCGTGCGCGGTTATGTGCGGATGCTGGCGAACCTCTCGGCAATCATTCAGTTCCTGCCCGAAGACTTGCGCGACTTTTCCGCGCTGCATCCACAGGTGAAGGCCGACCTGGAAGAGCGGCCCAGCAATGGCGTGGTCCAGGGTGTGATTGACGGCGTTGCGGACCTGGGCATCTGTTCCAGCGACACCGATACCAAAGGCCTGCCCGGTGTGACCTATCGCCGGGACAAACTGGTGGTGCTGATGCCGGCGGATTACCCGTTGGCGTCGCGCAAGACCCTGACGTTCGCCGAGACGCTGGACAGCGACTACGTGGGGCTGCATTCCGCCAGTTCGATCAACATGCGCACCCATGCGGCGGCGCGGGAGGCGGGCAAGGTGCTGCGCTTGCGGATCCATGTGCCGGGCTTCGATGCCATGTGCCGGATGGTCCAGGCCAACATGGGCATCGGCATCCTGCCGCAAAAAGCCTATGAACTGTTTGGCCGGGCGTTGGGCTTGCACGCGGTGCCGCTGACGGATGCCTGGTCGGACCGCAGCCTGATCCTGGTGGTGCGTGATGAAGAACAGCTGTCACCGGTGAGCCGGCTGTTGTTCGATTACCTGCGGCGGGAGCAGGCGTAAGCAAACCCTGTGGCGAGGGCCCTCGCCACAACCAGTCCTTACTCAAGCGTTCGCATTTGGCGAACGCTCGTTGCCAACTGACGGTTGGATTTCTACTGCCTGCGTCCTCTAGCCTTGGCCCCACATTCCAAGAACAAGAGGTACACCCCATGACGGCTCCCCTGAGCGGTATCAAGGTGATCGAGATCGGCACCCTGATTGCCGCGCCCTTCGCCGCCCGGCTGATGGCCGAGTTTGGCGCCGAGGTGATCAAGATCGAAGCCATGGGGCAGGGCGATCCGCTTCGCAAATGGCGAAAGCTTCACGAAGGTACGTCGCTGTGGTGGTACCTGCAATCGCGTAACAAAAAGTCCCTGGCCCTGGACCTCAAGTCGGCAGAAGGCCTGGACCTGGTCAAGCAATTGCTGGGCGATGCCGACGTGCTGATCGAAAACCTGCGCCCCGGCGGCCTGGAAAAACTCGGCCTGGGCTGGGACGTGCTGCACGCCCTCAACCCCAAGCTGACCCTGGTGCGCATCTCCGGCTACGGCCAGACCGGCCCTTACCGCGACCGCCCGGGCTTCGGTGCCATCGGCGAGGCCATGGGCGGGATTCGCTACACCACTGGCAACCCGGATTCACCACCGGCGCGGGTCGGCGTGAGCCTCGGTGATTCCCTGGCGTCGCTGCACGGTGTGATCGGCGCGCTGATGTCGCTGCTGCGGGTCAAGACCGGCCAGGGCGACGGCCAGATTGTCGACGTGTCCCTGGCCGAAAGCGTGTTCAACCTGATGGAAAGCCTGGTGCCGGAATACGACATGCTCGGCCATGTGCGCGAACGCAGCGGCGGCGCCTTGCCCGGCATCGCACCCTCCAACACTTACCTGACCGCCGACGGCGCCTATGTGGTGATCGCCGGCAACAGCGACCCGATCTACAAGCGCCTGATGCTCGCCATCGGCCGCGCCGACCTGGCCGAAGCGCCGGAGTTTGCCCACAACGATGGCCGCGCCGCGAAAAGCGGCCTGCTGGACGCCGCCATCACCCACTGGACCAGCAGCCTGCCCATCGACCAGGTGCTCAGCGCCCTGGAAGCCGCCGAAGTACCGGCGGGGCGTATCTATTCAGTGGCCGATATCGTCGCCGACCCGCACTACCAGGCCCGCGACATGCTGCTCAGCGCCGACCTGCCCGGCGGCCTCACGGTGAAGATGCCCGGTATCGTGCCCAAACTGTCGGAAACCCCCGGCGCGGTGAATTGGCAGGGCCCGAGCCTGGGCCAGCACACTGATTCAATCCTCGGCGACCTGGGCCTGAGCGGCGCCGATATTCAACGCCTGAAATCCTCGGGAGTGGTGCAATGAAAAACTATTCCGATGCCCTGGTCGTGCAGGAAGTCTCACCCCGTGACGGCCTGCAAATCGAGCCGACCTGGGTCGAGACTGTCGACAAGATCGCGTTGATAGACCAACTGTCCCTGGCGGGTTTTTCCCGGATCGAAGCCGGCTCGTTCGTGTCGCCCAAGGCCATCCCTGCGTTGCGCGATGGTGAACAGGTTTTCCAGGGCATCACTCGTCGCGCCGGGGTTATCTACGTGGCGTTGATCCCCAATCTCAAGGGCGCCCAGCGTGCCATCGAGTCCCGGGCCGATGAGTTGAACCTGGTGATGTCCGCTAGCCAGACCCACAATCTGGCGAATATGCGCATGCGTTGCGAGGCTTCGTTGGCCGCATTCGGCGATATCGTGAGCTTTGCTGCCGAGCACCCGGTGCGCCTCAACGGCAGCATCGCTACCACTTTTGGTTGCCCGTTCGAGGGCAAGATCGATGAGGACCGCGTGCTGCAATTGGTCGACGCCTACCGCGGGCTGGGCATCCAGGGCATCAGCCTGGCCGACACCACCGGCATGGCCAATCCGCGTCAGGTCGAGCGCCTGGTCAAGCGCGTGCTCGAACGTGTTCCGGCGAGCGACCTGACCCTGCATTTCCACAACACCCGCGGCCTGGGTTTGTGCAATGTGCTGGCCGCCTACGAGGCCGGTGCGCGACGGTTTGATGCGGCATTGGGCGGCCTCGGCGGTTGCCCGTTTGCGCCCGGCGCGTCGGGCAATATCTGCACCGAAGACCTGGTCAACCTGTGTGATGAAGTCGGGATCCACACCGGCATCGACCTGCCGCACCTGCTGAAAATGTCGCGGCAATTGCCAGCCTTGCTGGGCCACGAATTGCCGGGCCAGGTGGCCAAGGCCGGGCGCAATTGCGACCTGCATCCGCCACCGGCCTACATCGCCACCTTGTAAGCCGTAACCAGACAACAAAAACAATCGGACGCCTGCGAGCAGTCCGCTGGAGAGAATCGATGAGCCTTAATACGTTGGAGGCCGGCGTGCGCCCGGCCGCTGAACACGATGCCGAAAAAGCCCTGGTCAGCAAGGTCGCCTGGCGCCTGATGCCGCTGATCATGGTCTGCTACCTGTTCGCGTTTTTTGACCGCATCAACATCAGCTTCGCCAAGTTCCAGCTACAGACCGACCTGAGCCTGAGTGACACTGCCTATGGTCTCGGCGCCGGGCTGTTTGTGGTGGGCTACGTGATCTTTGAAGTACCGAGCAACATGATGCTGTACAAGGTCGGCGCCCGCCGCTGGATCGCCCGCATCATGATGTCGTGGGGGCTGGCGACGGCCGCTATGGTGTTCGTCACGGCCGAATGGCAGTTCTACGGCCTGCGTTTCATCATCGGTGCGATGGAGGCCGGGTTTGCCCCGGGCGTGCTGTATTACCTGACGTTGTGGTTCCCGCAGCACTACCGTGGGCGTATCACCTCGATGCTGTTCCTGGCGTCGGCGTTTGCCGGGCTGGTGGGCGCGCCGTTCTCCGGGCTGGTGCTGGAACACCTCGATGGTGTGCTGCAAATGCGCGGCTGGCACTGGTTGTTCTTGCTCGGTGGCTTGCCCTGTGTGGGCCTGGGGTTCCTGGTGCTCAAGCTGCTCAAGGACCGTATCGAGGATGCCCACTGGCTGACCCCGTCGGAGAAGACGTTGCTGGCCAGTCGCATTGCCGTGCATGAACCCCACAAGAGCGGTGGCTCGTTGCTGGCTGCATTGCGTATCCCAGGCTTCCTGATGCTGGGTTTTATCTACTTCCTGATCCAGGTGGCGTCCTACGGGCTGAACTTCTGGGCGCCGCAACTGATCCGCAGCGCCGGCACCCAGAGCCCGGTGATGATCGGCTTGCTGACGGCGATTCCCTACGTCTGCGGCGCCATTAGCATGGTGGTGATCGGACGCTTGTCCGACGCCACCGGCGAACGTCGCAAGTTCGTCAGCGGCCTGGTGGCGCTGGGGGCGGTGGGGTTCTTCTGTGCCGGGATCTTTGCCGATCACACCACGTTCCTGATCGTCGCCCTGAGCTTGCTGGGCGCCGGGATCATCGCTTCGATCCCGACGTTCTGGACGCTGCCGCCGAAGTTGTTGGCCGGTGCCGGCGCGGGCGCTGCTGGCGGGATCGCGGTGATCAACACGTTGGGCCAGTTCGGCGGCATCGTCAGCCCGGTGATGGTCGGCCGGATCAAGGACCTCACTGGCAGCACCACGCCGGCGCTGTATGTCATCGGCGTGTGTGCGTTGCTGGCGGCGGCGCTGTTGCTGTGGGGCTTGCCGCAGAAGCTGCGCACCCTCGACAAGCGCTGATCAGCCGGCGGTCACCAGCGAGCGGGTGGGTGCGGCACTGAATTGAATCAGGGCCACACCGCCAATCAACATCAGCGCCCCGATCAACCGGGGCGCGGTCAATTGGCGCTCCACCAGCCCGAACAAGCCAAAGTGGTCCAGCATCAACGAGGCGACGATTTGCCCGGCCATCGCCAGGGCGATAAACCCCGAGGCGCCGAGCTTGGGCATCAGGATCAACGCCAGCGAAATGAAGCACACGCCGAACGCGCCGCCGCTCCACATCCACAGCGGCGCCTTGGTGATAAAACCCAGGTTGGGCAGCGGCAGGCGCAGGGCCAGGATCACCGGCAGCAGCACGACGATGCTCACCAGCAGCGAGGCGAGGGTGGCCCACAGCGGATGCCCCAGGCCGCGTCCCAGGTTGGCGTTGATCGCGCTTTGAAACGGCACCACTGCCCCGGCAAACGCGGCCAACAGCAACAAACCTACCCAATGCAACGTCGTCATGATCAATATCCCAGAGGTTTTGCTGGACTCTAGGCTATTCGTCGCGCAAATTTAAATTCCAAGTTCTTATGCAGAACATGCAGCTGATGAATGATCTACGACGCATCGACCTTAACCTGCTGGTGATCCTTGACGCCTTGCTCAGCGAGCAACACGTGACCCGTGCCGCCGAGCGCCTGCACCTGAGCCAGCCGGCGGTGAGCCACGCGCTGGCGCGGTTGCGGGACTTGCTTGGAGACGCGTTGCTGGTGCGCCAGGGCAGTTCGCTGGTGCCCACTGCTCGTGCTCTGGAACTGGCCATGCCGCTGGCGGAAGCGCTGGCCCAGGTACAGGCGCTGCTGGAGCCCAATCGTTTTGATCCGGCGTCGGCCAAGCGCACCTTCCGGGTCGCCATGTCGGACTACAGTGCGGCGATTTTCTTGCCGGGGCTGGTGCGCACCTTGCGCCGGGAAGCGCCGGGGATTGATTTGCAGATTATCCAGGCCAGTCGCGAAGGCATGCTTGACGGTGTGCTCAATGGCGATATCGACCTGGCGGCCGGGGTGTTTCCCGACATGCCTGCCGAACTGCGCAGCACGCCGCTGTTTGAAGAGCATTACGTGTGCCTGGTGGACCGTGACAGCCTGCCGGCAAGCGGTGTACTCGACCTGCCCACCTATCTGGCGCGGCCCCACGTATTGCTCGAAATGCGTGGCAGCGGCACCCCGGAAATCGAACGGGCGCTGACGGCGATTCGTGAGCGCCGGCACGTGTCTATCAGCTTGCCTCATTGGGGTGTTGCGCCGCAGTTGATCCAGGGCACGGACCTGATTCTTACCGTGTCGTCTCGCGGGCTGCTGAACATTGATCACGAACAGTTGTTGGCGGTGCCGCCGCCGTTTCACATTCCGTCGTTTGCGTTTGTGCTGGCGTGGCATTCGCGGCGGGGTGGGGACGCGGCGTTGCAGTGGTTGAATGGGCAGGTGCAGGTTGTGATACAGGGTTGATCGGCGTTACCAACTGTTCGGTGGTTGGCGCCGTGTGTGAAATATTCGAAGAACCTGTAACCGTCCCTCGCGAATACGATATGGCACGAGATAGGGCCAGCGTGGCATCACCCACTCACGTGTACCAGGAACGCGTCCTTCTCGACCCATCGCCGGAAACTCAGCAACATGCTCAAGCCCCGTCCGGATGGCCTGAACAAACTCATAAGCCGCTTTGGGGTTTTCCTGGGCGATGAAAGCTGCTTCATCATCAAGATTTTTGAGTGCTGCCTTCAGCCACTCAACGCGCATTGGCACGCCATTTGTTTGCCACTGCGTCTACTTCGGCGGCAGTTGCAAAGTCACCCGCATCGGCTTCTTTCAACGCCTTTTGAATTTCCTCGATTTGCCATGCTTCACGCGTCAGGTATTCGCGTAACGCATCGACGGCGAGGAACGATTTGCTGCGCCCGGTGGCCTTGGCAAGGCTGGCGAGTGTTTCGGAGATGTCTTCAGGTAGACGTAATGACATGACCGACATAAGTGCCTCGATGTAGTGATGTGTAATACAACATACTACATTGTCACCGTTGCATCGTTGTGTCCCGTTCGTCAGGACTGCTCCTCAGTAAGCCCTGACGACCGTTCGTCGCACTAACAAGTTTTTTCTAAACCTTTACCGCCCTGAAAATTCAGATTCAGAGCGGGGCTCGTTTCCCTGCACCTGTTTATTACCTGGAGGAACCCATCATGAGCCGCATGGCTATCCGGTTACGCACCGCCAGTTTCGCGATGCTGCTGGGCCTCGGCGCCAGCAATGCTTTCGCCCAGTCGCCTGCCGATTTCATCGAGCAGGCTTCGGCCAAGGGCATGGCCGATATCGAGACCAGCCGCATGGCACACGCCAAGACTTCGTCCCAGGAGATCAAGGACTACACCATCGAAGTCATCAATGAACGCACCCTGGCCAATCAGCACCTGGCGGCCATCGCCAAGAAGCTCGACTTGCCGGTGGCCCCACGGGACAAGATTGTCGACAAGGCCGAATCGCTGATGCCCGAGCTCAAGGACGGCGACTCCTTTGACGCCGCCTACACCGCCCAGCAGATCAAGGCCAACGAAGACGCGATCGCCTTGTTCAAGCAGGAGGGCGCCGAGTCCGATATCCCGGAAATAAAGGCTTTGGTGGATGAGACCTTGCCCAAGTTGGAAGAGCGCCTGGAGAAAGCCCGGGCGCTGGCGTCGACGTACGGTAAGGGTCACCAGGGCGACGGTTGATTGCCTTGAGTACCCCATGAAAAACGGTGGCTGGAGTGATCCAGCCGCCGTTTTTTTATGCCTGGTTCAGGTCTGTCTTGGACCGACCATTGTCATCCGTTGTTTCGGTAACCAGCGTCGTCACAGTGATGGTTTCACTGTCGCCGATGGTCTTGTATTCCTTGCGCAGTTTCTCCAGTTCCTTGCGGTCCAGGCCGTCCAGGCTCAATACGGCGTTTTGTGCATCCTTGGTGGCGCGCAGCAACTCGTCAATCTTGATATGCAAAATGTCGTTGTCGCGGTTTTGCGTGTTCTGGATCAGGAACACCATCAGGAAGGTGATGATGGTGGTGGAGGTGTTGATGATCAGCTGCCACGTGTCGTTGTAGTGGAAATAAGGCCCGCTCAGACTCCACAGGAGGATCAATCCCACCGCCGCGTAGAACGTGCGGGCGCTGCCTGCCCAACGGGACAGGGATTGTGAGATGGCGGAGAATTTCATGACCGTTTTCCTATAAGGGTGGGTGATGAAAATACTGACCGCAGGCGCGCTCTGAAATTTCTTTTTACAATTGAGGATCTGAACAAAGTTGTACGTTTTCCTGCTGGGGGTCAGCCGTGATCCTCCAGCGCCAGCAGATACTGCTTGGCCTCAAGCCCGCCGGCGAACCCGGTCAAGCCACCCGACGCACCAATCACCCGATGGCACGGCGCAACAATCGAAATCGGATTGCGCCCGTTGGCGGCGCCGACGGCACGCACGGCCTTGGGATTGCCTATCTGCGCAGCGATCTGGCTGTAGCTGCGGGTCTCTCCGAACGGGATGGTCAACAGCGCCTGCCAGACTTTCTTCTGGAAGTCGGTGCCGGCGAAGTCCAGTTCCAGCTCGAAACGATTGCGGGCACCGGCGAAGTACTCCTTCAACTGTCGCTCGGTCTCCAGCAGTACCGGGCTGTTGCTGGCTTCTTGCAGGGCACCCAGGCGAACGCGATTGGGCCGCTCTTTTTCCCAGAGGATGGCGGTGAGTTTTCCGTCACGGGCCACGAGGGTCAGTTGGCCGACGGGGGAGGGCATGTATTTGTATTCGTAGGACATGGTCGGGCTCCTTGAGTGGGTATGGCTCTACTGTAGATGGGCCGACCCAGGGTGGAACTACGTTTCTTGCGGTCGAATTCGCGAACGACTTAGAAGTTCCAGTAAACCCAATCGGCGTAATACGGATACCAATAAAACCACGAGAACCAGTACAGCGCCTTGAGTACCGATGCCGTGCCAATGACAAAAAATGAAGCGATGTTGAGCAGCGTGATGATCACGGCAAATACGGTTACACGCCGACTGGCATGCAGTTGGGCAAACCGGGCGCCATAAACGGAGGCGGTGATGGACGCCAGCACCAACACGAGTCCCAGCGCAAAGGGCAGCCTGAGGAACGAGAGCAGCAGAGGAGCGATCAGCACCCAGCCCAGTACCTTGCGCAGTACGGGGCTGGGCGTGCGGTGTGAGGGAGGGAGCATTGCGCGGTTCCTTGAAGTGCTGTTACCGGTCCTGTTGCAATACCTTGAGGGCAGCAGACGCAAGAAAGCCCGAACGGCTTTTTTCTTCCGGATGATGCAGGACGTATTCGTCAATGCGGTTCAGCAGATAGCCGGGCAACGTGATATTGAGTTTCTGTGCCTTGCCCAGGTACTTGGTCACATCAATATCCACCACCGCCCACGTGCAGCCGGCATATTGCGGGTTGGCGGCATGGAGGGTGACTTTCTGTGCTGTAGGAATGGGCGCACCGTCTTCTGCGAGGATCTCGAAGTGGCCTTCGATCGCTTCGCGGGCCATGGCCATGGCGTCGTCCAGATCATCTCCAGCTGAGAAGCAACCGGGAATGTCCGGGACTTCCACACCCCAGGCATGGTCCTCGTCACCGGTTGAAATTGCGATTGGGTACAGCATGTTTGTTGTCCTCCACGAACGTGTTAGCTGAGCAGAGCTTGTTTCAAAATGCTCTTTGCGGTCTTGTCCAGCAGGTCTTTTTTAGGATGGGGAATCGTCACGAGCCCCGGCTTTGTGGGGTGCTTGAAATGATGATGGCTGCCTCTGATTCGCACCAGATACCAGCCATCCGCAACGATGTGACCTATCAAATATCGGCTGTCCACAGCACCTCCTTGTGGTGTGTGTTGGTGGAGACTATAACTACTGAAAATAAATTATCAACACTCTACCTACCAGCGGTCGATGACCTGTGTTTCTGTAGGGGCTGTATTCAGTGTATGAGCGCATGGGGACGGTGCCCGACGGAGGTATTGCGAGGTTTTTCGAGAGAGCAATCAGGCTTTCTGACGAGCCTGCAGCAACTCATCAATTACCGTGAGAAATGCCGTGACCATCAAGCTGCTTGCGCCGCTACGCGTAAGAACGAGCAGCCGTGCATACGCTTCCGCGTCCACCAACGGCCGATACGTCACGCCCTTGTTCATCAAACTCTGCGTACATTCCGGCACCAGCGCCACACCTTGTCCCGCCGCCACCAGTGCAATGATCGAGGTAATTTGCCGTCCCGACGGCCCGGCCCTCAGTGGCAAACCTTTGTGCCGATAAAGCTGCTCAATGGACTGGTTAAGCCCCGAGCCATAATCGGCTGGGAACAGAATTAACGGGTACCCACTCAACTGCGCCAGGCTGACCTCGGCCTGGTTGGCCAACGGGCTGTCGCTGGAGACCGCCGCCACCAGCCGCTCCTCACCCAACGACAACGCTTGCACCTCAGTCTGACCGTCCTGGGGCAGTAACCGGCTCAAGCCGATATCCAGGCGGCCATCAGCCACCTGTGCGCCCAGGCTGCCGGAGGCGCATTCCACCAGCGTCAGTTGCACATCGGGAAAGCGTTGGGCGAAGGCTTGAATCGCCTGGCTGAACAAGTCCGACAGGGCTATCGAACTGACGTAACCCAGCGCCAGTTGCCCGGCGGCACCCGCCGCCAATTTGCCCGCGATGACTTCAGCGAGGTCGACCTGCTCCAGCACCGCCCGTGCGTAGGGCAGGAACGCGCGCCCCTGGGGAGTGAGCGAAACCGTGCGACTGGTGCGGTCGAACAGGCGAAATCCCAGCTCAGTCTCCAGCGCGGAAATCTGCCGGGTCAACGGCGGCTGGGCCAGGTGCAGGCGAATGGCCGCTCGGCCGAAGTGCAATTCTTCGGCGACGGTCAGAAAGTAACGCAGCTTGCGTAGGTCGAGCATCCTGGCCCCAGGGTATTGATCGGTTCGAAATCGGTATTGGTCTCGGGTGTGCGGGTCATTCTATAAAGGCCTCAGATAATAAAACGAGAGGTTTCATGAAACCGCGCCTGCATTGTGCCCGTCTTGCCCTGTTCCTGTGTGGCTGCGCGGCGTTTCTCAACCTCTACGCCACCCAGAGCATTTTGCAGAACCTTGCCGCCAGCTTTGAAGTGAGCGCCAGGGCGGCCGGTTGGAGCATTACCGTCACCACCTTGGCGGTAGCGCTGACCGCGCCCTTTGTCAGCCGCCTGACCGGGCGTTTTGAGCAACGCACGGTGATCTCGGCGGCCTCGCTGTTGCTGGCGTTGCCGGCTTTGATGACTGCCTATGCCAGCAGCTTCGCCGAACTGCTGGTGTGGCGCTTTATCGAAGGCATGCTGATCCCCGTGGTGTTCGCCACCAGCGTGGCCTACATCGGTGATCGCTGGCGCGGCGGCACCGTCACCGAAGTCACCAGCCTCTACGTGGCCGGCACCGTGCTCGGCGGGTTTGCCGGGCGCTTCGTCACCGGTGTGATGACCGAGTACGTCGGCTGGCGTGAAGCCTTCGAGCTGTTGGCAGTGTTGAGCCTGATGGTGGGCGGGTTTATCCAGTTCCTGCTGCCGGGCAATCCACCCCGAATTGCGCGACCTTCAACCACCTGGGCCGATGTGCTCGGCACGCCGTTGCTGGCAGCCTACGCCGTAGGATTTTGCGTGCTGTTCTCCCAAGTGGCGACGTTTACCTACGCTGGCCTTTACCTCAGCCAGGCCCCGTTCGACCTTGGCCCGGCGGCGCTAGGCACGATCTACATGGTGTTCCTGCTGGCCCTGGTAGTCATTCCCGTTGCCGGGCGCCTGAGCAAATCCCGCCCGCAATCCGAACTGCTGACGGCGGCTGCGGTGCTTGGCGTTTGTGGCTCGGGCCTGACCTTGCTGCCATCCCTGTGGTGCATCGTATGGGGCCTGGCCCTCAGCTCTACGGGCGTGTTCCTCGCCCAGGCCGCCGCCAGCGCCTTCACCACCGCCACCGCCCGCCACAACAAGGCCGGCGCCGTGGGCCTGTACCTCACCTGCTATTACCTGGGCGGCAGCTTCGGCGCCATCGTCCCGGCGCTGATCTGGGGGCGTTGGGGTTGGGTGGGGTGTGTGGCGCTGATCATCGGTTTCCAGCTACTGTCGTTGCTGATCGCCCTGGCGGGCTGGAAGCCCCTCCAACCTGAACTGAGCAAGACCTCATGAACGATGCCGTTGCCCTGCCGGTACCCGAGACTTCCGCCCGTCGCCGCTCGTTGATCGCCGGCTGCAGCGCCCACGCGATTCACGATGGCCTGACCGATGTGATCTACGTGCTGCTGCCGATCTGGCAAGCGCAGTTCGGCATGACCTACGCCCAGGTCGGCCTGCTGCGCGGTGCCTATTCCGGGATGATGGCGGTGTTTCAGCTGATGGCCAGTCGCGCCGCCAAACGCTGGGGACGCACGCCGATGCTGGTGGGCGGCACGGCGCTTGCCGGTGTTGCCTATCTGTTGGTGGGGCAGGCGACCGGGTTGGGCATGTTGTTGCTGGCGCTGCTGTTGGGCGGGCTGGGGGCGAGTACCCAGCATCCGCTGGCTTCTTCGATGATCACCGACACCTACGAGAGCGGTGGTGGGGTCAAGGAAGCGCTGTCTCAATACAACTTCTCCGGGGACATTGGCAAAACCCTGGTTCCCGGGCTGGTCGGCCTGTTGCTGACCGTCATCAGCTGGCGCGCGAGCGTCACGCTTCTTGGAATGCTGGGATTGGCCGCGGCGGGGTTGCTGTGGTGGCTGATCCCAACGCAGGCAGCGGCGTCTGCTTCCGGCAAAACCGCCAAGACCTTGATCGGAAGTGGCTCGGTCAGCGGTCTGCGTGCGCTGATCGTCACGGGCACACTCGACAGTGCCGTGCGGATGGGCTTTCTCACGTTTCTGCCCTTTCTTCTGCAAGCTAAAGGCGCCGGCACTGCGGGCATCGGTCTCGCGCTGACCATGCTGTTTATCGGCGGCGCCTTCGGCAAATTGCTCTGCGGCTACCTCGGCGCACGCATCGGCATGATGAAAACCGTGTGGCTGACGGAAACCGTCACGGCGCTGTTAATCGTCGCGGCGGTGTACCTGCCGTTGAGCGGGTTGATGGTGATATTGCCGGTGTTGGGGCTGGCGTTGAATGGCACCTCTTCGGTGCTGTACGGCGCGGTGCCGGATCTCGCTGGCGCAGGTAAACGAGAGCAGGCGTTTGCCGTGTTCTACACCGGCACCATCGGAGGTGGCGCGTTGGCGCCGGTTCTGTTTGGCGGGCTGGGGGACTTGATGGGCGTGCCGGTGGCGGTGATGGTGCTGGCGGGGATGTTGTTGCTGACGTTGCCGTTGGCGTGGGTGGTGCAGCGGGGCTGCTCACTCAAATAATCGAATGATTGGCGACATGCCCCGGCTGTGCTTGCAGATCGATACCCAGTGCGTGAAGCACCTTGAGTACCGTTTCGAAGCGGGGCTTTGCTCCAGGGGCAAATGCCTTATACAGACTCTCACGGCCCATGCCGGTATCGGTCGCGACCCGCGCCATCCCGCGAGCTTTGGCCACGTACCCGACGGCCCTGAGGAACTCCTCGTTATCGCCGTCGGCCAGAACTTGAGAAAGGTATTCGCTGATGGCTTCATCACTGTCGAGCAGTGCCGCCATATCAAATGTCGTCAGTGTTTGGCTCATGATCAAACTTCCTTTGCCAGTTTTTTTGCTCGCCGGATGTCGGCGTCTTGTGAGGATTTGTCGCCACCGGCCAGCAAGACGATGACGGTTCTTCCTCGCTGCGTGAAATACACTCGATAACCCAGACCGATATCTACGCGCATTTCCGAGACACCATTGCCTACCGTCTTTATATCGCCCAGATTGCCAGCAGATGCGCGATCGATGCGCCGGGCGATGGCGATTTTTGCGCGTAAATCACGTATTGCTGAATGCCAGGTAATGAAGGTCTGCGTTTGCTGGACATGATAGTTCACGGGTTCTCACTGTATCCATATGGATACTGGCTGGCAATAGGCATGAGCACGTGCGCGCGGCGCGGTTAGGCGCAGGAGAATGATGTGAGTAAGGCTAAGGATTCAAATGGTCTCTTGTTGCGAGCGATTGCAGTGTCGAAGTCTCTTGCAGTTGCTGGCGCCTAATCCATCAAGGATGCGATCCGCTGCGCATCCTCCGGCGTCGCCGGGTTGTACACCACCATATTCAGATCCTTGCGCCCATCGACCGCAAACACTGAATACTCAAATTCGATCGGCCCCAACACCGAATGGCGTATCCGCTTGATGCGATCACCATGGGCGCCCTGAACATCGTTTTCGCTCCACATCGCCTTAAATTCAGGGCTGCGTCGACACAGTTCATCCACCAGCGGCTGCACCTGCTCCGCCGCGCCTGAGCGCGCCGTATCAATCCTGAAAGCCCCCAACACAAACCGTGCCACGCTTTCCCAGTCGTATTGGGCCGCGCGGGATTTGGGATCAAGGAACATGAACCGCAGGATATTTCGCTGTTCCGGCGCCTGGGATCCGTAGTCCATCAACATCACCGTCGCCGCCTGGTTCCAGGCCACCACATCCCAGGTCGCCGTACGCAGGATCGCGGCGCTGGGGTTCAAGGCATCCAGTACCCGTTGCAGGCGTGGCGTCACCGTTTCGTTTTGCTGATAGCGCACTTCGGGTGGGCGTCCGAAGGCCAGCAGGAACAGATGCTCGCGTTCGATATCGGTCAACATCAGCGCATGGGCAATCCGCTCCAGCACTTCCACCGACGGCGCGCCGCCACGGCCCTGTTCGAGCCAGGTGTACCAGGTAGGGCTGATGTTCGCGCGTTGGGCCACCTCTTCGCGACGCAAACCTGGCGTACGCCGTCGTGCCGATGAGAAGCCGAATGCCGCCGGATCAAGCCGGGTACGTCGGTCTTTCAGATAGCTGCCCAACTGGTTTGCGCTCATAGCCTGTTAGCCTCTATACCCTGATAACTTCACTACTTTACCCGTATAGGGCAGGCGCACAGATTAGTCTCTGAATACACACGGAGATACGGTTCATGCGCATATTTATAACGGGTGCCAGCGGATTTATCGGGTCGGCTGTCGTCAAGGAACTGATCGCGGCGGGCCATCAGGTGCTGGGGTTGTGCCGCTCGGATGACAAGGTGGCAGCGCTGGAGGCCGCCGGGGCTCAGGTACATCGTGGGTCGCTTGAGGACCTGGGAAGCCTCAAGTCTGGTGTTGCCCAGGCGGATGGCGTGATTCACCTGGCGTTCAATCACGACTTCTCGAAATTCGTCGCGAACTGCGAGGACGACCGCCGGGTTATCCAGGTGCTGGGAGAGGCACTTGCCGGGTCGGATCGACCGCTGATCATTACCTCCGGTGTCGGAATTGCGAGCACCGTGCCGGGGCAGTTGGCGACGGAGGATGGTGCGGTGGTTACCTCAGCGCAGATTCCTCGTGCAGCGTCGGAAGAAGCAGCTAACGCTGTAGCCGCGACGGGGGTGAATGTGTCGGTGATGCGTTTGCCTCAAGTACACGACACCGTCAGGCAGGGGCTGGTTAGCCCGGTGATCGAGTTGTATCGCGAGAAGGGCGTTTGCGCTTACATCGCCGACGGGAAAAACCGTTGGCCGGCGGCACATATTCTGGATGTGGCTCGGCTCTACAGGCTGGCGATTGAAAAGGCCGAGCCGGGCACGAGGTATCACGCGGTGGCGGAGGAGGGTGTGTCGCAAAGGGAGATTGCCGAGGTGTTGGGGACGCGGCTAGGGTTGCCGGTTAAATCCATTTCGGCGCAAGAGGCTCAGGGGTTTTTTGGTTGGTTGGCAAGGTTTACCGCTCACGATATGCCTGCATCCAGTGCGATCACGCGCAAGAAGTTGGGATGGGAACCGGTGGGGCCGGGGTTGCTTGCGGATCTTGCGCAGTTGGAGGGCTTTTAAGGTCGAATTGCTGGAGGGCAGATTACTAATGTTTTCGAGAACGGGTTTGTTTCATTAGTCGTTGATTCTCCAGCATTCCAACGTCAAGGAATAGCGCTTCGGCTGCTTGCTGCGTCTGAGACCGCCTGCAAGACGATGAAGCTTTTTACCTCGGCAAATACGTCCAACGTCGCTTCCCAGAGACTCATCGCCAAGGCTGGTTTTTTCCAAGCGGGGTTATCGAGAACCCGTATGAGGATGATCCGGAGCTGGTTTATTTCAAACGTATTCGGTGAATGAGACGGGCCGTTTGATCATTGTGAAACACCACGCTTGAAGCCTGGCTTAGTGTTTGCCGGAGTTGTGTGCTCCTAACACACGATGCAACTCCCCCGCGACAGCAAGCAGTTGCTGTTCCAAGGCTTCCACATCGGATGCGTTGATCCTGTCATTGATGACAGGCAAGGTTTTCGCCCGCTTTTTCGGGGCGGTTACTAGGTTATGTGCATCCTGGGAGACCAGAGCCTGGCGCAGAATGTTATTGATCACCGTCTGATAGCCCGTACCGGCGTTTTCGGCGCATGTGCGTGCTGCATCGATCACGACGTCATCCAGCATGATGGTGATGCGTGTCTTGCCTTTGTTGCCTGCAATAGCACCGCGCTTTCCTGAGCTGAAATCGTATTCGTCTTTCATGGTTCAAACCTCCAGATACTGGCGTCGTTCACTTTTGGATGCGAGCCTTGCACTGATGATGCGTACGAAATTCGGATCACGGTAGGTGTAGGCCACCACCAATATTCGATCCTTTGCATCTTTGCCCACGACTACCCAGCGTTCTTCATCGTGGTCGCGGTCTTCTATCATCAATGCTTTAGCGTCGTGAAATACCGGTTCAGCATCGGCCAGGCTTACACCTCTGTGCTTTAGCTGATTCAGTGTGTTCTTGGTGTAGTCATACTGGATTCTGAAGGTTTTCATTATGCATATTTTATATGTATAAAAAAGCGATTGATTGGGGGATGGATCTTGAGGGAAGGGATGACGGATTTCCGTCGGTCGACGCTGATGCGCCCGGTATGAGGGGGATGCTTAGTGTGTAGGGAAGGTGAGGAACCAAGGGGGGATTGTTGAGCGCAGCTATCTGGAAGAGAGATCTTGCGGCTTTGCCTACACAGCCATCAGAATCGTCCCGGTTGTACGCCTTGGGCGACGTCTTTAAGGTTCGTCAGCCGCTGCCCATCAGCGGTCGGGTTTAGTAGCCGATTTGATCAACGGCGTATGGCTGTGCCATTTTTCAGACGTTTGAATGTCTGGTCTTTATGGTGGCTGTACGCGGGGCGCCTTTGGGCGCGCCGGTTTCGTTGATCAACCGGTCTACTAACCCGCGTATAGCCGCCACCCTTTGTTTAGTATCTCCGGAAGGTGGTCCTAACCGAGGATCAACAGATGTGTACTGGCTCGTATAACTCACCCACATTGATTCGACGCCCCCAATCGCTGTCGGATTGCTGGCGTTGCAGTTGGCGCTTTGACGAATGATCGGTGACGGTGATGCACGCATTTAAAGTGTTTGGCGCTGGATTTAGCGTGGTGTCGGTCTTGGCCATCGGAGTGATTTTTAACGGTGGAAATGCCTTTGCCCTGGATGCCACAAAAACCCCAGGCGACAACCTGCCCAACCTGAGCCGTGCGTACGTTCTTCAGGATTTCAATGCGCAAGGTCAGCCAGAAGAAATAGCGCTAGGCGAAAATCTTCAGAACGCCTATTTCTACACAAACTGTTATCGCTCATCGGGATGCCATCAAGGTGTGCCGGAAGGAGCGCTGGTATTCAACACACCCTCGGGTTTTAACGCGACGCCCAACAGTCACTATCCCCGGGTTGAACTGCGGGCAAAAAGAGAGTTCACCGCAGGTGATGTGTTTGATAACACCCAGTCCGGCGAGCTTTATGTGGTGCAAAATCCAAGCACAAAATCGATCATATTTGCCCAGATACATGGCGACAAGGCGGGAGGTTCGGAGCTGCTGAAGCTTCGCTGGGAAGGTGGCTCGATCGTCGCCGGGACCAAAACGCGCTATGGGCAGAAGGAGCAACGGACAGTATTGCTGACGGGGCTCGAGCTTAACGACAAGCTGAATTACAAGATTGAGGTCAAGGGCTCCGAGGGCGGCATGGTGCTGCTGGTTTCGGCTGCGGCGAATGGCAGGCAGGCCAGCCGGGAGTTCGATATTCCGCCATCGGGTTGGCAGGGCATCAATCTGTATTTCAAGGCCGGGAATTACAACCAGACCGCTGAGCAGGACGGCGGGGCAGCTATTGTTGCGTACACCTCCCTGGATGTGGGTTACCAGTAGCAGTGTGCGCCGGTTCAGAGACTCCCCGGCCCAGCAACCCGCGTACAGTTTCACCCGGTCTGCGCAGTACTGCGTCAGTAATGCCGAGTAAAAAGATTCGTTCCCCCTCTCCCCATTAGCGTCCGACGTCGTTGTAAGACACGTCTCGTTGTTCGCGCCTCCATTGAAGTTCTCCACGGTGATTGCCTATGTTTGATGGCATCAAACCAAGGAGGAATGACCATGCCTCGAAGTGCCTTAGCAGAAGATGGATATCTGCATTACATGCCTCGTGTGAGCCAGACTCATTGCGTCGAAGAGCTCGCAGAATTACGTCGAGAGTTTGAACAGTTGGAGCCGGATGAGTACGCCCCGCCTGGAGTAAACAGGTTTCGACGGTATGGCAACGGAGTCATTCTTCCCTGGCAAGACACGCATAAAGGCCACTGGTTGCCAATCGTCAAAGATGGGGCAGGCCACGGACGCGCAGGTTACGACCAAGGCGGTAACAATCCGGATCACGCAAATATTCGCTACTTTCACGCGTTGAGTGATGCGGTAAAAAACAATCGCGTACTACTCGACCTGATCGATGAAGATTTTTCCCTGACGTTCTGGCAGCATCCTGGCCAGCCCCTTCCTATCTATTTTGGGGTGCATTTTGTAAAACTCACGTCCGCGAGTTCGGATCAGCCAGGTATAAGCTCACCGAACTTTTTTCACCAGGATGGAGAGCCCTTCACGTTTGCGCACTTGATCTACCGTTCTTCGAACATGACGGGTGGCATCAATTTTATTGGGCATCCGGAAATTCGAAACATGCTGTTTGAGGACGCGCGGTCAAGTCAGATTTGGGCGGAGTTTACCCTTTCGGAGCCTCTCGATAGTTTTGCCGTTCATGATCCGAAGGTTTCGCACTATATAAGCCCGATCAAGAAACTTGACGACGCCTCTCCCGGAGTCTGTGAGCGCTGTATTGTTTTGGTTGATTTCTCGCCAACCATTCAGAGGATATGACGGTGCAGGCGTTGAGCTCGATATTACCCATCTTGATTGCGTTGGGAATAGGCTATCTATCGAGCAAACTCTTGCTCCCGGATAAAGTTGTTGCCCGATTGGTCAGTCTGATCAGCCCTTTGGTTTGGGGGCTACTTTTTCTGATAGGCACTGAGTTCGGCGAAGTGGTTTCTTCGCTGGATGCGGTTGGCTATGTGCTCAAGACATCTTCGCTTGTCGCGGTCGCAACAACAGTGGTGCCTTGCATGCTGCTGCTGGGCTTGGCGGCTTTGAGAGGGGCTGGACGAGAACCAGGCAGGGTTGCCAGTTTCGATATGCATGGCGCTGCTGCTCCTCTGAAAGAGTGCTTTATTGCGCTGCTGATGGTGGCCTTGGGCGTGTTGTTCACATATGCAGAATCAACCGTTGCAAGCTTGTGGCTTCCACCCAGCAACGTGATGTTAATGGTACTGATCTTCTTGGTGGGACTCGACTTGTCGAGCATCAAGTTAGGTCGTGACTGGATCTCATGGGGCGTTCTATGCGTTCCGATTGCCGTGGTCATTGGCTCAATATTGGGAGCCTATGCGGTTCATTTCATCACTGGCGAAGATATCCGTTTGCTCCTGGCACTCTCGACGGGATTTGGATGGTTCACGCTATCCAGCGTCCTGGTCGGAGGGCTGTCCGGAGAAGTTCATGGCGCTACGGCATTGCTCGCAGACCTGGGGCGCGAACTGATCGCGATCGCTTTACTGTACCTGGTCGGTGGCTTCCACCCAAAGGTCGGTATTGCCGCCGCTGGGGCAACCGCTCTGGACTCGACGTTACCGATCGTGCGCCAAACCTGCCACTGCGACACGCTGCCTACCGCTCTCATGAGTGGTTTGATTCTGACGGTGTTAGCGCCCTTTTTTATAACCTTCTTTCTGACCGCATGACGTGACCTCTTACTGGAGGAAATCATGACTCCACGATTTTCAGGAGAAAAACCGAGTCTGCAACCATCAGCATTTAAAAGTCTCACGCTCGGCCCGATGCTTGCCGCGTTTGAACAGCTGCTGATGTGTATCAAAACTCAGCCCAAGGCGTTGATCCCGGTGGCTATGTTCCTGTCGCTGGCGGGGCCTGTCCGGGCGGAGCCAACGATTATGGAAAATGTGCGTGGTTATACCGTGAGTGGAGGCGGTCTGATGCGTTTTGATGCGTTGGCCTTTGATGCGTCGGGCAAAGTGATTTGCGTCGGTATGGCGGCTGATCTTGCTGGCAAGCATGCATTGGCGACGCGCATCGATGGTAAGGGTGCGTCCCTCTTGCCTGGGTTGACCGATGCGCACGGCCATATCAAATGGCTTGGAGAGTCCCTTCGAAGCATTGCTTTACGGGGCTCTCCAACACTGGTTGATACGCAGGAGAGGCTTCGGGTATTCGCTGCAGCGCGCCCCGGCGCCCGTTGGCTGACTGGCTCAGGCTGGAACCACGTTACCTGGAAGTTGGGGCGGTTTCCGACGGCTGCCGAAATTGATAAGGTCGTTGTCGATCGACCAGTGTGGCTAATTCGGGTGGATGCCCATGCCGGATGGGCTAATACCAAGGCGATGCAACTGGCGGGTATTACTAAGGACACGCCTGATCCGAAAGGCGGACGTATCGAACGGGATGCAGAAGGTAACCCGACAGGTGTATTTATCGACGCCGCTATGGGGCTGGTCGCGGATATTATTCCGCTGCCTGACGAGCAGGAGCGAGAGGTCGCGTTGCAGGCTGCATTGGAGCATCTCAATGCACAAGGACTGACATCTGTGCACGATGCAGGTGCTGATAGGCAGATGATCAAGACGATGCGCGGTTTTGCCGATCGCGGCCGGCTTCCGTTACGTGTCTACTCGATGATCAACGGTGCGGGGGATGATTTCGCGGTGTTGTCCCAGGACGGCCCTTTGATCGGCTACGGCGATGATCGTCTTACCATTCGTAGCGTCAAGCTTTATGCCGATGGCGCTTTGGGAAGCCGTGGTGCGGCGCTGTTTGAGCCATACACCGACGACCCAACCAACAAGGGGCTGCTTTTTGAAAGCCGGCAGGAGATGAAGCACAAGATTGAGTCGGTACTGAAAGCCGGCTTTCAAGCTAATGTGCATGGCATCGGTGATGCTGCCATCAAGCAGGTCATGGATAGCTTTGAACAGACTTACGCCACAGTCGGTGGGCGGCCCTTGCGTAACAGGATCGAGCATGCGCAGGTGGTTGATGTGGCGCAGATACCGCGCTTTATCGATCTAGGGCTGATTGCATCGATGCAGCCTACACATGCTACCAGCGACATGAATATGGCTGAGGACAGGGTGGGTGTCGAACGGATCAAGGGGGCTTATGCCTGGCGCACTCTGCTTAACCAGGGAACGAAAATTGCGGCAGGGTCAGACTTCCCAGTCGAATCTGCCAATCCGTTCTACGGCATACATGCTGCCGTGACTCGCTCGGATCATGAGGGCAACCCCTTGGCTGGATGGCACCCTGAGCAGGCCATGACCCTCTTCGAGGCTTTCCGTGCGTTTACGCTGGATGCAGCTTATGCAGCCCATCAAGAAGCTACCCAAGGCAGCATTGAGCCCGGAAAGTGGGCCGATTTTATCCTGGTTGATCAGGACATTTTTGCCGTCAGCCCGGCAGACATCTGGAGGACACGCGTCCTGCAGACTTGGGTTGGTGGGAAGAAGGTCTATCAGGCGATTGAATGAGCCCGGTTCGATCGTTTAATTTCCAAATCCCACCCATAAAAAAACCGGTCACCAAGGACCGGTTTTTTTACACATCCCCCGTCAAAACCAGCCTGACGCAGGACCAAAATCTGAGTGGAGCGGGTAGAGGGAATCGAACCCTCATCTAAAGCTTGGGAAGCTTTCGTTCTACCACTAAACTATACCCGCTCAGAGCGGCTGACTTTGTACCAGATGTGCTCGCGGATTTGAAGTTTTTCTTCGAAAATTCTGTGTTTTACGTGCCAACGGTCGATCGTGGGCAGGCGGCCCCCCTGGGAAATCCGGCCCGCCCACAACCCCACCGCTCATACGGCAAACGCATGCTGTGGCTGTGACGCGTGGTACCGCAACCGGCTTGGCTGCTGCTCCGGTCTCAAAAAGCCCATCAACGCCTCCCGGCTATCCCGGCACGCGGCCTTGTGCTCCATATCCAGAAAGTGCCCGGTTGCCTGAATCGTGCCGAAGCTGCTTTTCGCAATATGTTGCCCAAACAGCTTGGCATCCTGGGCACTGGTGTACTCGTCCCATTCGCCGTTCAAGAACAACACCGGTATATCAATCTGCTTAGCGGCCTTGAGGTAGCACAGCCGGTCGCTGTTGAGCACGTGGCTGATGTGAAAGTGCATCTGCCCATACTCGTGCTCGGCCAGGCTGCTCACGTGTTTGTGATTGAAGCGTTTGAACAGCGACGGCAGGTGTTTGCCGATGGTGCTGTTGACCAGGTGGCCCACGCGGTCGCGGTCGAGGTTGCCGAGGTAGTCGACACCGCGCTCCAGGTAGTCGCGCATCGGGGCGTTGATCACCGGGGAGAACGAGCTGATCACGGCCTTTTCCACACGGCGCGGGCGATGGGCGAGGGCGACGAGGGTCGCGGCGCCGCCCCAGGAAAAGGACAGCACGTGTTCGGCGGCGAAGTGGTCGATGAGTTCCAGAAGGATCTGGCCCTCGACTTCTTTCGTCAGCATATGCTCGTGGCGGTTGTGGATTTTGGAGCGGCCAGCGTAGGGCTGGTCATACAAAACCACGTTGAACGTCGGGTGCAGGCTTTTCACGGTCTGGGCGAAAGACGCAGTGGTGGCCATTGAGCCGTTGACCAGGATGATGGTCTTGGCTGCTGCGTCCGCGCGATAGAACTCCGTGTAAACCCGATACTGACCCTGTATATCCAGCACAGCGATTTCTGGCCTCATGTCGTAAGACTCCTGGCAAGCGGGTAATGCGCGCAGATCACTCTGCACGAGCTTTGTGACAGGTAGGCATACGCCTGGAAGTGAGGGCCCATGTCGATCCGGTACTGGCTGGCCGACGGGTGTTGTTATGGCGGGCAATTTGCCGTGAGAGGCCCGCAGGTCAAGCGTGCGGACGGGCAAAGTGTTTCTTGTAGGTAGGGGTGACTCGCCAGTCAGATTGCGGCTGGCTGGGTTGATTCAAGCATCAGGGATGCCAGTTCGCCAGTCGATGGCGTGGGTTTTTGCCATCATCGGCTGAACGGTCATCAGACCTGTTGGATTTCAGCCTCTGTAAGCGCCCGGTAATGGCCTGGCGCAAGGGCTGCGTCCAACTCCAGCGGTCCCATGCGTTCGCGGTGCAGGCGCATCACTTTGTTGTCGAAGTGCCCGAACATGCGCTTCACCTGGTGATAACGCCCTTCAATGATGCTCAGGCGCGCCGTTCTGGGGCCCAATAGTTCCAGTTCCGCCGGTTGGGTGGTGAGGTCTTCAAAGGCGAAGTACAGGCCGGCGGCAAAGGTGGCCGCGTATTGCGGGCCGATGTCCTGCTCGGTCTCGACGTAGTAGACCTTGGGCAGTTTGGTTTGCGGCTGGGTCAGGCGGCGCGACCACTGGCCGTCGTTGGTAATCAGCATCAGGCCGGTGGTGTTGAAATCCAGACGACCGGCGATGTGCAGCTCGTGCTTGTCCGGTTCATCCAGCAGGTCGAGCACCGTGGGGTGTTGCGGGTCGGACGTGGCGCTGACGCAGCCCTGGGGTTTGTGCAGCATGAAGTAACGCGCGGGTTTGCCGGCTTGCAGCACTTCGCCATCCAGCAACACACGGCTGAACTCGCTTACCGGGTGGTGCGGATCGCTGGTGGCCTGGCCGTCGACGCTGATCCGCCGCTCCACCAGCAACAGGCGAACCTGTTTACGGTTGAAACGGGGCAGGTTGCTGAGGAAACGATCTACGCGCATTACGACCGCTCGTTGCCGCGCAGTTGTTCGTCCACCTGAGCACAACGCGGGCACAGGCAGGCTTTATTGCGCAGTTCCGCCGGCAAGGCTTCGAGCACTGCGGGGTCGATGCTGACGGAATAGCACCAGCACGCCTGGTCGGCAGTGCGCGGGTCGGCCAGGACGCAATCGTTGCGGGCGCCGCAGGCGGGGCAGAGGGTTGGCGTGGTCATCGGTCGGTTCAGGCTGTATCGGACAAGGTCCCGGTGAAACCCGGTGTGCCTTGCACGATACAGCCCCGCCGCGTTATTGCAAATCACGCTCCAGCACCACCACCCGTTGGCCTGCGCCAATGCTGCTGCCGGGCTGCACCGGAATTTCCCGCACGGTACCGGCGAACGGTGCGACTACCGGGATTTCCATTTTCATCGACTCCAGGATCACCAGCACATCTCCCGCCGCCACGCGTTCGCCAGCGCTGACCTGCACTTGCCAGAGATTGCCGGCGATGTGGCTGTCGATGCTGTATTCGTTGGCCTGCAAGGGCGTGTCTGCGCCCTGTGGTGCGGCGAGTTCCTCGCTGTCGAAATGCGCCTGGCCGCTGGCGATCCAGCGTTCGCGTTCGGCGTTGAACGCGCGCTGCTGTTGCCCGCGAAACGCGCCGATGCTTTCGGCTTCCTGCGCGAGAAAGGCCTGGTAATCCGTCAGGTTCAACTGGCTGTGTTCGATGCTCAGTTCAAACCGCCCAAGGGGGAAATCCCTGCGAATCTGCACCAGCTCATCGGCGCTCACCGGGTAAAAGCGGATCTGGTCGAAGAAGCGCAGCAACCACGGTTTGCCATCGAACGCGGCCACTTCCCGGTAGCGGTTCCACATCTGCAAGGTACGCCCGACGAACTGATAACCGCCGGGGCCTTCCATGCCGTAGACGCACAGGTAGGCGCCACCGATGCCCACGGAGTTTTCGGCGGTCCAGGTGCGTGCCGGGTTGTACTTGGTGGTGACCAGGCGGTGACGCGGGTCCAGCGGCGTGGCCACGGGCGCGCCGAGGTAGACGTCGCCCAGGCCCATCACCAGGTAGCTGGCATCGAACACGGTGTGGCGCACTTCGTCGAGGTTGGCCAGGTCGTTGATGCGGCGGATGAACTCCAGGTTGCTCGGGCACCACGGGGCATCCTTGCGCACGGTGGTCATGTATTTTTCGATCGCCAGTTGGCAGGCCGGGTCGTCCCAGGACAGTGGCAGGTGGACGATGCGCGACGGCACCTGCAGGTTTTGGCTGGCGCAGACGGCGTGCCATTCGGCGGTGATCAGCGCCAGGAGGTCGGCGAGGGTAAGTTGTTCGGGCTGATAGTGGATTTGCAGGGAGCGGATGCCGGGTGTCAGGTCGATGACGCCGTGCAGGGCTTGTGCTTCGAGGGCTTGCATCAGGGCGTGGGCGCGAAAGCGCAGCACCAGGTCGAGTTCCGGGGCGCCGATTTCCAGGAGCAGGTGGGTGTCGCCGGCGAGGCGGGCGACGAGGCGGGTGTCGGCCTGGCCGACGTCCAGAACAACAGGCGACCTGATCATTCCCACGCTCTGCGTGGGAATGCATCCTGTGACGCTCTGCGTCATTGCGTCGACAGCGGGACGCGGAGCGTCCCAGGCGGCATTCCCACGCAGAGCGTGGGAACGATCCCAGTTCAAGGCGAGGTCTCGGGCGGTCTTGATATCGACGGGGGTGAAGCAGATTTTGTCACCCGCCTTGAGCTGGCCCAACTGCCACAAGTCCGCCTCGATCACCGTCACCGGGCATACAAACCCACCCAGGCTCGGGCCGTCGGGGCCGAGGATCACCGGCATGTCCCCGGTAAAATCCACCGCACCGATCGCATAGGGATTGTCGTGAATATTCGACGGATGCAACCCCGCCTCACCGCCATCCGTACGCGCCCACAGAGGCTTCGGCCCGATCAACCTCACACCCGTGCGGCTGGAGTTGAAATGCACTTCCCACTGGGTGGCAAAGAACGTCTCGATGTACTCGGGCTTGAAGTATTCCGGCGCGCCGTGGGGGCCGTAGATCACCCGCAGTGTTCGCACCTCGCCAAGCGGTTCAGGCACTAGCGTATTGCCGCAACTGAGATCCTCCAACGGCAGTAAGTGCAACACATCACCCGCCCGCAAAGCCCGCCCGCCATGCCCACCAAACTGGCCAAGGGTGAAGGTACTTTTGCTTCCCAGATAATCCGGAACCTGCAGCCCGCCGCGCACGCAAAGGTAGCTGCGAGCTCCGGCCCCGGCGATGGTGCCCAGGCTCAAGGTTGCGCCCGCCGGGATCAGCAACGCGGTGTTCATCGGTACCGCTTCATCATTCAAGCGCAGCACAATGTCTGCACCCGTCACCGCCACCACCGCCGCACAATTGAAGCGCAGCAACGGCCCGCTCATGGTGATTTCCAGCGCAGCGGTGCCCTCGGCATTGCCCAGCAGGCGATTGCCCAGGCGCAGCGCGCGACTGTCCATCGGCCCCGACGGCGGCACGCCTACGGCCCAGTAACCGAGGCGCCCCGGATAGTCCTGCACACTGGTTTGCGTGCCGGCGCTGAGCACTTCAAACGTGTTGGCGTGGTACACCAAATATTCAAGGCAGCGCGTCCACGGATGGCCACTGGCGAACGGTGTAGCGAGCAGAATCTGGCGCAGATAATCGCGGTTGGTTTCCACGCCGTACAGTTGGCTGTTGCTCAGGGCTTGATGCAAATCCAGGCGTGCCTGTTCGCGGGTCGGCGCCCAGGTGATGAGCTTGGCGATCATCGGGTCGAAGTAGGGCGGAATCTCGCAACCGGCCTCCACCCACGTGTCGATGCGCAGGCCTTCAGCGACCGGGAAGTCCACATACGTCAAAAGCCCCGGGCTTGGCTGAAACTCCCGGCCCGGATCTTCGGCGTACAGGCGTGCCTGAATCGCGTGGCCGTGAGGCTTCAGTTGCAGTTCCCGCAATGGCGGCATTTTCCCGGCGGCCAATTGCACCATCCAGCGCACCAGGTCCACGCCCCACACTTGCTCGGTGACGCCATGCTCCACCTGCAACCGGGTGTTCACTTCCAGAAAATAGAAGCGGCCATCGGCGCTATCAAAGATAAATTCCACGGTGCCGGCGCTGCGGTAATCCACTGCCTTGGCCAGGGTGATGGCGGCACGGCACAGCTCATCCGCCATGCCGTCGGGCAGGTTCGGCGCCGGGGTTTCTTCAAGCACTTTCTGGTTGCGCCGCTGCACCGAACAGTCGCGCACGCCGAGGGCGATCACCTCGCCGCAGCCATCACCAAACACCTGCACTTCCAGGTGCCGGGCGTGCTGGATGTACTTCTCGATAAACACACCGGCATCGCTGAAATTGTTCTGGCCCAGGCGTTTCACTGCCTCGAAACAGTCGCGCAATTCATCGGCGCTGTGGCACACGCGCATGCCGATCCCGCCACCACCGGCGGTGCTTTTAAGCATGATCGGATAGCCCACGGTTTCCCCGGCCAGTAGTGCGGCGTCGAGGCTGTTGAGCAGCTCGGTGCCTTCCAGCAGCGGGATGTTGTGCTGCCTGGCCAACGCGCGCGCGGTGTGCTTGAGGCCGAATACCCGCAGCTGTTCCGGCGTCGGGCCGACGAAGGCGATGCCTGCTGTTTCGCAGGCTTCGGCGAAGGCGGCGTTTTCCGATAGAAAGCCATAGCCGGGATGAATCGCGGTGGCGCCACACGCCTTGGCCGTGGCGAGGATTTTCTCCACCGACAAATAGGTGCCGGCCGCCGCGCCTTCGCCCAGGCTGTAGGCCTCATCCGCTTGCTGGATATGCAGGCTCGCGGCATCGGCTTCGGAATACACCGCCACGCCCTTGACCGAAAGCTCACGCAAGGTGCGCAGGATGCGGCAGGCGATGGCGCCACGGTTGGCGATCAACAGTTTTTCGAACATGGCAAAACCCCGCAGGCCGATGAGTGCTCGGCCTTGTCCTGGGATGCGGGCCGTCCCGCAAATGTGGATGGCGCTACGGTCGTCCGCAGCGCATGCAGTCAGTGTGGGAGGTGGAGTGTGGGAGCGGGCTTGCTCGCGAATGCGGTGGTTCAGTCAATACATCAGTCGCCTGATACGCCGCTTTCGCGAGCAAGCCCGCTCCCACACAATCTCGCTCCCACAGGTGATCTTCAGCGTTTTCGGAGGCACTGCCCGGCGCGAGCCTGGCACAGGGCGAACAACCACTGGCGCAACCGCTTGATCTTCAGTTCCATACCAGTAACTCCGCAGGGGTTGGGTTGTAGCCGTTGCACGGGTTGTTCAGTTGCGGGCAGTTGGAGATCAGTACGATCACGTCCATCTCGGCCCGCAGGTCGACGTACTTGCCGGGGGCGGAAATCCCGTCCTCGAAGGTCAACCCGCCATCGGCGGTCACCGGCACGTTCATGAAGAAATTGATGTTCGGCCCGATGTCGCTTTTACCCAGCCGGCCATCGTGGGCGCAGGCCCGCAGGTAGTTGTCACGGCAGCTGTGCATGTAGCGTTTTTCCAGGGCGTAGCGCACGGTGTTGCTCTCTTGGGCGCAGGCGCCGCCAAGGGTGTCGTGGCGTCCGCAGGTGTCGTCGACGATGGTCAGCATCGGCTGGCCGAGGTTGGAATACAGCACGCTGCCGGTGCTCAGGTACACGCTGTTTTGCCGACGCAGGGTGCGCTGCACGTCGTAGCGTTCCCTGGGGTTTTTCAGGCTGTAGAACAGCGTGTCGACCGCCTGGTTGCCCTCAAGGTCGAGGATGCGCAGGGTCTGGCCGGCCTTGACTTCCATCAGCCAGGGTTCGCCGGCGGGAATGGTCGCGCGGTACACGGCCGCGTCCGGTTGTTTGGCGAGTGCGATAGACATGGCAGGTCCTCAGGCGAACAGACGGTCGGTGTTGATAAAGCCGCGCTCGTTTTCCGGGCGCGAGGTACGGCAGTGTTCGGCGACGCTTGGGTCGGCGTTCATCCAGCTGAGTTTCAGCGGCTGCGGCGCGTACTCGGGGTTGGGGTCCATGGGATGTTGCAGCGCGGTGAGCACCACCAGTGTGTCCATCGGTGCGTAGAGTTCGATGTAGTCGCCGGCCTTGGAGTGACCGGGGACAAAGTGCAGGCTGCCAGCTTCATCTACCGTGACTTTGCTGAACAGGTTGAGGGTCATCAGCAGGTCGGACAGCCCCAGGCCCCACTTGCCCAGTTCCACCAGCAGGTTGTCGGTGCCGTTGCGGTAGAAGCCGTTGCGCAGCTCTTGATAGCGGCCTTTGCCGTATTTTTCCGCGACCTCGGAGGCGCATGACACGCCGCCGATACTGTCACTCCAGCCGCAGGTGTCGGCGGTGATGGCAGCCAGCACGCGGCCCATGTCCGAGTACAGGCAATGGCCGTTGGTGAGCTTGGCGGTGTGTTGGCATTTGAGGCTGTCGGGCAGGTTCAGGCGCTCGGTTTTTTCATTGGCATTGAGCAGGGTCAAACTGACGTTGGCGCCGCCGCGAATGTCGGTGAGGCGCAGCAGTTGGCCGCGCTTGAGCACAAAGGAACGGTGGCCGCCGCCGGGGAGCATTTCCTCGGCAAAAGGTGGGAACAATTGAGTTGAGTCGGTCATTTGGAAGTGGCTCCAGGTTCGGCGGCGATCGCCTTGCGGCGCTCGCTGTTCAAAGGGATGTCGTAGGTGATGCGGGCGCCGTAGGCGCCGGGGGCGTGTGGGTCGAGGCGCACCTTGTCGAATACCAGCAAGCGGGTGCCGAGGCTGAAGCCTTCACTCAGGTCGTGGGTGACCATGAACACCGTCAGCCTGGTTTCGCGCCACAGCTCCAGCAACAGCAGGTGCATGTCTTTGCGAATGCCCGGGTCGAGTGCGCCGAAGGGTTCGTCCAGCAGCAACACGCGGGGCTTCATGATCAGCGCCTGGGCGATGGCCAGCCGCTGCTGCATACCGCCGGAAAGCTGCGCCGGGTACTTGTCCAGGGCATGGCCCAAACCGACTTTATGCAGCAGCGCTGCGGCCTGTTCCCTGGCCTGTTTTTTCGCGCTGCCGAACAGGCGGCCGAGCAACGCTGAACGCGGCAACTCAAGGCCCAGCGCAACGTTGTCCAGCACCGTCAGATGCGGGAACACCGAGTAGCGCTGGAACACCACGCCACGGCTGGCATCGGGTTCGGCGGCGAGCGGTTTACCGTCCAGCAGGATCTCGCCATGGCTGGCGGTTTCCTGCCCCAGCAGCAGGCGCAGGAAGGTCGATTTGCCGCAACCGGAGGTGCCGACCAGGGTGCAGAATTCGCCTTCGGCCACGTGCAGGTTCAGGCGCTCCAATACCACCTGGTCGCCATAGCGCTGCCACACATTGTTGACGCTGATAAAACTCATGCCCGCGCTCCTTCGTACCAGGGGAACGCGCGCCGCGTCAGGGCCTTGAGGCCCCAGTCCATCAGCCAGGCCAGCAGGGTGATCCACACCACGTAGGGCAGGATCACGTCCATCGCCAGGTAGCGGCGCACCAGGAAGATCCGGTAACCCAAACCGTCGGTTGAGGCGATGGCTTCGGCTGCAATCAGGAACAGCCACGCCGAGCCGAGCGTCAGGCGCAGGGAGATCAGCAGGCGCGGCAGCAATTGCGGCAGCACCACCCGCAGCATCAGGGTCCAGGTGGAGGCGCCGAGGGTCTGCGCCTTCACCAGCAACTCCACGGGAATTTCCCGTGCCCGCTGTTCCAGGTCCCGCGCCAGGGCCGGGGTGATACCGATCACGATCAGCATCACTTTCGACAATTCCCCCAGCCCGAACACGATGAACAGGATCGGCAGGATCGCCAGCGGCGGCACCATCGACAGCACCGTCAGCAAGGGGGACAACGGTGCGCCAAACAGCGGCAAGGTGCCGGCTGCAATGCCCAGGCAAAGGCCGGCGAGGGCGCTGATGCCCAGGCCGATCGCCAGGCGGCGCAGGCTTGAGGCGCTGTCTTGCCACAGCACGTATTCACCGGTGCGAGTGTCGGCGCTGAAGGCCAGGCGTTTCACTGCGTCGCCCATTTGTGCGGCGCTGGGCAGCAGCTTGTCGTTGGGGTTGTCTGCCAGGCGCTCGGCCGAGCCCACGAAGTAGGCGAACAGCAGCAGGGCGAAGGGCAGCAGCACCAACAGCAGGCGACTGGAGCGTTCCGGGTGACGGTTGATCAGGCGCATGGCCGGGTCCTCTTACAGCGTGCCGTCGGCGGCCATCTGTACGTAGCTGGGGTCGAAATGCAGCTTGAGGTTGGCGGTGTCGCCGCGGGTCACGCCATTGGCGAAGCTCATGCCCACGGCGTTGGTGTCCTTGGCACCTTCACCCAGCAGGCCGTGTTTAAACGAGAACTCGGCGACTTTGCCCATGGTGGCGGGCAACTGCGCGCTGGTGGCGAAGGCCAGGGCTTCCTTGGGCGTGGCGAACAGCTTGGTGGTGTCCAGTTGCGACTGGAAGCCCTTGAGGTCGGTGCCGGAGGCCTTGGCCATGTGCTCCAGGGCGTCGGTGCTGGCGGCGTTTTTCGCGTTCATCAGCGCCACCACTTCAAACCAGGCGCCGGTCAACGCTTTGCCCAGCTTGGGGTTGTCCTTGAGGGTCTGGGTGTTGACCACCATCATGTCCATGATTTCGCCGGGCACTTTGCTGGAGTCGAACACTTCGGTGACACCGGGCTTGGCCTTGATCTCCGAGAGCATCGGGTTCCAGGTGGTGACGGCCTTGACCTGGTCGGTGTTGAAGGCGGCGGCGATGTCGGCGTCGGAGGTGTTGACCACTTTCAGGTCTTTTTCGCTGAGGTTGGCCGACTCCAGGGCGCGGGCCAGCAGATAGTGGGACACGGAGAGTTCCACCAGGTTGACGTTCATGCCCTTAAGGTCGGCGACGGTCTTGCCTTCACCTTTGATGACCACGCCATCGTTGCCATTGGAGAAGTCGCTGACCACCAGCGCGGTGCTGTCCACGCCGCCGGCGGCGGGAATGGTCAGGGCGTCCATGTTGGTCATGGTGCAGCCGTCGAACTGGCCGGCGGTGTACTGGTTGATGGATTCGACGTAGTCATTGAGCTGCACCATGTCGATCTTGATGCCGTACTTCTTGGCCCACTTGTCGAGGATGCCTTGGCTGCCGGCGTATTCCCACGGCATCCAGCCGGCATAGATCGTCCAGCACACGCTGAAATGGTCTTTGGGGGCGGCTTGGGCGGAAAAACTCACCACGGCGGCGAAGGCGGCGGCGAGCAGGGCGGGTAAACGTATCGAGGGCATGGATGCTTCTCCAGTTGATCAAGGGCGAGCAGGAGCAACGCGGCACCGTGAACGGTGGCTTGTCTCCCGGGCTTTTATCCCGCCGTGTAACCTCAACTGGAGGTCGCCGACTCTCGGACCAGCCACTCGCCTTAGCGAGCCGGAACCCTAGTCAGCCATTGCAAATTGTGGTGCCGCGAACCTGTGATGACTCCTGCACGGGAGAGGTAAAGCGAGAGTCGTGCCAAGTGGCACGGGTGCAGTAATGGCGTGGGTTGGCGCGAGGAGGAGGGAGAAACGTGCAGGGAATATGCATTGTGGTGGTGCGGGGTTGCACTGCAATGAGGCGACCGGCAGATGTATCAATCTATGTCTAAATCGCACCAGATTCCGTTTTTGATGTCAGATATTTCGTCAGGCAGTGAAAGCTGTTTGCCGCCCCCCAGCGTCGCTGGGTGTGCTCTTCCGCGGTCCAGGAGGCCGCCATGTATCGTCGACTGCTTCTCATCGCTTTGCTCGGCTTGACCCTTTCTGCGTGCGCGCCTTATTACGGTGGCGGCCAGGCCTACTACGGTTCCGAGGTCTACACGGCGCCCGCGCCGGCGTATTACTACGGCGGCGGCCCGTATTACCATTACCGCCAGGGTTACTACCCGCCACCGCAGCGTTATTACCCGTCGCCGCGTTATTACCAGCCGGCGCCGCGCTATTATCCTGCGGGGCCGCGCGCGGGTTATCGGCCTTACCCAAACCAGGGTTGGGGCAACAGTCACTGGGGTAATGGTGGCGGACATGGCCAGGGTGGTGGTCAGGGTGGTGGTCAGGGTGGAGGCCGTGGCGGCGGTCATCGCTGATAGGAATAATTGGAAAAACGGCGCTCAGGCGCCGTTTTTGTTTACCGTTGGTCGGTACTGTCATATTTGACAGCTATCCTGTGGGTTACGCCTGTAGTTAATTGGGAGCAGTCGCCTGTTTGGCGTATCGCTTCCAGCATCGACTGATGGAACCCATGACATGAACGTCAGCCCGCTCTACCTGTTATTTTTTGCTTTTCTTGGCGTCAGTACGTTGGCAGCAGCGCAATCCTGTCCTTACCCGAGCGCTGTACGCTACGTTGACGGTCACTTTCAGGGAACTGACAGCGACTCGCCATGGATAAGCCAGGCAATGAGCGGCGGGGAATTCGTGGAAACCTTTGTCGGCGCGCTTTTTACTCCTAGCGAGCAGGACGAGCGCAAGCATGGCTATCTGGAAAAGTGCATTTATAAAACCCTGAGGGGTAAGACAGTCACCCTGAGGTACGGCACGGCTCAAGCCGGGGGGGCGATGTCGCTGGCAGATACCACGCATTGGGTACCGGGCACCGATGCTTTCGGGCAACAGATTTTCCAGTGCGACGACCACCAACCCGATAATTGTGCCTTCACGTTCGAGGGCAAAAAAGCGCCGGCGGGCGCTCAATAGTCAGACAGGTCCGCCAGCGGATGCCGCCCTTCCCAGACCTTGTGGAAGTGCGCCTGCACCACGGCCTCGGGGATCAAGTTGATGTCCGGCCAGTGCCAGTGTGGCTGCTGGTCCTTGTCGATCAACCGCGCCCGCACACCTTCGCTGAATTCCGGGTGACGGCAGCAGTTCAGGCTCAAGGTGTATTCCATCTGGAACACTTGGGCCAGGGACAGGTGCCGCGCTCGCTGGATCTGTTCCCACACCAGGTGCGCGGTCAGCGGGCAGCCTTCGTTCAGGGTCTTGCCTGCGCGGCGGAGCAGCGGGTCGGTGTGATCGCGTAACTGGCTCAAGGCTCGCCACGCACAGCGCACATCCCCCACGTCCAGCCACTCGTCGATCTGCCCACGGCGCGGCAGCCATTGGGCTTCGGGCAACTGGCCGGCGGCTTCCTGGGCCAGGGCCTTGAGCAGGCTGTTGAGCTGCATGTCGGTCTGTTCCTGCCAGTTCAGTTGCAGCAGGCCTTCAAGCAGTTCGTCTTGTTGTTCATCCAGCAGGAAGCGGTCGGCCAGGCCCAGGTCCAGGGCGTCGCGGCCATTCATATGGGCGCCGGTCAGGCCGAGGAACAACCCCAACTTGCCGGGCAGGCGAGACAGGAACCAACTGGCGCCCACGTCCGGGTACAGGCCGATGCTGATTTCCGGCATGGCCAGGCGGCTGCTTGGCGTGACGATGCGCACGGCGGCGCTTTGCAGCAAGCCCATGCCACCGCCCAGCACATAGCCGTGGCCCCAGCAGATCAGCGGTTTGGGATAGGTGTGCAGGCGGTAGTCGAGGCGGTACTCCGCGGCGAAAAATTGAGCGGCCAGCGCCGGTACTTCGCCGGGATGTTCACGGCAGGCCTGGGCCAGGCTGCGCACTTCGCCACCGGCGCAAAAGGCCTTGGGGCCATTGCCGCGCAGCAGCACGCAGACGATTTGCGGGTCTTTGGCCCAGGCGTCCAGGCGTTCGCTCAGGGCCAGGATCATCGGCAACGACAAGGCATTGAGGGATTTTTCCGCGTCCAGGCTGGCGATGCCAACGCGGGCGCCGCCGGTGCCAATCAGCTCTTCGAAGTGCAGGTTCATCATGACCTCAATCGAGAAAGTGAAGGTTCAGTATGATCGCTTCGCAGGAAAGTGCGGTATCTGCGTCAGATCAATTGACAAGCAAGGTCGGCTTTCCTAGGGTTCGCCTCATTCTTTTGACTAGACAGCGTAACCATGACCACCGACGACCGTATCAAACTCGAACCCAGCTGGAAACACGCCCTGCGTGACGAGTTCGACCAGCCGTACATGGCCCAGTTGCGGGAATTCCTGCGCCAGGAGCACGCGGCAGGCAAGGAGATCTATCCACCCGGCCCGATGATCTTCAACGCACTCAACTCAACGCCCCTGGACAAGGTCAAGGTGGTGATCCTCGGCCAGGACCCGTATCACGGCCCGGGCCAGGCCCACGGCTTGTGCTTCTCGGTGCAACCGGGCGTGCCGGCACCGCCGTCGCTGGTCAATATCTACAAAGAACTCAAGCGTGACCTGAACATCGACATTCCCAACCACGGCTACCTGCAAAGCTGGGCCGACCAGGGCGTGCTGATGATCAACACCACCATGACCGTGGAGCGCGCGAATGCCAACGCCCATGCGGGCAAGGGCTGGCAGTTCTTTACCGATCGGATTATTGAAGTGGTGAGCGAGCATCAGCCGCACTTGGTGTTCTTGCTGTGGGGCGCCCATGCGCAGGGCAAGCAGAAGCTGATCGACGCTACCAAGCACCTGGTGCTGACGTCGGTGCATCCGTCGCCGTTGTCGGCCTATAGAGGGTTTATTGGCTGCGGGCATTTCAGCCGCACCAACAAGTTTCTTGAGCAGAATGGCGAGACGCCGATCGAGTGGCGATTGCCGCCGGTTTGACATAGCTCCAATGTAGGAGCTGTCTCGCTAAAGCTCGACAGCTCCTACAATTGAACGTCTCTTGGGCTTCAGATTTTGTCTGGCTGCCGGTTCCAGTGCCGAAACAACGGCTCCGCCAGAAACAGCACAAACAACAAACGCATCACCTGCATCGCCGTCACCAACGGCACCGACAATTGCAGGGTTTCCGCCGTCAGGCTCATTTCCGCAATTCCGCCTGGCATCATGCCCAGTGTCAGCGAACGCAGGTCCAGATGTGTGAGTGCACTCAAGCCCACAGCCGCCAGCGTCGCAATCAACATAGTCAACGCCGTACCGATCAACGTACGTCCCATGAACAACGGCGCGCGCCGGAAGAACTGCCGGTTGAAGTGGCAGCCCAGGCCACTGCCGATCAGCCACTGGCCGATCTGGCTGCCGCCGTCGGGCAGCCCGATGTGCAAGTCCCAGGTAATGCTGGCGGCGGCACTGACCAGCAGCGGCCCGAACAGCCAGGGGTTTGGCTGACGCAAGCGCTGCCAGCCCCAGGCCACCAGTGCGCCGACGGGAAACAGCAGCGCCAGCCAGGTCCAATCCACCGTCGCCGGATGAAACTGCGGGGCACCTTCCCCCAGCAAATACTTGAACGCCGCCGGCACACAGAGCACCACCACCAATACCCGCAAACTCTGGCCCGCCGCGACGCGGCTGAGTACTGCGCCGTTGCGTGCGCCGAGGTTGACCATCTCCCCCGACCCACCCGGCATGCTCGAGAAAAACGCTGTGGCACGGTCTTCACCGCTGCGGCGCATCAACCACACACCCACGATGCTGGAGAGGCTGGTGACCAGCGCGCCGAAGAAGATCAGGCCGAAGTGGCTCATCACCTGCTCGATCACCACCGGGGTGAAGTGCAGGCCGATGCCGATGCCCACCACCCATTGGCCGCATTTGCGGCCGCCGGGAATTTCTGCGAGCTGCCAGGGTGTCAGGCAGCGCACCAGGATGATCGCCAGCAACGAGCCGACCATGTACGGCAGTGGCCAGCCGATCTGGCTGGCGAGATACCCGCCCAGCAGACCGACCAGCGGTGTTGCCCACCAGTTTCTGAACGTGGCCTCAGACATCGGCCACGGCACGACGCTGCAGGGAACGCTTGCGCCAGATGCGCAGGAGCGGGAACAACAGCATCAAGGCCGTCAGTACCCACACGCCGAAGGTGATCGGGCTCGACCAGAGGATCTGCAATTCGCCGTTGGAAATCGACAGCGCACGACGCAGGTTCTGCTCCATCAACCCGCCGAGGATAAAGCCCAGCAGCACCGGCGAGAGCGGGAAATCCAGCTTGCGCAGGATGTAGCCGAAGATGCCGATGCCGACCATCAGGAACAGGTCGAAGGTGGTGGCGTGAACCGCGTACACACCGATCGCAGTGATGATGGCGATCACCGGCACCAGTGCCCAGTTCGGCACGGCAAGGATGCGGGTGAAGATGCGGATCATCGGGATGTTGAGGATCACCAGCATGATGTTGGCGATAAACAACGAGGCGATCAGGCCCCAGACGATGTCCGGTTGCTGTTGGAACAGCAGCGGGCCGGGGGTGATGTTGTACAGCGACAGGGCGCCGATCATCACCGCCGTGGTGCCCGAGCCGGGTACGCCGAGGGTCAGCATCGGCACCAGGGCGCCGCAGGCGGAAGCGCCGATCGCGGTTTCCGGAGCCGCCAGGCCGCGCATGTCGCCCTGGCCGAATTTACCGCTGGCACCGGCCAGGCGTTTTTCGGTCATGTAGGCCACGGCCGAGGCCAGTGTGGCACCCGCGCCCGGCAATACACCCATGATGAAACCCAGCAGGCCGCAGCGAATATTCACGACGAATACCGCGCAAGCTTCCTTCAGGTTGAACATCATGCGTCCGGTGGCTTTCACGGCTTCCTGGCCACGGTGGGTTTTTTCCAGCAGCAACAGGATCTCGCTGATGGAGAACAGGCCCAATACAAGCACCACGAACTGGATGCCGTCGGTCAGGTGGATGTTATCGCCGGTGAAGCGGTATACGCCGCTGTTGGCATCGATACCCACTGCTGACAGAAACAGGCCGATCAATGCCGCGACAAAGGTCTTCAGCGGCTTGTCACCGGCCATGCCGCCCAGGCAGACGATGGCAAACACCATCAGTACGAAATATTCCGCCGGGCCGAAGGCAATCGCCCATTTGGCCAGCAGCGGGGCGAACAGCACCATGCCGCAGGTGGCGATAAACGCACCGATGAACGAACTCCACGCCGACAGCGACAACGCCACGCCCGCCAGGCCTTTGCGAGCCATCGGGTAGCCGTCGAGGGTGGTCATCACGGTGGAAGCTTCACCCGGGATGTTCAACAGGATCGAGCTGATGCGCCCGCCGTATTCGCAGCCCAGGTACACGGCCGCCAACAGGATCAATGCCGACTCAGGCGGCAGCCCCAGGGCAAATGCGATGGGGATCAACAGCGCTACGCCGTTGATCGGCCCAAGGCCCGGCAACAGGCCGACCACGGTGCCGATCAAGGTGCCGCACAGTGCGGTGATCAGGTTGTAAGGGGTCAGTGCAACGCCGAAGCCCTGGCCCAAATAGCTGAACGTATCCATATCAGTTCTCCAGAACTTCAAGCAGGCCGAGCGGCAGCGGTACATCCATGGCCTTGTCGAACAGCAGGTAAAGACCGATGCTCATCAAGGTCACGATCACCACGCTGGGCATCCAGCGGCCGCCATACAGGCGCGCCATCGGAATGCCGATCAGCATGCTGCTGAGGATGAAACCCAAGGGTTCGAAGGTGCCGGCAAACACCAGCAGCAACCCGACGCAGATGCCGATCTTGATCAGGGTCTGGCGGTCCAGCGCGGGCTCTTCTTCTGTGTGCTTGGTGGGCTGTGGACGAAACAGCATGTAGATCAGGCCCAGGCCCATCAGCCCGAGCATCAGCAGCGGGTAGGCCCGAGGCCCTACCGGCTCGTAGGAAAACGACGCCTGATATGGCCAGGCCATCAGTGCGAGGCCGGCACAGACCAGCAACATCACTGAGGCGAAAATGCGTTGTAAGAGCATGGGAAACTCCTTGGAGACTCTTGTAGGCGCGAGCTTGCTCACGAAGAACGCCAGGACGTCGCGTTTATACAGGCAGCACGCGTCATCGTTGAAGTTTTTCGCGAGCAAGCCCGCTCCCACAGAGGGGCGATTACTGGATCAGGCCGAACTCTTTGGCCAGCACTTTGTAGTCAGCCACCTGTTTCTTCACGTAGGTGTCCAGCTCCGGGCCGGTCATGGCGAACGGGAACAGCTCGCGCTGGTCACGCAGCTTGGCGAACTCTTCGGAAGCCAGCAGTTTGTCGAAGGCGTCTTTCCACCAGGCATAGTCTTCGTCGCTGACTTTTGGCCCGAGGTAGAAGCCACGCACCACCGGCCAGACGATGTCGTAGCCTTGTTCCTTGGCGGTCGGGATGTTCTTCATTTCCGGCTCGTCCAGGCGTTCGTCGGAGAACACCGCCAGCAGGCGCATGTCACCACTGAGGATGTGCGGCATGGAGTCGGAGATGTCGGTACTGCCTACCTGGATATGGCCGCCTAGCAGGGCGGTGGCGATCTCGCCGCCGCCTTCCAGTGCCACGTAGCGCAGGTCACGCGGGTTGATGCCGGCGGCCTTGGCGATCAGGGCGGTTTGCATCCAGTCCTGGCTGCCGACGGTGCCGCCGGAACCGATGACCACGCTGCCCGGATCTTTCTTCAGGGCCTTGACCAGATCGTCGAGGTTTTTGTAGGGCGAATCGTTTTTCACCGCGATGGCACCGTAGCTGGTGCCGACGGCCGCGAGCCAGCGCACGGCGCTTTCATCGAAGCGGCCAAATTTGCCCTGGGCCAGGTTCAACAGCGAGCCGCTGGACCACGCCACCAGCGTGCCGGCGTCGGCCGGACGCTGCGCCACGACGGCGTTGTAGGCCACCGCGCCCACGCCGCCGGGCATGTAGGTCACGCGCATCGGCTTGCTCAACAGTTTCTCGTTGACCAGCGCGCTCTGCGCCAGTTTGCAGGTCAGGTCGAAACCACCGCCAGGGGACGCCGGGGCGATGCACTCCGGGCGCTTGGGCTCGGCGGCCAGCAGTTGGCTGGCGAACAGCATGCAGCTGGCCGTCAGGGCAAATTTACGCAGTGAAAGGGTCATGTTCATCTCCATCATTGTTGTTATGAGGTTGCTGTTACCAGAGTGCGACGCTGTAGCTCACCAGCAGGCGCACTTCATCCGCATCACGGGCCGAATAGTTGGAACGGTAGGTGGCATTGCGCAGACGCACGGCCACGTCCTTGAACGTGCCGCTTTGCACCACGTAGCGGATCTCACTGTTGCGTTCCCACTCCTTGCCGGTCTCGCCGTTCTTGAGCTTGATGTTGTCACCCGACAGGTAACGGCTCATGAAACTCAGGCCGGGAATCCCCAGCTTGGCGAAGTCGTAGTCGTAGCGGGCCTGCCAGGAGCGTTCTTCGGCGCCGGCAAAGTCGTTGATCTGCACGAAGTTGACAAGGTAAGGATCGCTACCGTCCACGTAGGGAAAGGCGCTGTCGCCGGACATGTGCTGGTAACCGGCGCTGAGCTTATGGCCATTGAGGGCATAGCTGAAGAGGCCGTTGAGGGAGGTGTTGTCGATCTTGCCGCCGCGCGCCGCACCGGTGTCGTCACTGACGGCCAGGCGCAGGTCGGCGCCGAAGGTGCCGGGGCCCATCGGGCGCGAGGCCACGAGGCCGAGGAAATGCTGGCGGTACACGTCGTCGAGTTGGGCGAAGTGGTAGCTGCCGGTGATCTTGTCGGCGAACTTGTAGTCCACGCCGCCGAAGTCGAAATGCTTGCCGGTGGCGCCGCTGAGGAAGCGGCTGTTCTTGTTGTTGAGGCCGATGTCTTCGTAGTTGGTGTCGTCGCGGTCCTTGGCCTTGTTCAGGCGGCCGCCGGTGAACACCAGGTTCTTGAATTCCCTGGAACTGAGCAGGCCGCCTTCAAACGTCTGCGGCAGGATGCGCCCGTCGTTGGGCTTGAGGATCGGCAATTCGGGGATCAGCGCGCCGATCTTCAGCTCGGTGGCGGAGATCTTCACTTTGCCGGTCAGGCCGAGTTTGGAATATTCGTTGGCGGCGCGGCCGTCGTCGTGGGTCGGCAACAGCCCGGTGCCGGTGCGGTCGGGGCTGGAGTCGAGCTTGACCCCGAGCATGCCCAGCGCATCCACGCCGAAGCCGACGGTTCCGTCGGTGTAGCCCGACTGCAGGTTGAGCATGAAGCCCTGGGCCCACTCGTCGCGCTTGGATTGTTGTGCGCTGGTGCCGTCGCGAAAGTCGCGGTTGAAGTACATGTTGCGGGTTTCGAGGGTGGCGGTGCTGTCCTCGAAAAAGGCGGCCTGGCCTGCGGGCGAAAAGCCGGCGAGGGCGGCGGCACTGGCAAGGGCGGTCTGGGTGATACGAGAAGAACGAGCAGGCGGCTGTGTGCGCAGCATCGTGGGTGTACTCCGTTATTGTTCTTATTTTGGCGAAAACGCTTCGAGGCGTTTTTCGGGCGCTATGGGTGAAATAGCTCGGCAGGCGAAACCCACCGTGGCTGGATGCTAAAGGGCGAAGCTTTCACTAACCTTTCAGTCGCCTTTCAATGTTTTCGGGCTTCACAGCGCAGGCCGCGCCTGTAAACTCCCCGGCAAAGCGTGGCGCCGACCACCCCCGAACGAGGTAAAAACCCATGCGTGTCCTTCTGGTCGAAGACCATCTGCAGCTAGCCGAAAGTGTCGCCCAGGCGCTCAAGAGCACGGGTTTGACCGTCGACGTGTTGCACGATGGAGTGGCGGCGGACCTGGCCTTGAGCAGCGAGGAATACGCGGTGGCGATTCTCGATGTGGGCCTGCCGCGCATGGACGGTTTCGAAGTATTGGCGCGCCTGCGGGCCCGTGGGAAAAATCTGCCGGTGTTGATGTTGACCGCACGCAGTGATGTGAAGGACCGCGTGCATGGCCTCAACCTGGGCGCGGATGACTACCTGGCCAAGCCGTTCGAACTGACGGAGCTGGAAGCCCGGGTCAAGGCGCTGCTGCGCCGTAGCGTGCTGGGCGGTGAGCGGCAACAGGCGTGTGGCGTGCTGATTTACGACCTGGATACGCGGCGCTTCACCCTGGGTGGTGAACTGCTGACCCTGACCTCCCGCGAGCAGGCGGTGCTTGAGGCGCTGATCGCGCGCCCAGGCCGGGTCATGAGCAAGGAGCAACTGGCCTCCCAGGTGTTTGGCCTGGATGAAGAGGCCAGCCCCGATGCCATCGAAATCTACGTGCACCGCCTGCGCAAGAAACTCGATGGCCAGCCTGTGGCCATCGTCACCTTCCGTGGCCTGGGGTACCTGCTGGAAGCCCGCGATGCATAAGCCCAGCAGCCTGCGCTGGCGCCTGCTGTGGAACCTGGCGCTGTTGCTGGTGGTGTTGATGATTGCCAGCGGCTTGAGCGCTTACTGGAATGGGCGCGAGGCGGCGGACACGGCTTACGACCGCACGCTGTTGGCCTCGGCGCGGACCATTGCGGCCGGCCTGTCCCACCGCGACGGCACCTTGAGTGCCGATGTGCCCTACGTCGCCCTGGATACGTTCGCCTACGACAGCGCCGGGCGAATCTACTACCAGGTCAACGATATTCACCAGAAGCTGATTTCCGGCTACGAAAACCTGCCGGGCCCGCCGCCGGGCACTCCACGCACCGATGACTATCCGGCGCTGGCGCGCTTTTATAACGCCAGGTATCAGGGCCAGAACGTGAGAGTGGTCAGCCTGCTCAAGGCAGTCTCCGAACCGAACATGAACGGCATGGCGGAAATCCGCGTGGCCGAAACCGACGAAGCGCGGGTGGCGATGGCGCGCAGCCTGATGGCCGATACCTTGCTGCGCCTGGGGATGCTGGCCATCGGTGCATTGTTGTTGGTGTTCTTTGCCGTGAGTGCGGCGCTGCGGCCGTTGGAGCGCTTGCGCACGGCCGTGGAAGAGCGTCAGCCCGATGACCTGCGGCCATTGCCGCTGGTGGAGGTGCAGCATGAATTGGGCCCGCTGGTACATGCGCTCAACCATTTCACCGAACGCCTGCGCGGGCAGTTCGAGCGCCAGGCACAGTTTATTGCCGATGCCGCCCATGAGCTGCGCACTCCGTTGGCAGCGCTCAAGGCACGCTTGGAGCTTGGCCTGCGTGCCGAAGACCCGGCTACCTGGCGCACCACCCTGGAAACCGCAGCCCAGGGCACTGATCGCCTGACTCACCTGGCCAATCAATTGCTCTCGCTGGCGCGCATCGAAAACGGCGCCCGGGCGATTGCCGAAGGCGGGGCGCAGTTGCTGGACCTGAGCCAGTTGGCTCGCGAGCTGGGCATGGCCATGGCGCCGCTGGCCCATGCGCGTGGCGTGGCCCTGGCGCTGGAGGCGGATGAACCGGTGTGGCTGCGGGGCGAGCCCACCTTGTTGAACGAGTTGTTGAGCAACCTGGTGGACAACGCCCTGGCCCACACGCCCCCGGGCGGCAACGTGATCCTGCGGGTCACGGCGCCGGCGGTACTTGAGGTGGAAGATGACGGCCCGGGCATCCCGCTGGATGAGCGGGACCGAGTGTTCGAGCGCTTCTATCGGCGCAGCCAGCAGGGCTTGGGGGCGGGCTTGGGGTTGGCGATTGTTGGCGAGATCTGCCGGGCACACCTGGCGCAGATCAGCTTGCATGACGGAGAGTTGGCGGGGTTGAAAGTGCGGGTCAGTTTTATCGCGGGGTAATCAGTAGAACATTGACCGTGCTTCATCCAGCTCGGCGCGCAAGGTGTCGCTGTAGGGGTCGAGTCGCAGTTTCTTGATCGCAGGTACCGTCGATATCGGTACGCTGGCCAGCGGGTGGTCAGTGTCGCGGTGGCAATACAACACGGCGACCTGCACCAGGTCGATATAGTCCAGGCGCTCGGAGTCGCGCTCAAGGTTCATGTACTGCGCCGGCAGGTTCACCAGCATTTCCGGGAAGTCCCAGCGCCGCAGCAGCTTGTCCCCCAGCAACGGGTGGATGCTTTCAATCACGTGATCGAGGCTGACCGGATCGGACAGCAGTTCATAGTGATCTTCGGCGAAGGTCAGGATCGGTAGCACGCCAATCTGGTGCACCAGCCCACCCAGCGCCGCCTGGTCAGGCTTCAACTGGCTGTGGTTGCGGCACAACGCATAGCTCACGCCGGCCACTTCCAGGCTGCGCCGCCAGACGTCGCGCATCTTCTGTTCGACCACTTCGGAACGGGCGTGGAAGATCTGTTCCATCACCAGGCCGATCGCCAGGTTGCTGCTGTAGTTGGTGCCCAGGCGGGTGATGGCGGTGTGCAGGTCGGTGACTTCCTGGGTCGCGCGCAACAGCGGGCTGTTGACCACTTTGATCAGCCGTGCCGACAAGGCAGTGTCACGGCCGATCACTTTGCTCAGGTGGCTGATGCTGATGTCCGGGTCTTCGGCGGCCTGGCGAATGTTCAGGGCCACTTCCGGCAGCGTTGGCAGAACCAGGTCATCGTTATCGATGGCCACAACCAACGCCTGTTGGACTTTTTCCGCCAGCTTGTTCATTCAAGATCTCTAGGGTGTAGCAAAAAGGTACGACGATCAGCGCTGGATCTCGCGATCACGGTCCAGCTGGTAGGGCAGGTCGAGCAGTTGAAGGCCCGGGCCTTCCAGCGTGCCCACATGCACATCGCCACTCTCTGCTGCTTCGGCTTGCAGCACCGCTAGAAGTTCAATCGCCTGATCGGCACGGGCGGCAATCACCACCTCGCCGATGGCGCTGTTGTGATTCGGGGAAAACAGTGGGGTGCCGGGCTCAGGCAGCTCGCCGGCATTCAGGCTCAGGCGATACAGGCGACGCTTGAGTTTGCCCAAATACTGCATGCGCGCGACGATTTCCTGGCCGGTGTAGCAGCCTTTCTTGAAGCTGACGCCGCCGACGGCTTGCAGGTTGAGCATCTGCGGGATGAACAGTTCGCGGGTCTGGGGCATGACCTGGCCGATACCGGCACGGATCTGGCCCAGCAGCCATTGGTTCAGTTCACCTTCGTTCAATTGTGCGGCGAGTTGGCCGTGCAGGGTTTGAGCTTGGGCGGCGGGGGCCCAGAGTTCGGCACGGCCCGGCGATACGCGGATGGCGATCAGGTCGTCGCTGCGCACCACGCTGTCGGTCTCGGCGGGTAGTTGGAGGCCGAGGCCGGCCAGTACCTGATCGGCATCCGACACACCGAAACGCGCCCAGGCAGCGCTTTCGTCGGTGAGTTTGGATTTGGAGAACACGGCGTACTTTTTCAGGTCCGCCAGTTGTGGCTCCAGCAGTTCGGTGGCCATGGCCAGCAGCACGCCATCGCCTTGCAGCAGGATGCGGAAGCTCGACTGCATGCGCCCTTTCTGGGTGCAGCGCGCGCCCAGGCTGGCCTGGGTGTCACTCAGGTAGTTAAGGTTGCAGGTCAGTTGTCCCTGGAGGAACTTGGCAGCGTCGGCACCGCGGACGGCGAGAACGCCTTCGTGGGACAGGGGGCAGAAAAAAGCAGAGTCAGCCATGGGTCATCGCAGGTTAAAAAGTCATGAGTGCATCATAGAGGGGCGCCCGGCAAATGGATAGTTTCCGTATGGCCGACCAAAGCCGACTGTTCCAGGCAGCTTCGGCCTGTATACTTGCGCTCTATTTGAGGAGCGCTCCATGGTCGAAGATGTAGAACTCAATCGCCTCTACTGGCACAGCCGCCGCGGCATGCTTGAACTGGACGTGTTGCTGGTACCGTTCGTCAGGGAGGTCTATCCGCACCTCAACGACGTCGACCGCGACTGCTACCGCAAGCTGCTGGAATGCGAGGATCAGGACATGTTCGGCTGGTTCATGGAACGCGCCGAATCGGAAGACCCGGAGCTGCAGCGCATGGTTCGAATGATTCTGGATCGTGTCCAGCCCAAGTAATACGTTCGAATGCCGCTGGCACGCCTCCGGGCAGTTGCTGGCGGCTTATCTTTTCGCCCAGGCGTTCGCACTGGGTGCGCTGTGGTTTCTCGATGTGTCCCCGTGGTTCGGAGCCTTTGGCGCCTTGTTGTGCCTGGCCCATGCCGGTTGGGTATTGCCGCGTCATATCCTGCTGACTCACCGTTCGTCGATCCGTGGCCTGCGTCGCGACGAGGATGGCTGGCAGTTGTGGAGCGCCGCGCGTGGCTGGCACAGCGTGCAACTGCGTCCCGACAGCCTGGCGTTGCCGTTGATCGTGGTGCTGCGCTTTCGGGTGCAGGGTGACTGGCGGGTGCGTTCGATCTGCGTGCCACGGGATTCGCAGGCTACCGATGTGCATCGGCGCCTGCGGGTGCGCTTGAAGTTCAGCCGCCGTAGGTGGTTGGCACCAGAATAGTGTCGCGCGCTTCGGGCAGCATTTGCGGGTAGTCGAGGGTGTAATGCAATCCCCGGCTTTCCTTGCGCTCCATGGCCGAGCGGATCATCAGTTCCGCCACCTGGGCCAGGTTGCGCAGCTCAATCAGGTCGCGGCTGACTTTATAGTTGCTGTAGAACTCGTCGATCTCATCCAGCAACAGTCGAACCCGGTGCTGCGCCCGCGCCAGGCGCTTGTTGGTGCGCACGATGCCCACGTAGTCCCACATGAAGCGCCGCAACTCGTCCCAGTTGTGGGCGATGATCACGTCTTCGTCCGAATCGGTCACCTGGCTGGCGTCCCAGCGGGGCAGGGCGGCCGGCACCGGGATGCGCGGCAGCTGTTCAAGGATGTCGGCGGCGGCGGAGCGGGCGTACACGAAACACTCCAGCAACGAATTGCTGGCCATGCGGTTGGCGCCGTGCAGGCCGGTGAAGCTGGTTTCGCCAATGGCGTACAGGCCGGGCACGTCGGTGCGGCCGTTCTGGTCGACCATTACGCCGCCGCAGGTGTAGTGCGCCGCCGGGACGACCGGGATCGGGCCCTTGGTGATGTCGATATTGAACGCCAGGCAGCGCTCGTAGACCGTCGGGAAATGGGTCTTGATGAAGGCTTCGGGCTTGTGGCTGATGTCCAGGTAGACGCAGTCGATGCCCAGGCGCTTCATTTCATGGTCGATGGCCCGGGCGACGATGTCCCGCGGGGCCAGTTCTGCTCGTGGGTCGAAGCGCTGCATGAAACGTTCGCCGTTGGGCAGCTTCAGGTGTGCGCCTTCGCCGCGCAGGGCTTCGGTGATCAGGAAGCTCTTGGCCTGCGGGTGATACAGGCAAGTGGGGTGGAACTGGTTGAATTCCAGGTTCGCCACCCGGCAGCCCGAACGCCAGGCCATGGCAATGCCGTCACCGCAGGCGCCGTCGGGGTTGCTGGTATAGAGGTAGACCTTCGCTGCGCCGCCCGAGGCGAGAATGGTGAAGCGCGCGCCGTAGGTGTCGACTTCGCCGCTGGCCCGGTTGAGCACGTAGGCGCCGAGGCAGCGCTCGCCCGGCAGGCCAAGGCGCTTTTCGGTGATCAGGTCGACGGCGACCCGCTGTTCCAGCAGTTCGATGTTGGGGCGTTGCCGGGCCTGGGCGAGCAGGGTCTTGAAGATCGCGGCGCCGGTGGCGTCGGCGGCATGGATGATCCGCCGATGGCTGTGGCCGCCTTCGCGGGTCAGGTGGAACTCGAAGCCGCCGTCGTCGGTGCCGGAATGTTCGTCGCGGGTGAAGGGCACGCCCTGGTCGATCAGCCACTGGATGGCTTCGCGGCTATGCTCGACGGTGAAGCGCACCGCTTCTTCATTGCACAGGCCGCCGCCGGCATTCAGGGTGTCTTCGACGTGGGATTGCACGGTGTCGGTGTCATCGAGCACCGCGGCGACACCGCCCTGGGCCCAGAACGTCGAGCCATTGGCGAGGTCGCCCTTGCTCAGTACGGCTATGCGCAGGTGGCCCGGCAGGGTCAGTGCAAGGCTCAAGCCCGCGGCGCCGCTGCCAATCACCAGGACATCGTGTTGAAACTGTTGGCTCATTTGAAGGATTCCGCAAAAAGCGATCCGTAGGGGGCGCAAACAGGACGCCTGGATCGGCGAATCAAAGGGTGACACGGCCCACTAGTATATAGAGGGGGGGAGCGGCACAATAGCCGGGCATTCGTGGCATTGTGAGACTACGGGCAACGAACTGCACGGCTTTCATGAAACGGACAGCGATTGGGATGGGAACTTTTTGCATAGGCCCCGACTCAATAGCAGGATGCCCGAAAGCTGGGAACACGCTGGATTTGCTGAGCCGCGTCTGTGTCAGGCGCGTCAGGAAACTGGCGACAGATTATTCGCGCAGCCGGCATTGCCCGCGCTGCGTTTTTCGTGTGTGCCAAATCAGTGCGCGCCGGAAACTTGCTTGGAGGGGGAGAACTTTTGCGAAAAGTCCGAGTCTATGTTTGCAAGCCTGATCGATTAGTTATGCAAGCCTCCTTCAAGTACAACGAGGAGTGTTCATGCTAACCCAGGAAGAGGATCAGCAGCTGGTCGAGCGCGTTCAACGCGGCGACAAGCGGGCATTTGATCTGCTAGTGCTGAAATACCAGCACAAAATTCTCGGGTTGATCGTGCGGTTTGTGCACGACACCCATGAAGCGCAGGACGTTGCACAGGAAGCCTTTATCAAGGCGTACCGTGCACTCGGTAATTTCCGCGGTGACAGTGCGTTTTACACGTGGCTGTATCGCATCGCCATTAACACGGCGAAGAACTATCTGGTTTCTCGCGGTCGCCGCCCGCCGGATAGTGATGTTAGTTCGGAAGATGCTGAATTTTATGATGGTGATCACGGCCTCAAGGATCTCGAGTCGCCGGAGCGTGCATTGCTGCGCGACGAGATCGAAGGAACCGTCCATCGCACTATTCAACAACTGCCAGAAGATTTGCGTACGGCGTTAACTTTACGTGAATTCGATGGTCTGAGTTACGAAGACATTGCGAGCGTCATGCAATGTCCGGTGGGTACCGTACGCTCCCGGATCTTCCGGGCTCGGGAAGCCATCGATAAAGCCCTGCAGCCGTTGTTGCAGGAAAACTGAGACAGCGGCGACAGCCAAGAGAGGAACCGCCATGAGTCGTGATGCCCTGCAGGAATCGCTGTCCGCAGTGATGGATAACGAAGCGGATGAACTGGAACTTCGTCGAGTGCTTAATGCATTTGATGATGCCGAAACCCGTGATACCTGGTCTCGTTACCAAGTCGCTCGGGCGGTGATGCACAAGGATCTTCTAATCCCTCGTCTGGATATTGCTGCGGCCGTTTCTGCTGCACTGGCTGATGAAGCCGTTCCGGCAAAAGCTGCTCGCGGTCCTTGGCGTAGCCTGGGCCGTCTGGCAGTCGCTGCTTCGGTGACCGTCGCTGTATTGGCAGGTGTTCGCCTGTACAACCAGGACGAAATCGCCGGTGCCGAACTGGCCCAGCAGACCCAGCAACCGGTCATGGCCGGCCCGCAGGTCAAGGGTCCAGCCGTACTGGCCGGCTACAAGGAAAGCTCCGATACCACCGGGCCTATGGCCAACGGTGTACTTCAAGGGCAATCCGGCTGGCAGGATCAGCGTCTTCCAGGCTACCTGCGCCAACACGCACAGGAATCGGCCTTGAAAGGCACTGAAAGCGCTCTGCCTTACGCTCGCGCTGCAAGCCTGGAAAACCGCTAGTCCGCCAAGGAGCTTTATGCGCGCCATACCGCTCCTTGCGCTTTTGCTCAGTGGCTGGTTTGCAGTCCCCGCCCATGCCGATGAAGCCCAAGACTGGCTGACGCGTCTTGGGCGGGCGGAGCAGCAGCAAAGCTTTCAGGGCACCTTCATCTACGAGCGTAACGGTAGTTTTTCTACCCATGACATCTGGCATCGTGTCCAGAATGGTCAGGTCCGTGAGCGGCTTTTGCAGCTCGATGGTTCTGCCCAGGAAGTCCTGCGCGTCGATGGCCGTACCCAATGCGTGAGCGGCACGCTGGTTGCCGGGCTTGGGGGCTCCCCCAATACCTCTGCGCGTACCCTTGATCCGCAAAAACTCAAAGCGTTCTACGATCTTGCCGTCATCGGCAAATCGCGCGTGGCCGGTCGGAATGCGGTGATCGTCTCCGTGACCCCCCGCGATCAATACCGTTATGGTTTTGAGCTGCATCTGGATCGTGAAACTGCGCTGCCATTGAAGTCATTGTTGCTTAACGACCAGGGCCAGTTGCTGGAGCGTTTCCAGTTCACCCAGCTCAATACATCGGTGCCTGACGATCGTGATTTGCAGCCCAGTGGCGAATGCACGCCGGTGGCGGTGACCAACGCCAAGGCCCCGGAGGTCGAGATCCCTCAGGATTGGCGCCTCGACTGGTTGCCACCAGGCTTTCAGCTGGTCAACAGCAGTGCCCATAAAGACTCCCACACCAAGGTAACCGTCAGCAGTCTGATGTATGACGATGGTCTGGCGCGTTTTTCGGTATTCCTGGAGCCGCTTAACGGTGCGACCGTAAACGAGACCCGCACCCAGTTGGGCCCGACAGTCGCCGTTTCACGGCGGTTGAATACCCTGGAAGGCGAGGTGATGGTGACCGTCGTCGGCGAGATCCCGATTGGCACCGCCGAGCGAATTGCGCTGTCACTACGCAGTGGCACCGTGCCCGCCAAGCCTTGAGTTGTTAATCCTATGTTCATCCTGATATTTCAATGTTGCGCAGGAGATAGTTGATGCCTGCCTCTGCCGAGAGCATGAAATGTCTGGATCATTTTTTTCACTTGCTAATATCCCCTATGTTTTTTATAGGTCAGGGCTTAACGGCCCTGGCCTTGTTTTGTTCGCGGAACAAAAATGTCGGTCGCAGTTTTCGGCGTTTATTGAACCCTGTCGCTCAACCCTGCTCGTCGTAACGGGAGCTGTATGTCGATACCACGTTTGAAGTCTTACCTATCCATAGTCGCCACGGTGCTGGTGCTGGGTCAGGCGGTTACCGCGCAAGCGGCCGAGCTGCCTGACTTCACCCAACTGGTGGAGCAGGCGTCGCCTGCCGTGGTGAACATCAGTACTACGCAGAAGCTGCCGGATCGTAAGGTCTCCAACCAGCAGATGCCCGACCTGGAAGGCCTGCCGCCGATGCTGCGGGAGTTCTTCGAACGCGGCATGCCCCAGCCGCGCACGCCGCGTGGCGGTGGTGGCGGCCAGCGTGAGGCCCAGTCCCTGGGCTCGGGCTTCATCATCTCGCCTGACGGCTACATCCTCACCAACAACCACGTGATTGCCGACGCCGACGAGATCCTGGTGCGCCTGGCGGACCGCAGTGAGCTGAAAGCCAAGCTGGTGGGCACCGACCCACGTTCCGACGTTGCCCTGCTGAAAATCGAAGGCAAGGACCTGCCGGTGCTGAAACTGGGCAAATCCCAGGACCTGAAAGCCGGCCAATGGGTCGTCGCCATCGGTTCGCCGTTTGGTTTTGACCATACTGTGACCCAGGGTATCGTCAGCGCCATCGGTCGCAGCCTGCCGAACGAAAACTACGTGCCGTTCATCCAGACCGACGTGCCGATCAACCCGGGCAACTCCGGCGGTCCGTTGTTCAACCTGGCGGGTGAAGTCGTTGGCATCAACTCGCAGATCTACACCCGCTCCGGTGGTTTCATGGGCGTTTCGTTCGCGATTCCGATCGATGTGGCCATGGACGTATCCAACCAGCTGAAAACCGGTGGCAAAGTCAGCCGCGGCTGGCTGGGCGTGGTGATCCAGGAAGTGAACAAGGACCTGGCTGAATCCTTCGGTCTCGACAAGCCGGCCGGTGCCCTGGTCGCGCAGATCCAGGACGATGGCCCTGCTGCCAAAGGTGGCCTGCAAGTCGGTGACGTGATCCTGAGCATGAACGGCCAGCCGATCGTCATGTCTGCGGACTTGCCACACCTGGTGGGCGCGCTCAAGGCCGGCAGCAAGGCCAAGCTGGAAGTGATTCGTGACGGCAAGCGCCAGAACGTCGAACTGACCGTCGGTGCTATCCCGGAAGAAGGCGCGGCGCTGGATGCGCTGGGCAACAGCAAGCCAGGTGCCGAGCGCAGCAGCAATCGCCTGGGCATTGCTGTAGTCGAGTTGACCGACGAACAGAAAAAGAGCTTCGACCTCAAGAGCGGTGTAGTGATCAAGGAAGTCCAGGACGGTCCTGCCTCCCTGATCGGCCTGCAACCAGGTGATGTCATCACCCACCTGAACAACCAGGCTATCAACTCCACCAAAGAGTTCACCGACATCGCCAAGGCGCTGCCGAAGAACCGTTCGGTGTCGATGCGCGTCCTGCGTCAGGGGCGTGCCAGCTTCATTACCTTCAAACTGGCCGAGTAATCCGCTAGTCCAATAAAAAGCCCCGCTCTCGATGTTCGAGAGCGGGGCTTTTTTGTGGCTGAAAGGTTTAGCCCATCATGTCTTTGACCATGCGTTCCTGGTCGATCAGTTCACGCTGGCGTGCGTCGATACGTGACGAAAGCGGGAAGTTGCTGCCGGCGCGACGCTTGGCGAAATCCAATTGCTGGATGGCCTGCTTGAAATCTCCCACCAGCGCGAAGTACTCGGCGCGGGCCTGGTGCAGGCCGATGATATTGCCCGACAAGCCACGGGTTTCCGCAACCTGGTACCAGACGTCCGGATCGTCTGGGCGAGACTTCAACAATCCTTCCAGGGCTTTTTCCGCGTCAGCGTTGCGGTTCTGCTTGAGCAGCAGATCCACACGAACCTGGTTCAGCGGATAGTTGCCTGGATATTGCGTCAACATTCGGTCCGTACGCTGCTGGGCATCCGGCAGGCGATTGTTGGTCATGTCCAGCTCGATCTGCGCCAGGTTGTAGGTGATGTCGTTGGGCGCCTTGGCCAGCAGCGGCTTGAGGTTTTCCCGGGCCAGGTTGAACTGGGCACCCTTGATCTGAGCGATGGCGAGGCCATAACGCGCGATATCGTTCTTCGGATTTTCATCCAGCTGGGCCTGGAAACGTTTGGCGGCCAGCCCCGGGGTGTCTTCGTAATACAGTTGCACTCGAGCACGGATCAGTTGATAGCGCAGGCTGTCCTCAATGCCACCCAGCTTGGCTTGCTCCGCACGGTTGCGGGTGTCGGCGATCCGCGATTCGGTTACCGGGTGAGTCAGCAGGAATTCAGGCGGCTTGGCATCGAAACGGTACTGGCGCATCAAGCGCTCGAACATGGTTGGCATGGACCGTGGGTCGTAGCCGGCTTTCTCCAGGTTGAGAATGCCGATGCGGTCAGCCTCTTGCTCGTTTTGCCGGGAAAAGCGCCGTTGCTCCTGGATCGCGGCGGCCTGGCTGCCGGCGATCGCGGCAATGCCCGCATCGCCTGCGCCAGCGGCGGCAGCGATGATGCCGCCGAGCAGCGCAGCCATCATCGGGATCTGCATGCGCTGCTGTGCTTCCACGCCTCGTGCGAAGTGACGTTGGGACAAGTGAGCCAATTCGTGGGCCAGTACCGAGGCATATTCGCCTTCGGTCTGGGCGTTGAGGAACAGGCCTCCGTTGACCCCGACGATACCGCCCGGTGCGGCAAAGGCGTTCAACTGCGGGCTGTTGATCAGAATGAATTCCAGGCGCCGGTCATTGACCTGGCTGGTTTCCACCAGCTTATAAACGCTGGATTCGACGTAATCCTTGAGCTGCGGGTCGTTGAGTTGCGAGACCTGGCCACGCAGGTAGGCCAGCCATGCCCGACCCAGATCGTATTCCTGTTTTGGCGAGACAATGGCAGAACTGGCGTCGCCAAGTGACGGCAGGTCGTCGGCGAAGCCTGGAGAGGCAAGCAGGCAAGCCAGCGTCAGCAGGGTAGGGCGCAAAAAAGTCATGCACAAAGCCTTTCGACAAAGAGCTTACTGTAGCCGGACACTGAGCTTCGGACCAGATATTCTAAGCGCCCTCGACGCCCACCCGGAGTTAGACCATGACCGACGCTGTAGCCTTCGATGCCGAACTGGATGCCAGTGGCCTTAACTGCCCGCTGCCGTTGCTCAAGGCCAAGCTGGAGCTCAATCGGCTGGCCAGCGGCGCGGTGCTCAAGGTGATCGCCACGGACGCTGGCTCCCAGCGGGACTTTCGTACGTTTGCCAAGCTGGCCGGCCACACCCTGCTGCATGAAGAAGACGAAGCGGGCGTCTATCGTTACTGGTTGCGCAAGGCCTGAATCGCTTGAATATGCTGTCCTTATCGCCTGAGGTTTATTGATGTTCAAAGTGTTACGTGACTGGATTCAGCGCTACTTCTCCGACGAAGAAGCCGTGGTGCTGGCCGTCCTGCTGTTTCTTGCCTTTACGGCCGTGCTCACTTTGGGCGGCATGCTGGCGCCGGTACTGGCGGGGATGGTGCTGGCGTACCTGATGCAAGGCCTGGTCTCCATCCTGGAGCGTCTGCGCTTGCCGGGTGGGGCAGCGGTGGGTCTAGTGTTTGCCTTGTTCATGGGGCTGTTGCTGGTATTTATCGTGATCGTGGTGCCTTTGCTGTGGCACCAGTTGATCACCTTGTTCAACGAGCTACCGGGCATGCTCGCCAAGTGGCAGTCATTGCTGCTGCTGTTGCCTGAGCGCTATCCGCACCTGGTGTCGGACGAGCAGGTCCTGCAGGCCATTGAGGTGGCTCGCGGCGAAATCGGAAAGTTCGGACAATGGGCGCTGACCTTTTCCCTTTCGAGCTTGCCGCTGCTGGTCAACATCATGATCTACCTGGTACTGGTGCCGATCCTGGTGTTTTTCTTCCTCAAGGACCGCGAGATGATCGGTCGCTGGGTGCGTGGCTATCTGCCCCGTGAGCGTGCGCTGATTACCCGGGTCGCCGAGGAAATGAACCGGCAGATTGCCAACTACATCCGCGGCAAGGTTATCGAGATTTTTATCTGCGGTGGCGTCACTTACATCGGTTTTGTCGCGCTGGGGCTTAACTACGCTGCCCTGTTGGCGCTGCTGGTGGGTGTTTCAGTGGTGGTGCCATACGTTGGCGCGGTGGTGGTGACGGTGCCGGTGATGTTGATCGCGCTGTTCCAGTGGGGCTGGAGTGATCAGTTCATCTACCTGATGGCGGTGTACGGCATCATCCAGGTGCTGGACGGCAACGTGCTGGTGCCGCTGCTGTTCTCCGAGGCGGTGAACCTGCATCCGGTGGCGATCATCTGTGCGGTGTTGTTGTTTGGCGGGTTGTGGGGCTTCTGGGGGGTGTTCTTTGCGATTCCCCTGGCGACGCTGTTCAAGGCGGTGCTGGATGCCTGGCCTCGGCAGGAGCCGGTGGTGGCGCCGTTACTCTGATATTTGTGGTGCCGGTGCAGGCCTCATCGCGGGCAAGCCCGGCTCCCACATTGACTGAGTTGTCCTGTCGAACAATGATCACAGGTGGGAGCTGGCTTGGCTGCGATAGCTATTTCAAAGCCAGCAGGTGAATCAAGCCTGGTTCAGCGCCTGTGCCGCTTCGAGCACTGCATCCACATGGCCTGGCACTTTCACACCGCGCCATTCCTGGCGCAGTACGCCATTCTTGTCGATCAGGAAGGTGCTGCGATCAACACCCAGGTATTCCTTGCCATACAGCTTCTTCAGCTTGATCACATCAAACAGCTGGCAAACCGCTTCGTCCTTGTCGCTGATCAGCTCAAAGGGGAATTCCTGCTTGGCCTTGAAGTTCTCGTGGGACTTCACGCTGTCCCGGGACACGCCAAACACCTCGGTGTTGGCCGCCTTGAACGCAGCATGCTGGTCACGGAAGCCCTGGCCTTCAGTGGTGCAGCCCGGGGTGCTGTCTTTCGGGTAGAAGTAGATCACCACTTGCTTGCCCTTGAGCCCGGCGAGGCTGAAGGTTTGCCCGCTGGTGGCCTGGGCTTCGAAGTCGGCTACCGGTTGGTCGATCACTACGGACATGAAGACTTCCTTACATAGGGTTCTGTGGGCGCCAAGGCTCGATCAGTGCGTCGAGGTTCAGGGCATCGGCGAAATCCAGGAACTGGTCGCGCAGCCAACTGATCTGCACGCCGGCCGGCAAGGTCACGGTAAAGGTGGCGTTGAGCATGGTGCCGCCGGTCTGCGGAGCCTGATAGGTGTCGCAGGTCAGGTTTTCCAGCTCGACGTTGTGGTCGATAAAGAACTGGCACAGCTCGTTGACGATGTCCGAGCGGTAGGCCGAACTGACATAGGCCACGTAGGGCAGGGCCTGCGGACGGTTTTCCAGGGCGGCGCTGCGCACCACGTTGACCGTGAAGTCATGCTTCTTCGCCAAACCCGGTAAACCGGTTTCAAGGCGGGCCAGGGCATCCCAGGTCCCGGAAATCTGCAGGACCAGCGCACTGCACTCGCCATGGCGGGTCAGGCGGGAGGTCACGACGGCGCAGCGGTTTTCATGGCTGGCGCGGCACAGGACGTTAGTCAGCTCCATGGGGTTGGCGCCGAGGGCACTGATGACAAGGAATTGTTCGCGGACTGTGGGGGTGGACATGCAGCCTTCCTAAAGCGATGAGCGGTCGATACGATGCAAGCGGTATCAATCAAAGGATGAAGGGTAGCGAAAACCATCGCCAAGGGCTAGGAGGTGGCGTTTTCATTACGTAATCAGCTTCATCAAACCCCGCTTTGGCCGAATGATGGCGCCGCTGCGAACTAAGTTGATCCAGAACGCATCCTCAGGCGGTACTTCGCTTGTACAAGCATCTTGGCGCCAGTACCATTACCGCTCTCTTTTTCCGGCAGGAGCGGTTGCATGATTGCGGGCAGTATGGTGGCACTGGTCACACCCATGGATGCACAAGGTAATCTCGACTGGGACAGCCTGGGCAAACTGGTGGACTTCCACCTGCAAGAGGGCACCAACGCCATCGTGGCGGTCGGCACCACAGGTGAATCGGCCACACTGGATGTGGAAGAACACATCGAAGTGATCGAGTTCGTGGTCAAGCGCGTTGCAGGGCGCATTGCTGTCATCGCCGGCACGGGCGCCAATTCGACCCGCGAAGCGATCGAATTGACCAGCAACGCCAAGAAAGCCGGCGCCGATGCCTGCCTGCTGGTGACGCCGTACTACAACAAGCCGACCCAGGAAGGCCTGTACCTGCACTTCCGCGCCGTTGCCGAAGCGGTCGATATCCCGCAGATCCTCTACAACGTACCCGGTCGCACCGCCTGCGACATGAAGGCCGAGACCGTGATCCGCCTGTCCACCGTACCGAACATCATCGGTATCAAGGAAGCCACCGGTGACCTGCAGCGCGCCAAGGACATCCTGGCCGGCGTCAGCAGCGACTTCCTGGTGTATTCCGGTGACGACGCCACGGCGGTCGAGCTGATCCTGCTGGGCGGTAAAGGCAACATCTCGGTGACTGCCAACGTCGCACCGCGCGCCATGAGCGAGCTGTGTGCCGCAGCCATTGCCGGCGATGCGGTCAAGGCCCGGGCGATCCACGAACAATTGGCACCGCTCAACAAAACCCTGTTTATCGAATCCAACCCTATCCCCGTGAAATGGGCGCTGCATGAGATGGGCCTGATGCCGGACGGTATCCGTCTGCCGCTCACCTGGCTCAGCGAAGCCTGTCACGAACCGCTGCGACAGGCCCTGCGCCAGTCCGGCGTCCTGGTTTAATTGAGGAAGCACTACGCATGAAGCGATTGGCCGGACTTTCCGCACTTGCCTTGATTATCTCCAGCACCAGTGGCTGCGGTTGGATCTGGGGCCCGGAAGGCTACTTCCGCGACCGCGGTAGCGATTACCTGGAAGCCCAACAAACCGCCCCGATGAAATTGCCGTCGGACGTCAATGTCGCCAAGCGCCTTGACCCGTTGCTGCCGATTCCGCGCAACGTGGCCGACGACACCGTCAAGGGTGAATACGAAGTGCCGCGTCCACAGCCGTTGTCGGCCGTGGCCGACGCCAGCGACTACAGCCTGCAGAAGAGCGGCGATACCCGTTGGGTCATGGCACAGCGCCCACCTGCCGAAGTCTGGCCGGTGGCGGTCCAGTTCTTCCAGGACAACGGTTTCCGCATTGACGAACAACGCCCGCAGACCGGTGAGTTCACCACCGCGTGGCAGCACACCAGCGAACTGTCGGCATCCATGGCCAAGCGCCTGCAGGCCGGTGGTGTAGCCAATGACAGCGAAGCCCGCATCCGCGTGCGTATCGAGCCAGGCGTGCAACGCAACACCAGTGAAGTCTACGTAGTCAGCGCCGAGCGTCCTGCCGGCAGCACCGCCAACGTCGACTTCACGCCACGTTCGGTCAACACCGGCGTGGACGCTGCCCTGGTCGACGAAATGCTCGCCAGCATGAGCCGTATTTCCGAGAAGGGCGGCTCCGTCTCCCTGCTCGCCGCCGGTAGCTTTGACACACCTAGCCGCGTCAGCCTCAGCGAAGACGGCAGCGGCAACGTGGTGCTCAACCTGGGTGAAGACCTGGACCGCGCCTGGTCGAGTGTCGGCCGCGCACTGGAGCACGGCGAATGGCGCGTTGAAGACATCAACCGCAGCCTGGGCCTGTACTACATCAACCTGGCCGAAAAAGCCGAGAAGAAAGACGACGAGCCAGGTTTCTTCAGCAAGTTGTTCGGCAGCAAGCCGACCAAGGAAGAGATCGAGACCCGCGCCGAGCGTTACCAGGTTCGTTTGAGCAAGGTAGGCGAAAGCGTGCAAGTCACCGTCGAGAAAAACATCAACACCGTGGCGCCGGCAGAAGTGGCACGCAAAGTGTTGGGCGTGATTCAGGACAACCTGGGCTGATCCGATGCGTTTTGCCGTTCTCGGCAGCGGTAGCCAAGGGAACGGCACGCTTGTAGCCCATGACGACACGTACGTCCTGGTGGATTGTGGTTTCTCCCTGCGGGAAACCGAGCGGCGCCTGCTGCGCCTGGGGGTTCACCCCGCGCAGCTGAGCGCGATTCTGGTGACCCACGAACATGCCGACCACGTGCATGGCGTGGGTTTGCTGTCTCGGCGCTACAATCTTCCGGTGTACCTGAGTCGCGGCACCTTGCGCGGGATGCGCAAACCGATTGAGCCCGCAGGTTTGCTGGCCGGTGGCGAACAATTGCAGATCGGTGCCTTGAGCATCGATGTGATTGAAGTGGCCCACGATGCCCAGGAACCGACGCAATACGTATTCAGTGACGGTGAACGGCGTTTTGGCCTGCTCACTGACCTGGGTTCGTACTGCGCCAAGGTGCTGGACGGTTACCGGGACCTCGACGCATTGATGATCGAGTCCAACCACTGCCGTGACCTGCTTGCGCGTGGCCACTACCCGGCCTTTCTCAAGCAGCGGGTCGGCGGGCAGTTTGGACATTTGAACAACCACCAGGCGGCGTACCTGGTGTATGAGTTGGGCTGGCAAGACCTGCAACACCTGGTCCTGGCCCACCTGAGCAGCAAGAACAACCTGCCGCAGCTGGCCCGGCAATGTTTTGTCGACACCCTTGGGTGCGACCCGGACTGGCTGCAACTGGCCGATCAAGATTCAGGGCTCGACTGGCGACACATCGCCTAGCCCACCTACTTAGCAAGCGGAGCCCATCATGGAAAAACGTGAAGAACTCTACCGCGGCAAAGCCAAATCGGTTTACAAGACCGACGACGCCAACCGCTTGATCCTGCTGTTTCGCAACGACACCTCGGCGTTCGACGGCAAGCGCATCGAACAGCTCGACCGCAAAGGCATGGTGAACAACAAGTTCAACGCCTTCATCATGCAGAAACTCGAAGCGGCCGGCATTCCGACCCAATTCGACAAACTGCTGGGCGACAACGAATGCCTGGTGAAAAAACTCGACATGATCCCGGTCGAGTGCGTCGTGCGTAACTACGCGGCCGGCAGCCTGGTGAAGCGTTTGGGCGTGGAAGAGGGCCTCAAGCTCAACCCTTACACCTTCGAACTGTTCCTGAAAGACGACGCCAAGGGTGACCCGTTCATCAACGAATCCCACGTGGTGGCATTTGGTTGGGGCACCGCTGAGCAACTGGCTCGCATGAAGGAGCTGTCGCTGAAGGTCAACGACGTCCTGAGCAAACTGTTCGACGACGCCGGCCTGCTGCTGGTGGACTTCAAACTGGAATTCGGCGTGTTCCACGACGGCTCCATCGTCCTGGGCGACGAATTCAGCCCGGACGGCTGCCGCCTGTGGGACAAAGACACTCGCAAGAAGATGGACAAAGACCGCTTCCGCCAGGGCCTCGGTGACGTTATCGAAGCCTACGAAGAAGTCGCCAACCGTCTCGGCGTACCGCTGTAATCGACGCAAGCATCTGATAGCACGGAAAAAAATCGCTTTTGCGCTTTGCTTCCAGGAAACAGGCTGTTATGATGCGCGCCGTTGGAGAGATGCCAGAGTGGCCGAATGGGACGGATTCGAAATCCGTTGTACCTTCACCGGTACCTAGGGTTCGAATCCCTATCTCTCCGCCATTATTGAAAAATGAAAAACCCCCGATAACTTCAATGTTGTCGGGGGTTTTTTGCTTTCAGTCAGAAACTGCATAATGAATTCTGCTACGGTCTTCGTTAATTGGCGCTTCGGACATCGGTCATGAATTTTAAAAAAGTACTGGCGCATTTGCAGGCTGAAGTTCCCGAGCTATTGGCTGTGTATGTGTTCGGTAGCCAAGTGACGGGTGAGGCACGTAGTGAGAGTGATCTGGATGTTGCGGTCCTTTCTGCGGGAGTGGTCGAGCCTTTATTGCTATGGCAGCTTTCTGGGGAGTTGGCCGATATCGTTGGAGTTCCCGTCGACTTGCTTGATTTGCGCGCAGCCTCAACGGTAATGCAATACCAAGTATTGACCACTGGGCGTCGGCTCTGGTCCGGGAACGTCCAGGCGGGTCTATTCGAGAGCTACGTCCTGAGCGAAAAAGCCGCGCTGGACACGGCAAGGGCTGAGTTGTTGGCGGATATCCAGAAGGAAGGGAAAGTTTATGGTCGATGATGTTCTCATCAATAAAGCAGCCAGTATTGAGCGTTGCGTTGCGCGCGCCCGTCAGGAATACGATAAGGATCCCACCAGCTTCACCACCGATTTCACGCGCCAGGATGCGGCGATTTTTAATATTCAGCGTGCCTGTGAGGCAGCGCTGGACATGGGCCAGCATTTGATTCGTCGTGAGCGCCTGGGTGTTCCACAAGGAGCTCGTGACGTGTTTGAGTTGTTATGTCAGGGCGGTTGGGTCAATCCTGCGTTGCTGACCAACCTGAAGAACATGGTCGGGTTCCGTAACATTGCTGTTCACGAGTACCAGACGCTTCAATTGCCGATTACTGTAGCGATCATTACAAAACACCTGGATGAGTTTCTAGCATTTAGTTCGCATATTTTGACCAAGGATGCGGGGTTGGAAAATAAACAAGTCTAATCTGTAAATTTTCCATCCCTCTGAATAAGTTTTCCTGCTGCGGTGTTCACCACACAGACCACTCAGGAAACGCCCATGAACAATCCCGCCGACCGCTACGACCGCCTGACCCGCACCTTCCACTGGCTGACCGCCGCCCTGGTGATCTTCATGTTCGCCAGCGCCCACGTCTGGGAAAACCTGGAAAAAGGCACGCCACTGCGCAAGGGCCTGCAATCGGTCCATATCTCCCTGGGCATCGCCATGGCGGTGCTGATCGCTGCACGTATCCTCTGGCGTGTGTTCGGCGGCAATCACCCAAAGGCCGACAATCACCCTGCGCTTAACGTGGCCGCCAAAATCGCCCACGGCTGTTTATACCTGTTGTTACTGACGCAGGTGACCCTGGGCTTCCTGTTCCGCTGGGCCCAGGGCGAGCCCTTCAACTTTTTCGGACTGTTCCCGGTGCCAGCGCCTTTTGTGATCGATCACGAATTGCGAGGCACTCTGGGTGGCCTGCACAACAATGTCGCCTGGGCGATCATCGTACTCGCCGGGCTGCATGCCTGCGCCGCGCTGTGGCATCACTACATCCAGCGCGACAGCACGTTGCGCCGCATGCTGCCGGCCCCTCGTGGCGATCTTCCCTACTGAGTTTGCTGCTGTACTTTCCCTATCGTTACGGAGCATGAATGCCATGAAGAATCGTCCCGAGCACGCCGTTGGTTACCGCACCGCTTTGTTCTTTGGCGCCTGTATGGCCGCCGCGCTATTGGCCGGCCAGGCCCATGCCTCCGGTGACGAATCGGCGCCGCCCAAGCCCAACTGCCCCAAAGGCCAGGTCTGGGATACCAAGACCGGCAAGTGCGTGCTGCAAACCAGCAAGGCCACGTCGGACGCCGACCGCACCGACTACGCCTATCGCCTGGCCAAGGACGGGCGTTATGAAGAAGCCTTGTCACTGCTCGACACCCTGCAAAACCCGAACACCGCCAAGGCCCTGAACTACCGCGGCTACGCCACCCGCAAACTGGGGCGCACCGATGAAGGCATCAGCTACTACCTGAAGTCCGTGGCACTGGACCCCAACTACGCACAAGTCCGTGAGTACCTGGGGGAGGCCTACGTCATCAAGGGCCGTGTGGACCTGGCCCAGGAGCAACTGGTGAAGATCAAGGCGTTGTGCAGCACCACCTGCGAAGAGTACGAAGACCTGGCTGAAGCCATCGCCGCCGCGCCTCAGGCTTGAAGCTGTGAGCGAACAGCCGGGAGATTGCCATCACCACAGACGCTGAGTTGCGCCGAGAGTTGAGCCAGCTGTTGCCACGTTTATGGCGATACGGACTGGTGCTGTCGCGACAAAAGCATGTGGCTGATGACCTGGTGCAAGCCACCTGCGTGCGGGCGTTGGAGCGTGCAGGCCAGTTCGTGGCTGGCACGCGGCTGGACCGCTGGTTGCTGACGATCATGCATTCGATCTGGCTTAACGAATTGCGCGCCCAGCGAGTACGGCAAGGGCAGGGGTTTGTCGACGCCGAGCAGGCGTTGTCGTTCGACGGTGAAGCCCTGGCTCAGGACCAGGTCCTGGCCGCGCAGGTGATCAAGCGCGTCAATGCATTACCCGAAGCGCAGCGGGAGACTGTTTTTCTGGCCTACGTCGAAGGCCTCTCATACAAGGAAATTGCCGAAGTCCTGCATATTCCCGTAGGAACGGTGATGAGCCGGTTGGCCGCTGCACGCATGAAGCTGGCTGAAACTGCGCACTCAAGCGGCTTGTTGGATAAATCGAGCGGAGAACGACGATGACTCAAAATACACCACCGTCGGATGAACTGCTGGTGGCTTACCTGGACGGTGAGTTAGACCCTCAGCAGCGCCAGCTTATCGATAACCTGCTGGGGATCGATCCTGCCGTGACAGCCCGCTTGGAGCTGCTCAAGCGCGGCCACTTGCCGTTCAAATCAGCCTTCGATTCGGTTCTCGATCAAGCCCCTACAGAGCGTTTGCAGGTGATGCTCGATGCGTTGCCGCCGGCACAAACACCGACCCTGAGTCGACGCAAATTTCTCGCGGTAGCAGCAAGCTTTGCGGTGGCAGGTGTGGTCGCTGATCGATTGTTCATGACCTGGCCCCGGCCTGAGCCCGGTTCGGGCTGGCGTGCCTCGGTGGCCGAATACATGGCGCTGTATACGCCCCAGACCCTGGAAAACCTCAGCGCCGATCCCGACTCCCATATCGCCCAGCTGAGTTCGGTCGGGACCCAGCTCGGCCTGTCGTTGAACCCGGATGCAGTACACCTGCCTGGCGCCGAATTTCGCCGCGCACAAATCCTTGATTATGACGGCGTACTGATCGGCCAACTGACCTACCTCGACGCGCGCCACGGCCCGCTGGCGCTGTGCATTACGGCGGCGAAAAAAGGTGCGGTGGCCATGGCCACCGAACAGCGCCGGGGCATGAACGTGGTGTTTTGGTCCAGCCCGTCCCATGCGTTCATGTTGATTGGCAGAAACCCGTTCGAGGATTTGCAGATCATGGCGCGCAGTGCCGAGAAGGCTTTGTCGGCATAGCGTCAATGAGACGATGAGGGCGTCTGCAACGCCCGCCACCGAGCCGGCGTCGTCCCCTCCCAGGAACGAAACGCACGATAAAACGAGTTGGTATCTTCATAGCCCACCAGGCACGCGATCTCGTCTATCTCAATTGACGGCTCGGTGAGCAGATGCCGCACCACTTCCTGGCGGGTTTCCAGCATCAGTTGCCGAAAACTGGTGCCGGCCTCGGTAATGCGCCGTTGCAACGTGCGTTCGCTCATGCCCAGCTCCCGCGCTACCTCGACCATCTCGGGGCGGCCACTGGCCAGGAAGCGCTTGAGGGTGATCTTGACCTGATGGCTGATGCTGGCCGGTGTCGAGGCCTCGGCAAGCGCTGCCACCAGGCCCGGGTTCAGCATTTCGAGCATTTGCGGGTTGTACCCCGGAAAAGGTCGGTCCAGATCGGCGGCGTCCAGTATCAGCGCGTTGCGCCCGGCACCAAAACGCACGGAGCAACCGAAAAACTCGGCCAGTGCACGGCTGCCATCGTCCGGGCGAACCAGTTCGACCTGCAGGGGAGTGATCTGCGTCCGTGCTCCCCGTCGCCCCAATTCAACAAACGTCGCAAACGCCGCATCCACCAGCAGCGCAGGCGGTAATTCTGGCGTGTGCAACCAGTCGATGGTCACCGTACAGGTACGGCCATCCTCGCAAACCTGCAGGCGCTCGGGTGTGCACAATTGCTTGAAGCGGGCGAGGCGGTGCAGGCCATCGCGATAATCCCGGGCGATAAAAGCGGCAAAGCTGGAGGGTGGAAGCGCGGTGATATCCAGCCGCGTCACCAGTAATATCCCGACAGCCGGATCAGGATTAAGTATGCGCACCGCCTCCCACAAGCGAAAGAACTCCAGCGTCGTCACCTGCCGCCGGTCTCGCCGCTCGCGGATATGCAGGGTCATGGGCAAGCGTGCCTGACGCAACACCACCGACGGCTCCAGCCCGACGCTCTGCAGCGCCAGCCAGAACACATCCGGTATGTTGAAACGGGGTTGGGTCACGTCAGGCATGCGGCACCTTTTTCAAAAGCGTGAGATTAATCCGAGGCTGACACGCTGAGGTCATGCCACTTTTTATCCGACTCGGCCAAGTCTGCCGCTGCCCGGGCGGCGTATTGCACGGCATCGCTGCCGATCAGCAAGCGTAGCGGGGCGTCTTTGTTCAGTGCCAGCTCCAGCACGATTTCGGCAACCCGGTCCGGACCCGTCGGCAGGATGCCGGGGGAGTTGAGCAATTCAACCAGGGCGCCGACCGTTTGTTGGTAGGGCTCACTGATGGCCGGAATCGTCATGGAACTGCCCGACCAGTCCGTGCGCATGCCGCCCGGCTCCAGCACGGTCACCTGGATGCCCAGTGGTGTGACTTCCTGTGCCAGTACTGTGGAAAATCCACCGACTGCCCATTTCGCACTCTGATACGCGGCCAGGCCGGCCATGCCGATGCGGCCACCCAACGACGATACCTGGAAGATATGCCCACGGCCCTGGGCGCGCAGCACCGGCACCACCGCCTTGCTCACGTGCACCACACCATAGAAGTTGGTGCTGATCTGCGCGGAAAAATCCTCCAGCGTCACATCTTCCACCGACGCCAGGTCACCGTAGCCGGCGTTATTGACCACCACATCCAGGCGACCAAAATGTTTCACCGCGGCATCCACCGCTTCCAGCACCTGCTGGTTATTGGTCACGTCCAGCGTGACCGGATAAATCGCCTCGCCGTATTCGGCCACCAGGTCATCCAACTGCTTGGGATTGCGCGCGGTGGCAACCACACGATCACCGGCGCGCAGGGCGGCTACGGTAATCGAGCGGCCGAGGCCGCGGGAACTGCCGGTGATAAACCATATCCTGGACATTCGAACACCTCTTCGTTTGAGACTGCGGGAGTAACTTGTGAACGAATGATGGTCGACGGGCCTCTCTCATACACTAGCAAGAGGCTGCCAAGTGACTTGCATATCACGCCATTTATTCTGCGGCCAACCGTGCCGACAGGCTTTCGATAAACACCGTCTCCGCCCGGCTCATCTTCTGCTCACGGTTCCACAGCAGGTGGATATCCACGTCGGTAATCCCTTCGTCTGGCGGCAAGCGCCAGAGCAACCCATGCTTCACATCCTCGGCCACCACATGAATCGGCAGGCAGCCCAGGCCAAACCCGGCAATCACCAACCGCCGAACTTCCTCCAGGCTGGAGGACGACGCCACGATGCGCCCGCTGAAGCCCTGCTGGTCGCGAAAGATCGTCAACGGCGAGAGCATCCCGCCGATCTGGTCGCTGGTAAAACTCACGAAGTTCTCCGACTGCAAATCTCCCTCCGCCAGCCCGGTGCGTCCGAACAACGGGTGATGCCGCCCGCAAAAAAATGCATAACGCTGACGTAGGAACAGGTGCTGCTCCAGCCGTGGTTGCGGCCGGCGATTGAGGCTCAGGCCCAGCGTCGCGGTTTTCTCCAGCAGGGCGGCGACGATGTCAGAGCTGCGCATCACCTCAACGTCCAGGTCGACCCGGGGATGCTGGCGATGGAAGTCCGCCAGGAAGTCATCAAAGGTGTCCGAACTGATCCGGCTGATCATCAGCAACCGCACTTTGCCAAGCACCTCGTCGCCAGGCTTTTGCAGGGCGTTGCTCATCTGCGAGACCTGGCCATACATCTCGCCGGCGATCGCGAAAATCTGCTCGCCGGCTTCGGTCAGCACGAAGCGCGGGCCGCGCCGGGCGATCAACTGGCAGTCGAGCTGTTCTTCCAGGCGCTTGAGCGCCTGGCTGATGGCCGGCTGGGTGAGGTGCAGGCGGGCGGCGGCGCGACTGATGCTCAACTCCTGGCCGATCACCCGGAAGGTGCGCAACAGGTTCCAGTCCAGGCGGTCATTGAGCAGCGGATGAGCATCGCGGCGATTTTCAGGCATGTCGACAGCTCGATAATAAGCAGGATTTATAATCGGAATAATAAATAGAAAATTGACTAATCATAGGGCCGAGACGAAAAATCACCCTCAACCAGCGCCATCAGAGCGCGTGCGCCAGACCTTTCTCCTGCCAAAAAAATAACCAAAGGAGCCAGCCCCATGAAGCCTTCCGCTTCGCCGCAGCCGCGCCGTGCCGCGGCCGCCGCTTTCATCGGCACCATGATCGAGTGGTACGACTTTTACATCTACGCCACCGCCGCCGCGCTGGTGTTCGGTCAATTGTTCTTCCCTTCCGACGACAAACTGTTCAGCACCATGGCCGCGTTCGGCACCTTTGCCGTGGGCTTTTTCGCTCGGCCATTGGGCGGCATTGTGTTTGGGCATATCGGTGACCGTATCGGTCGCAAGAAATCCCTGGTGATCACGCTGGTGATGATGGGCGTGGTCACCGTATGTATCGGCCTGTTGCCGACCTACGCGCAGATCGGCGTCGCGGCGCCGGTGTTGCTGGTGCTGCTGCGCATCGTGCAGGGCATCGCCGTTGGCGGCGAGTGGGGCGGGGCGGTGCTGATGGCCGGCGAACATGCACCCAAAGGCCGTCGCAATTTCTTTGCCTCCTTTGCACAGTTGGGCAGCCCGGCGGGTTTGATCCTGTCGTTGCTGGCCTTCAGTGCGGTAACCCGTTTGCCGGAGGCCGACCTGCTCAGTTGGGGCTGGCGCGTGCCGTTCCTGGCCAGTGCCTTGTTGTTGATCGTCGGTCTGGCAATCCGCCTGGGCGTCAACGAATCGCCTGAGTTCCTGGAAGACAAAGCCAAGGCAGAAAAGGCCCGGGCCATCACCCAGGATCAGGCCCCGGTGATCGAAGTGCTGAAAACGGCCTGGCGCCCGCTGCTGCTGTGCATCGGCGCCAACACCCTGGGGATTGCCGGGGTGTATTTCACCAACACCTTCATGATTGCCTACACCACCCAGCAACTTAACCTGCCGCGCTCGTTGATTCTGGAATGCCTGTTTGTCGTGGCCATCATCCAGTTCTGTGTCCAGCCGCTGGCGGCCTGGGTGGCGGAGAAGGTCGGTGCCACACGCTTTCTGTGTGCGATGAGCGTGCTTGCGATGGCCTCGCCTTATCCGATGTTCGTGCTTGTCAGCAGCGGCCAGGCGCCATTGATCATCCTCGGCATCGCCCTGGCCGTGGTGTGCATGGCCTCGTTTTATGCGGTGATTGCAGGCTTCGTCAGCGGCTTGTTCGAAACCCGCGTGCGCTACACCGCCATCTCCCTGGCCTACCAAGTGTGCGGCGCACTGGCCGGTGGCCTCACGCCGTTGATCGGCACCTGGCTGGCCCATGAATACCAGGGCCAGTGGTGGCCGATGGCTGTGTTCTACAGCGCGATCGCGGCGGTTTCGCTGCTGTGCGTACTTGCGTTGTCCCGGCGTCACGCCACCGCCCACCGTCTTGAAATGGCTTGAAGCGTTTGATTGGAGAATGTGTATGTTGAAGATTAATGGCGAGCGCCTGTGGGCCAGCCTGATGGCCATGGCCGAAATCGGCGCCACGGCCCGCGGTGGCAGTTGCCGCCTGGCGTTGAGCGCCGAAGACCAGGCGGGCCGCGCACTGTTCAGCCGCTGGTGTGAAGATGCCGGGCTGACCCTGAGCGTCGATGCCATCGGCAACCTGTTCGCCCGCCGGGCTGGCACCGACCCTGAAGCTGCGCCGGTGATGATGGGCAGCCACCTCGACACCCAGCCGGAAGGCGGGCGTTTTGATGGCGTCTATGGTGTGCTGGCCGGACTGGAAGTGATCCGCAGCCTCGACGACCACGGCATCAAGACCCGCAAACCGCTGGAAATCGCGGTGTGGACCAACGAGGAGGGCGCCCGGTTTACCCCGGCCATGCTCGGCTCGGCCGTGTTCACCGGCACCTTGGCGTTGGATAACGCGCTGGCCACCCGGGATGTCGCCGGTGTCAGCGTGGCGGATGCGTTGCGCAGCACCGGCTACAACGGCGAGCGCCCCTTGGGTGGCGCGGTGGATGCGTATTTTGAAGCGCACATCGAGCAAGGTCCTATTCTGGAAGACAACGCCAAGAGCATTGGCGTGGTCACCGGTGGGCAGGCGATTCGCTGGCTAGACGTGCGCGTGGAAGGCATGGCCGCCCATGCCGGGACCACGCCGATGCCACTGCGCAAGGACGCCTTGTACGGCGCCGCGCAGATGATCCAGTCGCTGGAAAACCTGGGGGCTGATTTTGCGCCTGAGGGCCTCACGACCGTGGGTGAATTGAGCATCGCCAAGTCGTCGCGCAACACCATTCCCGGCTTGCTGAATTTTACCGTCGACCTGCGTCATCACCGCGACGCCGACATAGAAGCCATGGAGCAACAGGTGCGTGCCCGCTTGCAGGACATCGCCGCCCAACGTGGTCTGAGCGTCACCGTCAGCCCGCACTGGATCAGCCCGGCGACACCGTTTGATGCCGAGTGTGTCGCCTGTGTGCAGTCCGCCGTGGATGCGTTGGATTATGCCCAGCAATCGATTGTCAGCGGTGCTGGCCATGACGCCATCCACCTGGCGCGGTTCTGCCCCACGGCGATGGTGTTCATTCCGTGCGTGGGAGGCTTGAGTCATAACGAAGCCGAAGATGTGCTGCCCGAGGATGTTCGCCAGGGCACCGATGTATTGCTCAATGCCGTGTTGAAACGTGCCGGCCAGGCTAATTAACGAAACATTTCTGCAAGGTTGAACACGATCAAAATGTAGGAGCTGGCTTGCCTGCGATAGCGGTGGTTCAGGCAACAAATTTGTATCTGAGCCACCGCAATCGCAGGCGAGCCAGCTCCTACAGGTCCGGTGTTCAACCGCAGATGTGTGCCCATCAGGAGAAATCCCATGCGTACTTATTTCCACCCCGAACAACTCCTGCACCATCCTCGCAGCTACTACTCCCGTGGCCAGATGCGTACCCCGCAGGAAGTTCCGGAGCGCGCCCGCAATCTGCTGCTGGCCGCGCAAAACCTGGGCTTCGACATCCAGCAACCCCACGACCACGGCCTTGATCCACTGCTGGCTGTGCACGGTGCGGCCTACCTGGCCTTCCTCCAGGAAGCCCACCAGCGCTGGAAAGAAATCCCCGAAGACTGGGGCGACGAAGTCATGTCCAACATCTTCGTGCGCGAGCCCAACGCCCTGCGCGGCATCCTTGCCCAGGCGGCGCGCTACCTCGCCGACGGCAGTTGCCCGATTGGCGAACTCACCTGGCGCTCGGCCTATTGGTCCGCCCAAAGCGCCGTCGCTGCCGCCCGGGACATCCTCGACGGCGCACCCGCGGCCTACGCGCTGTGCCGCCCGCCAGGCCACCACGCGCGTTTTGATGCAGCCGGTGGGTTCTGCTATATCAACAACGCGGCGGTTGCGGCGCAGGCGTTGCGCGCTGGCTTCGAGCGCGTCGCCGTGCTCGACACCGACATGCACCATGGGCAAGGCATCCAGGAGATTTTCTACGAGCGTGATGACGTGCTGTACGTGTCGATTCATGGCGACCCGACCAACTTCTATCCGGGGGTTGCAGGCTTTGCGGAGGAGCGCGGCGCAGCCAAGGGGGAAGGCTTCAACCTCAACCTGCCGATGGCGCATGGCGCGAGTGAGGCGGTGTTTTTCCAAAAGCTGGAACTGGCATTGAAGGCAGTGAAGGACTTCTCGGCGGACGTGCTGGTGTTGTCGCTGGGGTTCGATATCTACGAGCTGGATCCGCAAAGCAAAGTGGCGGTGACGCGGGAAGGATTTGCGCGGCTGGGGGAGTGCATTCGTGGATTGGGGTTGCCGTGTGTGATCGTGCAGGAGGGCGGGTATCACCTGGAAACGCTGGACAGTAATGCTCAGGCGTTTTTTGCAAGTGCGCAGGCGTGGTCGATGTAACCCGCTGAATAAAGCGCCCCGGACTGCCTTGGAAATACATTCAAGGCGCGTCCGCCCCGTGGGCCTTTCACGTCGATAATTTATATCTCTTAACTTCTGGTCGACACCCCTAAAGTCCCGCCCCGACTGGCCGAAACTCTGTCATACGATGTCGTATGCCCATAATGAGAACAATCGCCATGTCGCTCCGCAGCCTGTCCATCGCCCGCCGTGCGGGTCTCGGTTTTGCCTTGATTGCCTTGCTCGTGGCGCTGTTGGGGTTCTTTGCGCTCTCGAACATGGCAAGCATCCGCGAAAGCGCCGTGCAGGTTGAAAGTGGCCTGGTGCCGAAAATGCGCCTGGTCTCGGATATCCGCGAAATCATGCTGCGCATCCGCACTATTTCCCTGCGCATGGCCCTTGATCCCAATCCCGCGAGCCTCTCGCAATACCGCAGCCAGATGGACACCCGCAGCCAGGATCTGGCAAAGAAACTGGCCGACCTGAGTGCGGTGCTTGATACACCTGAGGTACGCAATCTCTACGACCAGTTTCAGGTCTCCCTGCGGCAATACCAGCAAGGCCTCACCCAGTCGTTCATCCTTGCCGACAAGCAGCAGACCGCCGAGCTGAACAAGTTGCTGCTGGTGGACATGAAGACCGTGGTCGACGGTTCCGGCAATCAGCTCAATGCCCTGGCCGACTATTACAACGCCCAGATAAACCTGCAGGGCCAGACGGCCGAGTTGCAGTACAGCCGCTCGCGCACGATGGTCTTCGGCTTCGTGCTGCTGGCGGCGTTGAGCACCGTGGCCCTGGCCTGGTTGCTGACGCGCAGCATCGTTGGTCCGCTGAGCCACGCGGTGCGCGCCGCAGAAAACGTCGCCCAAGGCGACCTGACGCAAACCGTTGAAGTGACCGGCGATGACGAAGTGACGCGCCTGCTGGTGGCGTTGCAGACCATGCAAGGCAGCCTGCGCAGTACCTTGCAGCTGATTCGCCAGTCGGCCGGGCAGATGGCGGCATCGGCCACCGACCTCAACGGCATCACCGACCAGAGCAGCCGTAGCCTGCAAAAGCAGACCGCTGAAATCGAGCAAGCCGCCACCGCGGTCAACGAGATGACCTCGGCCGCCGATGAGGTGGCACGTAATGCAGTCTCCACTTCCGAATCCACCCGGCTCTCCAATGAAACGGCCCGCGATGGCCAGCAGCGCGTCGGCGAGACGGTCAGCGCGATTCAGGCGTTGAGTACCAACATCGGTGAAACCTCGAGCCTGGTGCAAAACCTCGCCGATCAATCGCGGGACATCGGCAAGGTGCTCGATGTGATTCGCTCCATCGCCGAGCAGACCAACCTGTTGGCCCTGAACGCCGCCATCGAGGCGGCGCGTGCCGGTGAGTCCGGGCGTGGCTTTGCCGTGGTGGCCGACGAAGTGCGTGCGCTGGCCCATCGCACCCAGCAATCGACCCTGGAAATCGACCAGATGGTCACCGCGATGCGCAGTGGCTCCAGCGAGGCACTGACCTCAATGCAATCGAGCACCCAGCGGGCCAGCGAAACCTTGATCCTGGCCGAAGGCGCCGGTGGAGCCTTGAGCCAGATCACCGACTCCATCGACCAGATTCACCAGCGCAACCTGGTCATCGCCAGCGCCGCCGAGGAGCAGGCGCAAGTGGCCAAGGAAGTGGATCGCAACATCGTCAACATTCGTGACCTGTCCGCGCAATCATCTTCGGGAGCAGGGCAGATCAACGGGTCGAGCCAAGAGCTGGCGCGCTTGGCCGTGTCGCTCAATGAGGCGGTGGCGCGGTTTCAGCTGTAACGGGGTCTACTCGTGCCACGGATGGCACCAGTTCCAGGATACGGTCACGGCCACCTTCGGCCACGAGGTACGTTCCCTTCGTCGTACGCACAATCGACTGTGGCGCCTTCAGGAAAGACAGGATCGTCTGCTGGCGTCCTTGCTTGTCGATCAACAACAAACGCGCGCGGTGGGTGGAATCCTCGTTGATCCATAACCCGCGTTCATCGCACATCAGGAAGGTGGGTTTGTTCAATTGGCTCAGTACCACTGGATCGCTACCGTCCTCGGTTAATTCGCGGACCACACCCTTCTTCTTTTCTGTGTAGAGCATGCGCCCATCCGTGCAGCGAACAATCGACTCGCCTTCGCTGAGTTGGTCACGCACGACGCTCAAGGTCCTGTCGCTCCAGTGATAGCGCAGAATCCGCGCCCCGACCTTGCGGTCTTCGATGGCATACAGGTACTCGCCGTCGTCCCACAGCCCTTGCACGCTTTCTCCCCTGAACAGCTCGGTGACGACGCCGTCCTTGAGGAAGCTGACCGGCGCGCCGTCCACTTCCTGGCTGAACACCCAACCGCCCTGAGTGGCGACCATGCCATCGGGCTTGGATAGTTTTCCTACAACCAGCTCGCGTTTTCCGTCGGGCAAGATGCGTACGATACTGCCAAGCCCATCGCTCAATTCCTGGCTCACCATCAGCGAACCGTCGGGCATCGGCATCAGTGATGCGGCCTTTGCTACGTCTCGGTGGACGACATGAACACTCCAGTCTTCGGCTGCACTGACCGGGTAGAAGCTTTGCCAGGCGAAGAAGCCCAAAGCTGCAAGGCAGAGCAAACCCAGGAGCCACAACCCCGCTCGAAGCGCTCGATAGAGAGGCGCAGGGCTGGAAGTCCTTTTTATTGTTTCATCCATTGATTGCGTTACCAGTCTGTATTCGTGAGTGGAAAAGATTGCCGCTGCGGTTGATTGTCGTCGTCATCCTGCAAGAGGCTCTAAGCAGGAATTTTCCCGCATAAAGAATTTCCTTTATACCCATGCATGAGTGGTGCGAGAAACATAAAGGGACCGCAGGCATACAGCGGGGATTTGGCAGGAGGCGAGTTGCACATAGGCAATTTCAGTGGGAGTGGAACTACAGCCCATACAGTCATTCCGCACCATTCACGTTTGGTAGGTTGTGGTCGGGTGTTGGTGTGAGCATCTTTATCATCGGGAAGGGCTAGATGGATCCCTACGCATCCAGTAAGACAAATCAGCAGTGTTGTGCTGACAACTGTTTTTCCCATGTTAGACCTGTGAGGTGGTACCTAAGAGCTGTCAGTATTGACGCTTTTCAGAAGTCTCGTTTCCAACCCACGCAAATTCCCTGCTGATATGTATGACCGCATATTTTCCGTAGGGTTATTGGCTGATCCCGATTCTGTGGCCCGCGCCAATAGCATCCCGCCAGCCTCCATACGATAATGCCCGCCACATCTGCTCAACCAATGGCTGCCCCCGTGATCATCAACTTCGACCTCAACGACCTCCAGGCCTTCCGCGCCGTCGTAGATAAGGGCAGTTTCCGTGCGGCGGCCGAAGCCATCCGTATCTCCCAGCCGGCCCTCAGCCGGCGTATCGAGAAGCTCGAATCCGCCCTCGACGTCAAACTCTTCGAACGCACCACGCGCCGGGTCAGCCTGACCATGGTCGGCCGCGCGTTCCTGCCGCAAGTCGAGCGCATGCTCGATGACCTGGACATCGCCCTGATGGGCATCAGCAACGTCGCCTCGACCCGCATGGGCAATGTCACCATCGCCTGTGTGCCGTCCACCGCGTACTACTTCATGCCCCACGTGATCTCCGAATTCCACAAGCTCTATCCGAAGATTCGCCTGCGGGTCCTGGACGCGAGTGCGGGCGAGGTGTGTGCGGCGGTGGAAAGTGGCGAGGCGGATTTCGGCGTGAGTTTCAGCGGCAGCCTGGCAGACGGGGTGGAGTTCGAGCTGCTGTTGCAGGAGCGTTATGTACTGGCCTGTCGCCGGGAGCATCCGCTGGCGGACCGCGCCAGTGTGACGTGGGCCGAGGCGTACGAGCACGACTACATCACCGTGGACAAGACCTCAGGCAACCGCTTCCTGCTGGACCAGGCCCTGCGCGGCGTGCGGGTGAAGAAACCAAGCATCTGCGAAACCCATCACGTGACGACCATGATCGGGCTGGTGGAGGCGGGGCTTGGGGTGGCGATGGTGCCGTCGATTGCGATGCCGGGCGGCGAACATCCGATTCTGACGAGCGTGCCGCTGGTGGAGCCGGAGGTGGTGCGCAACGTGGGATTGATCAAGCGCCGCGGGCGTACGTTGACGCCGGCGGCACTGGAACTGGAGCGGTTGACGCGGGAGATGCCGTTCCGGTCAGTGTGAGACCGAATCCAGGCCGGTGGATTGCACCACGGGTTGCGCCTGGGGCGAGGCGAGGAATTGCAGGAGCTTTTTCGCCTGCGCCGGGTGCTGCGCATTTACCGGAATGCCGGCGGCAAAACGGGTGACGGACTGCACGTCTTCAGGGATCTTTCCGACGTAGGTCACGCCTGGAATTGGCAGCAGTTCGGACACCTGTTGCAAGCCCACTTCGTAATCACCCTTGGCCACCTGTGAGGCCACCGGGATGCGTTCGATCATGGTGCCCTTGGACGGCATGCCGAGCTTCTTGAACAGTTCCTTTTCGACGTAGACGCCGCTGGCGCTGTCCGAGTACGCGACGGATTTGGCGTTGGTCAGTACCGTCTTCAGTTCGGCATCGGTGGCAATCGAGGGCTTGGCCGCGCCTTCCTTGACCACCAGGCCGATGCGCGAGTCCGCCAGTTCAACCCGGGACGCTTTGTCGACCTTGCCTTGCTTGATCAGCTCATCCAGGGCGTAGCCGACCATGATCACCACGTCGGCGTGTTCGCCACGGGCCAGGCGGTTGGGAATCGCTTCCGGCGCCTTGCCCATCGACGGGCCGAGGATGGTGTCGAGGGTGTCGCCGCTCTGGGTGGCGTATTGCGCACCCAGCACCTTGTAGGCAGCGGTGAAGCCGCCGGAGGTCATGACTTTCAGCTCTTCGGCGTGGGCGACCATCGCCAGGGAACCGATCGCCAGTACCGCCAGTGTTTTCAGCATGGGGTTCATCAGTGCGACTCCTCAGGCAACTTGCAGACGGGCGCTGGCGCGGCGATACAGTGCGAACGTCGCGCACAGGGCGCACAGCGCGGCGAACATCAGCCAGTAGGCGGGCGATGCCTTGTCGCCCGTCTCGTGGATAAACCAGGTGGAAATCGCCGGGGTAAAACCGCCGAAGATCGCGGTCGCCAGGCTATAGGCCAGGGAGAAGCCGGCCACACGCACTTCCACCGGCATGATCTCGGTCAGGGCCGGGATCATGGCACCGTTGTACATGCCGTAGAGGAAGGAGAACCACAGCAGGGTTTCCAGCATGTGCGCGAAGCTTGGCGCATTGACCACGTAGGAAAGTGCCGGGTAAGCGGTCAGCACGGTCAAAGCAGTCATGGCGATCAGCACCGGCTTGCGGCCAAAACGGTCACTGAGGGTGCCACCGATGGGCAGCCAGATGAAGTTCGACACGGCCACCAGCAGGGTCACCAGCAGGGCGTCGGCGGTGGTCAGGTTGAGTACGGTTTTGCCGAAGGTGGGTGCGTACACGGTGATCAGGTAGAAGGCCGTGGTGGTCATCGCCACCATCATCATGCCGCCGATCACGATGGTCCAGTTCTTCACCAGGGTGGCCAGCACTTCGCGCATGGTCGGGCGATGCTTGCGGTTGGCGAACTCTTCGGTTTCCTGCAGGTTGCGGCGCAGGACGAAGATGAACGGGATGATCACGCAGCCGATGGCGAACGGAATGCGCCAGCCCCAATCGGCAACCACGGCTGGTTCCATCCACTGGTTCAGGCCATAACCCAGGGCGGCCGCGACCACGATGGAGATCTGCTGGCTACCCGATTGCCAACTGGTATAGAAACCCTTGCGGCCCGGGGTGGCCATTTCGGCCAGGTACACCGACACGCCGCCCAGTTCGGCACCGGCCGAGAAACCTTGCAACAGCCGGCCCATCAGCACCAGCAGCGGTGCCCACAAACCAATGGTGTGATAGCCGGGCACCAGCACGATCAGCAGGGTGCCACTGGCCATGATCGCCAGGGTCACGATCAAGCCTTTGCGACGGCCCACATCATCGATGTACGCGCCGAGGATGATAGCCCCCAGCGGACGCATCAAAAAGCCCGCGCCGAACACGGCGAAGGTCATCATTAATGACGCAAATTCATTAGCGGCAGGGAAGAAGGCGGCGGCGATATAGGTGGCATAGAAACCGAACAGAAAGAAGTCGAACTGTTCGAGAAAGTTGCCGGAGGTGACGCGAAAGACCGCGCCGACTTTGGAGCGGGCAGAGTCAGGCCGTGAAGGGTTTTGCATTTTCTTGTGTCTCCAGCGTTCTTTTTAAAGTGCTTGTTTCGCTTAAGACCGCGGATAGTGGCTGACACATTTGGAAATGATAAGTGAGTTGTTTACATGTATTGATGCGTCGTGGTTATCAATTGCCGGATGCACACAAAACCGCTCCCTCATCTATGCTTGCCCAGTGTGTCCAATTCTTACGGATGGGAGGTGGGTATGAGCAACGAACAGAAGCAGCGCGAAGAGTTGGAGCAGGAGCGGGCGAGGAAGCTTCGCGAGGAAGAAAAGCCGCAGACCTGGAAGCATCCGGACGATGGCACCGAGCTGTCGGAGCGTGACCAGGAGCGACCGCTCAAGCCCTGATGCAGGCAATTCACTGTGGCGAGGGAGCTTGCTGTGCCGAGGGAGCTTGCTGTGGCGAGGGAGCTTGCTCCCGCTGGGCTGCGAAGCGGCCCCAAGATTTTTGGGAGCGCTTCGCACTGGAGCGCCAGCCCGGTCCAGCGGGAGCAAGCTCCCTCGCCACAGTACGATTCACTGAATCGGCGTACACAACTCCACCAGCGTCCCATCCGGGCACCGCACATACGACACCACCTGCCCCCAAGGCTTGGTGCTCGGCGCAGCAAGTTCTGTCGCACCCTCGGCCAGCGCTCTGGCATGAGCCTTTGACACATCCTCGGTAACAAACCCCAACTCCATCCCCAGCAGTTGCTGTGAAGCATGCGCCTCCACATGCCCGCCCTTGAAGTTCATCTCGCCCAACTCATGCGCTGCAAAAGAGAGGGTGGTATCACCGGTATCCAACTCGCCATAGGTTCCCGATTCATGCAGGAAACGGCGACTGAAGCCGAAGGCTTTTTCGAAGAATTGCAGGGATGCAGCGACGTCCGGGACGTAGACGATGGTGTAGGCAAATTTCATGGTTCAGCGGTCCTTGCTGGAGAAAGGGCTCATTAGAGTCAGCGTCGTGCATACCGTCAACGGGAAACTATTTGACATATTTGATTTGTGATCACATATTGGAGCCATAAGAACGACAACACAGGTTTTGACTCATGACAGATGGCCCGCTTCTCCTTCCCACCTTGCGCCAGGTGTCCCGCGATACCTTGCAAGACCAGGTCTATCGCCAGATCCGCGAAGCCTTGATGAGTGGTCGTTTCCAGCCCGGCCAGAAACTCACCATCCGCGGCCTCGCCGAAGCCCTCGGCTCCAGCCCCATGCCAGTGCGCGAAGCCCTCCAGCGCCTCAGCGCCGAAAACGCCTTTGAAGTCACCGAAACCTCCCGTCTGCGGGTACGCATGATGACGGTCGAACGCCTGCGGGAAATCCGCGATGCGCGGGTCGCCCTGGAAGGTTTGCTGGCAGAAAAGGCCGTATTGCTCCTGGAAAAAGCCGACCTCGACGAAATTTCCGACCTCTGCCAACAGATGCAACAGGCCGCCGACGAAGTCGACGTTTCCCGCTACCTGTGGACCAACTTCGCCTTTCACCGTCGGATCTATGCCGTCGCCCAGGCCGAATTGACCATGGCCGCCGTGGAAAACTTCTGGCTGCACATGGGCCCGTGTTTTGCCCTGGTCGCCCCCGATAAAGCTCACTTGCAACGCTCGATGGAGGCGCATACGCGCATCGTCGAAGCCCTGGCCGCCCGCGATGGCGCCGGTGCCCGCGCGGCCGTGACCGATGACATCATGCAGGCCGCCGATTCCCTGGCGCGCCTGCTCGTCAAGAACGACCGTTCGAGGTCGTCTGTTTCAGGAGGTAAACGTGCATGAGTGTCCTACAGCGGCTGCAGCCCTATCCTGGGTTACGTGTGTTGATTTCCGGCGGGGCTGCCGGCATCGGTGAAGTGTTGGCGGCGGCCTATCTGGAGGCGGGTGCCAAGGTGCATGTGTGTGATGTCAGCGAAGCGGCCCTGGCGGCGTTTCGCGACAAGTACCCGGGCACTGTCGCCACCCGTGCCGACGTGAGCGATGCCGCGCAGATCGAGGCGGTGTTCCAGGTGCAGCGCGAGCAATTCGGCGGGCTGGATGTGCTGGTCAACAACGCCGGGATTGCCGGGCCCACCGGCGGCATCGACGCCATCAGCGATGCCGAGTGGCAAGCCACGATCAATATCAACCTGACGGCGCAATACCGCTTTGCCCACCACGCGGTGCCGATGCTCAAGGAATCGTCCCACGGCCATCTGCTGCATATCGCCTCGGTCGCCGGGCGCCTCGGCTACGCCTGGCGCACGCCGTATGCGGCGACCAAATGGGCCATCGTCGGCCTGATGAAATCCCTGGCCTCGGAGCTGGGTGAAAGCGACATCCGCGTCAACGCCTTGCTGCCCGGCATCGTTGAAGGCCCGCGCATGGACGGCGTGATCCGCGCCCGTGCCGAACAGGTCGGTGTGCCGGAAGCCGGGATGCGCCAGGAATACCTGAACAAGATCTCCCTCAAGCGCATGGTCACCGCCGAAGACGTCGCGGCCATGGCCTTGTTTCTCTGCTCGCCTGCTGCCCGCAATGTCACCGGCCAGGCGATCAGTGTCGACGGTAACGTCGAGTACCTGTAGGCCGCGTCAGCGTTAAGCCAGGGAAGAACACACAAGTTACACCCGGGATTTTTTTCATAAGAATAAAAGTCGGAGAATCGTCATGTCCAAAAATCGTCCTGTGATCATCACCTGCGCCGTCACCGGTGCCATCCATACGCCGTCGATGTCGCCGCATTTGCCGATCACCGCGCAGGAAATTGCCGACGCCGCCATCGGTGCCGCCGAAGCCGGCGCCGCCATTGTCCACCTGCATGCCCGTGATCCCATCGATGGCCGTCCCAGCCAGGACCCCGCGCTGTTCGCCGAATTCCTGCCGCAGATCAAGGCCGCCAGCGACGTGGTGATCAACATCACCACCGGCGGCGCACCGACCATGGGCGTCGAAGAACGCCTGCAACCGGTGATGCAGTTCAAGCCGGAACTGGCCTCGCTGAACATGGGCTCGATGAACTTCGGCCTGTACGAAATGCTCAACCGCTTCACCGAGTTCAAGCATGACTGGGAGCGTCCGTACCTGGAAGAAAGCGACGACCGGATCTTTCGCAATACCTTCCGCGACATTACCCACATCCTCAATTCCTGCGCCGAGAACCGCACCCGTTTTGAAATCGAGTGCTACGACATCGGCCACCTGTACACCGCCGCCCATTTCCTGGAGCGCGGCCTGCTGAAACCACCGTTGTTTATCCAGTCGGTATTCGGTTTGCGCGGTGGCATCGGCGGGCACCCGGAAGACCTGGCCCATATGCGCCGCACCGCCGACCGCCTGTTTGGCGACGACTACGTGTGGTCGATCCTCGGCGCCGGCCGTGGGCAGATTCCGCTGGCCACCATGGGCCTGTCCATGGGCAGCAACGCCCGGGTCGGCCTGGAGGATTCGCTGTGGGATGGCCCGGGCAAACTGGCCGCGTCCAACGCCGACCAGGTACGGCGCATTCGCACAGTGATCGAAGCCCTCGGCCATCAGGTCGCCACGCCGGATGAAGCGCGGGAAATCCTCGGGCTCAAGGGGCGTGACCAGGTCAATTTCTAAGTGATAAACCGGCCGCGTCACGGCGCGGCCATGCCCATCCCGCACAACAACAAAAAAGGGGATAACACCATGCGTATCGAAGTGCTTGTGGACGTGAAGACCACCCTGGGCGAAGGCCCGGTGTGGGACGTCGAACAACAACGGTTGTACTGGATCGACAGCGCCGACGGCCGGATCCTGCGCTGCACCGAGGATGGGCGCGAATTGCGCGCCTGGGATGTGGGCCAGAAAATCGGCTCCATGGCCCTGCGCCATAGCGGCGAGCAAGCCATCGTCGCCCTGCAAAACGGCGTGCACCTCCTGGACCTCAACAGCGGCGAACTGGCCCTGGTGATCGACCCGGAACCCGCACTACCCAACAACCGCCTCAACGACGGCAAGGTCGACCGCCAGGGGCGCTTTGTCTTCGGCTCCATGGACACCCTCGAAGACAGCGCCAGCGCCAAGCTCTACCGCCTCGACGCGGACCTGAGCCTGCACACCCTGGACGAAGGCATCATCGTGTCCAACGGTCCGTGCTGGAGCCCGGCGGGCGATACGTTCTACTTTTGCGACACTTGGTCCGGCGAGATCTGGGCCTATGACTACGACCCAGCCAGCGGCGCGGTGAGCAATCGACGCACCTTCGCCAAGGTCGATACCAGCGGCGGTGGCGCTGCCGACGGCTGCACCGTGGATGCCGAAGGCTGCCTGTGGCAGGCGCTGGTCTATGCCGGAAAACTGGTGCGCTACACGCCCGACGGCCAGGTCGACCGGATCATCCAGATGCCGGTGAAAAAGGTCACCAGCCTGACCTTTGGCGGGCCGAACCTGGACACCCTGTTTGTCACCTCCATGGCCAAGCCACCGTTGCCGCGTTTCCCGGCCGACGGTCAGCAGCGCGGGGCGCTTTTTGCGATCACCGGGCTGGGCGTGCAAGGAATAGCCGAGCGACGGTTCGCCAGCTAGCGCGTTTTTTTCAACAAGGCACTTTCCTTTCGCAACCTTGTGTCAGTGCGCGCCCTCGCGCGCCTGGAGAAACCCATGGCAACCTTGAAAAAAGCCTCGCTGCGCAGTATTCACCGGCACTCCTGGGTGTCGCTGCTGGTGTGCTGGATGATCTGGATCCTCAACGCCTACGACCGTGAGATCGTGCTGCGCCTGGGGCCGACCATCTCCAAGCATTTCGATTTGTCGGCCGACCAGTGGGGCACCATGGCCACGGTGATCATGCTCGCCCTGGCCCTGCTGGATATTCCCGGCTCGATGTGGAGTGACCGCTACGGCGGTGGCTGGAAGCGCGCACGGTTCCAGGTGCCGCTGGTGCTGGGCTACACGGCTATTTCGTTCCTCTCCGGGTTCAAGGCCCTGAGCGGCAACCTCGCGACCTTTATCGCGCTGCGGGTCGGCGTCAACCTCGGCGCAGGCTGGGGCGAGCCGGTGGGCGTGAGCAACACCGCCGAATGGTGGCCGGTGGAGCGTCGTGGTTTTGCCCTTGGCGCCCACCACACCGGTTACCCGATCGGCGCCATGCTCAGTGGCATCGTCGCCAGCTTTGTCATCAGCACCTTCGGTGAAGACAACTGGCGCTACGTGTTCTTCTTCGCGTTCGTGGTGGCGTTGCCGCTGATGATTTTCTGGGCGCGGTATTCCACCGCCGAACGCATCACCGCGCTGTACGTCGACATCGCCGCCAAGGGCATGACCCCGCCGGACAACGCACCGGCCAGCCAAGTGAAGGGCCACGCCTGGCGCACCTTTATCGCCACATTGCGCAACCGCAATATCGCCCTGACGGCGGGTAATACGATGCTGACCCAAGTCGTGTACATGGGCGTCAACATCGTGCTGCCGGCCTACCTGTACAACATCGCCGGGCTGTCCCTGGCCGAGTCGGCGGGGATGAGCGTGGTGTTCACCTTGACCGGGATTCTCGGGCAACTGGTGTGGCCGTCGCTGTCGGACATCATTGGCCGGCGCGTCACCCTGATCATCTGCGGGGTGTGGATGGCGGCCAGTGTCGGTGCGTTCTACTTCGCCAACACCCTGACCCTGATCATCGTCGTACAACTGCTGTTCGGCCTGGTGGCCAACGCAGTGTGGCCGATCTACTACGCGGTGGCCTGCGACTCGGCCGAGCCGTCGGCGACCTCCACCGCCAACGGCATCATCACCACCGCGATGTTTATCGGTGGCGGCCTGGCGCCGGTGCTGATGGGCAGCCTGATTGCCATGGGCGGAGGCTGGACCACCTTGCACGGCTACACGGTGTGCTTCTTCGTGATGGCCGGCTGCGCCCTGGGCGGGGCGCTGCTGCAACTGTTTTCCCATCGCCCGCCGGCGCTGGTTGCGCAACTCGAACCCTAGAACAACACCGATGCGTCCCCCAGCCGTTGCGCTGGCGGGGCGCCAAGAGGAATTGCCCGATGAAGACTGCCAACGCCGCCCGTGAACCACGGGAGTTGAACAAACTGATGTTCGTCAAGCTGATGCCCTTGCTGATCATCGCCTACGTGCTGAGCTTCCTGGACCGCACCAACATCGCCTTGGCCAAGCACCACCTGGACGTTGACCTGGGGATTTCAGCAGCGGCCTATGGCCTGGGCGCCGGGCTGTTTTTCCTGACCTATGCGCTGTCGGAAATCCCCAGCAACCTGATCATGCACAAGGTCGGCGCGCGGTTCTGGATAGCCCGGATCATGGTGACCTGGGGCCTGATTTCGGCGGCCATGGCGTTCGTCCAGGGTGAGACCTCGTTCTATATCCTGCGCCTGCTGCTGGGCATTGCCGAAGCCGGCCTGTTTCCCGGGGTGATGCTGTACCTCACCTACTGGTTCAACCGCGAGCAACGGGCGCGGGCTACCGGGTATTTCCTGCTCGGCGTGTGTTTTGCCAACATCATCGGTGGCCCGGTGGGCGCGGCGTTGATGCGCATGGACGGGCTGCTCGGCTGGCACGGCTGGCAGTGGATGTTCCTGCTCGAAGGGCTGCCGGCAGTCGCGTTTGCCTGGGTGGTGTGGTGCAAGTTGCCGGACCGTCCGAGCAAGGCACCATGGCTCTCGGCCGAAGAGGCGCGCGGGATTGAACAGCGCATCGCGATGGAGACCGAAGAGGGCGCAGGCGAGGGCGGGCATTCCCTGAAGAACTGGCTGACACCGCAGATCCTGCTGGCGATCTTTGTGTATTTTTGCCATCAGATCACCATCTACACCGTGATCTTTTTCCTGCCGAGCATCATCAGCAAATACGGTGAATTGAGCACCATGAGCGTCGGCTTGCTGACCTCATTGCCGTGGATTGCCGCAGCGGCCGGCGCTGTGTTGCTGCCGCGCTTTGCGACCACGCCCACCCGTGCCCGGCGGCTGTTGATTACCGGTTTGCTGACCATGGCGTTGGGGCTGGGGATTGCCTCGGTGTCGGGGCCGGTGTTCAGCCTGTTGGGCTTTTGTGTGTCGGCGGTGATGTTCTTTGTGGTGCAGTCGATCATCTTTCTCTACCCGGCCTCGCGCCTCAAGGGCGTGGCGCTGGCGGGCGGGCTGGGTTTCGTCAATGCCTGCGGATTGCTCGGCGGGTTTGTCGGGCCGTCGGTGATGGGCGCGATCGAGATGAGCACCGGCAATGCCACGAATGGCTTGAAGGTAATTGCCGTGGTGCTGGTGGTGGCCGCGTTGGCCGCCTTGCGTTTGCGTCAGGGGCAGGAGCAGGAGCAGGAGCCCGGTCACACCAGCAACGAGGTAGGAAACCCCGAAGCCAGCACCAGGTAAGCCACGACTGCCGCCAGGCACAAACCGACAAATACCCGTAACAGTGTCCTGGCGGTGGGATGAGCGATGAATTTGATGGCCCAGAGCAAAATCCCGGCAACCAGGACGCTCAAGGCAGAAATGACCAGCACGATGGTGTTCTCGCAAGCCTTGGAAGCTGCTTTATAGTCCCAAAGGCCCGTGTTGAACAGTGTGCGCATAGACGCAGGGCCCCGGGTGTTTCTAAACTGCGAGTTATCCAGGGCAGTGGGGCGGTCGCCGATGAATCGCAATGAATTACGCAAGGCCGACATCAATTTGATGGTGGTCTTTGAAACCTTGATGCTCGAACGCAACGTGACCCGGGTGGCGGAGAAGCTGTTTCTCGGGCAACCCACCATCAGTTCGGCCCTCAACCGCCTGCGTACGTTGTTCAATGACCCGCTGTTCATTCGTGTCGGCCATCGGATGGAACCTACCGCGCGGGCCGAGGAAATCATCAAGCACCTGTCGCCGGCCCTCGACTCCTTGTCGTCGGCCCTGAGCCTGACCCACGATTTCGACCCGTCCATCAGCACCATGACCTTTCGCATCGGCCTGTCCGATGACGTCGAGTTCGGCCTGCTGCCGCCGCTGCTGCGCGCCTTGCGCCAGGAAGCGCCGCAGGTGGTGTTCGTGGTGCAGCATGTGGATTACTGGCGCATCCCGGACCTGCTGGGTTCCGGGGATATCACCGTCGGCATCACCCAGACCCGCGGCCTGCCGGCCAATGCCAAGCGCAAATTATTGCGGCATATCCGCCCGTGCCTGCTGCGGGCGGACGCCTCGGACAAACCCCTGACCCTCGACGAATATTGCGCACGGCCCCATGTGCTGGTGTCCCACACCGCCAACGTGTCCGGGTTTGCCGATGAGTGGCTGGCGGAAATCGGTCGCAAGCGCCACGTGGTGCTCTCGGTGCCGCAATACAGCGCATTGCCGGCGCTGCTCGCCGGCACCGACATGATCGCCAGCCTGCCGGATTACACCGCCCAGGCCATGGCCGCCGGGGGCAATCTGTTCTGTGAACCGTTCCCGTTCGAAACCCCGACCCTGGATTTGTCGATGGTCTGGCTCAGCCACGTTGACACCGATCCGGCGGAGCGCTGGATGCGTTCGCGGCTGGAGGCGTTCATGAGCGAGCGGGACATGCTGCCGGTGGTCGCACCCAAATCTTGAGATAAAACCTTCAGGGAGATCCAGGCATGGCCCCATCCCGTTCCTTGCTGCGTGGGCGCGGCAGTCATGACAGCGGCAAGGTTGGCATGGTCGAGCTGTTTTTCGACCTGGTGTTCGTGTTTGCCGTGACCCAGTTGTCCCATTCGCTGCTCGCCCACTTGTCCATCGGCGGTGCCGTGCAGGTGGCGTTGATGATGGTCGCGGTGTGGTGGGTGTGGATCTTCACTTCGTGGGTCACCAACTGGCTGGACCCGGAAAAAATCCCGATCCGCATCGGCCTGTTCGGTTTGATGGTGGCGGGCCTGTTGCTGTCCTCGTCGATCCCCAAGGCGTTTACCGATCGCGGGCTGTTGTTCGCCGGCGCCTATGTGTTCATGCAGGTAGGACGCACGCTGTTTGCGTTGTGGGCGGTGCGCGGCGAGTCGCTGAACATGACCCGCAATTTCCAGCGGATCCTGGCGTGGATGCTGTTTTCCGGGGTGTTCTGGATCACCGGTGCGCTGCTCGAAGGCGAGCAGCGCCTGGCCTTCTGGGCCCTGGCGCTGTTGATCGAGTTGATTTCCCCGTCGGTGTATTTCTGGGTGCCCGGGCTTGGGCCCTCGACGCTTGCGGACTGGAATGTGGAAGGCAACCACATGGCCGAACGCTGCGGCCTGTTTGTGATCATCGCCCTCGGTGAGTCGTTGCTGGTGACCGGCGCGACCTTCGCCGAACTGCCCTGGAGCGTGGACGGGCTGGCGGCATTCCTGGTGGCAGTGGTGGGCAGCATCGCCCTGTGGTGGATCTATTTCGACAGCGGCGCCGAGCGCGCCCACCATCGCATTGCCAGCTCTGCCGACCCGGGCCGTCAGGCGCGGATCGCCTACACCTACCTGCATGTATTGATCGTCGCCGGGATTATCGTCAGCGCCGTGGCCGACGAACTGGTGCTGGTGCATCCGGGGCATGCCAGCCAGGCGGGCGTGGTGGCGATCATCGCCGGCCCGTGGTTGTTCCTGCTGGGCAGTGCGCTGTTCAAGTGGGTGATGAGCGACCGGCCGTTGCCACCGTTTTCGCACCTGGGCGGCTTGCTGATGCTGCTGGTATTGCTGCCGCTGGGATTGCAGCAGGTGTTTTCGGCGTTGGTACTGGGGGCGTTGACGTCGGCGGTGTTGGTGATCGTGGCGATCTGGGAAAATCGCTCGCTGCACAGCCTGACCGAAGTTTCACACTGAAAGCGGTCTGATTCCGCCCGGCCCCGTGCTATATGTATGACTCTTTTCCTACAACAACTCGGAGCCTTTCATGCCGCATCTGCATCTGGAATACACCGCCAACCTCACAGAGCTGGCCGTTGAGAAAACCTTATTGCGGCTCAACAACGTGCTGATGGCGTCCGGGCAGTTCGGTTCCGAGTTCGATATCAAAAGCCGCGCGCTGAAGGTGGAGACATTCCAGGTTGGCACGTCCATCAGCCCGCGCGCTTTTATCGCGGTCAAGCTGTCGCTGCTTAGCGGGCGTTCACCGCAGGTCAAGAAGCAATTGTCGGAAAGCCTGTTGGCGGCGCTGCAGGACCTGGGCGAATGGCCGGCGGATTTGCAGGTTCAGCTCAGCGTCCTGCTGGTAGACATGGATCGCGATTCCTACAGCAAAGTCACCATCGGCTAACTACTTTAGGAGCGAGCTTGCTCGCGAAAAACTAACAGACGACGCGGGGATCCTGAATGCCCGTGTCATCGTTAACGTTCCTCGCGAGCAAGCTCGCTCCTACAAAAAAGTTATAGCAACCCCTGATCCGCACACACCTTCACCACCTGCTCCCTGAACCACGTGTTGGCGCTGTCCTGCGCGCTGTGTTCATTCCACTGCATATCCAGGGTAAACCCCGGCAAACCGTTCGGCGCTTCGCAATGGCCGAACACGGTCGTGTCTGCCAGCAGCTTCAGCACTCGACGGGGCAAGGTGACGATAAAGTCAGTGCCGGTGATCATCTTCAGCGCCGCGCTGTAGCTGTTGGCGCGGGCGATCACCTGGCGTTTGTGGGACTGGCGCGCCAGCCAGCCGTCGATCATGTTGGTGTCGGAACTCCAGGGCGTGGGGAACACATGGCGCCGGGCGACGAAGGATTGCAGGCTGAACGCCGGTTCCCGGGGCGCCGAGTGTTTGTCGAATACGCACACCAGGTCGTCCTCCAGCAGCATCTGGGTCTTGATGTCCTTGTGCTCGCGATGAAAGTGCGGCCCGAAGCAAATCACCAGGTCCAGACGCCCGTCGCGCAAGGCGTCGGCCGGGACCTCGGTTTCGAGCTTCTGCACGTTGACGATCACCGGCAGGTCGGCGCGGTCGAAGTTTTTCAGCAGGCGCGGCAGGATCAACTGTTCGAAGTATTCGGGGGCGCAGACGTTGAAGGTCACAGTTTTCTGGGTGGGGTCGAACGTTTGGCTGCCGGCATGGCACAGGTTGATGCTTTCGAGGATTTTCTGCACATGCCCGTACATGGTGGCGGCTTTGTACGTAGGACGCATGCCCGCCCGGGTGTTGATAAACAACTCGTCTTCGAAGCTCGTGCGCAGCTTCTTCAGGCTGTAGCTCACGGTGGACTGGCTGACGAACAGGGTTTCGGAAACCTCGGTGACGCTGCTTTGGTCGTAAACAGCGACAAACACCATCAGGTCCTGCATATCGAGCTTTCTAAGCAAGTTGCTGTTTAGCATCCGTTCCGTCCGCAAGCGCTTTGTACCGAACTCGGTACAAGACAATACAAAATGTTAACGGAACGCTCGTACCAATAGAAAGCTCTGTCGGACCTTTCTCTGTTTGAGGTGGGACAAATAATGTTTACAACACGACCTCAGCGAATATGCCGCGCGTAATGCCGGGGATCGAAGCGCAGTACGATCAGCAGCATCACCACCACCACGGCCGTCAGTGACCACCAGGCCCACTCGAAGCTGCCCAACTGGTCGCGGATCATCCCGGCAATCAGCGGCGACAAACCGGCGATCAGGTAGCCGATGCCCTGCACAAAGGCCGTCAGGCCACCGGCACGGCGCGGGTTGTCGAGGTGGTCGAGGGACAGGATCAGGCTCATCGGAAACAAGCCGCCAATCCCCAGGCCGAGCAAACACGGCCACAGCAGGCTCAGGTATTGCGGGCTAAGGATCAGCCCGCAGAAGCCGGCGATGATCAGCACCAGTAGCACCGCGACCACACCCCGCTTGTCCCTCCGGCGGTTGGCGATGGCCGGGGTGATCAGGCCGGAGACCACTTCCATGGCCGTCAAAAAGCCCAGCAACAGGCCGGCGTTCTGTTCACTCCAGCCTTGTTCCACGTAGTACGGCGCCAGCCAGGCCAGCACGCAGGTGTAGGACGCGGTACCGAGGCCGAAGAAAATCGCCAGCAACCAGGCCCGGCGATTGCCGAAGAATGACGCCTGCGGGCCTGCGCCGGCTTGCGGCAGCGGCGGCAGTACCGAGCGTTGGGCGTACCAGAACACCAGCGCCAATACCGCGAGAACCGCCCAGATGGCCAGGCCGATGCGCCAGCTGCCGGTTTGCACCTGGATAAACGGCGAGAACGAAGCGGCGAGGGCCGCGCCGCCCATGATCGCGGTGACGTACAGGCCCATGAACAGGGAAACGTTGTCGCTGAAGCGCGACTTGATCAAGGCTGGCATCAACGCCTGGATCATCGCGATCCCCACACCGGCGGCAATGGCGCTGAGGATCAGCTCAACCGCCGAGTCCAGGAACAACCGGGAGACGGTGGCCAGGCCGATCACCACCAGCGACAGCACAATGCTGCGATGCTCGCCGAAGCGTTTGGCCACGCCCATGCCAAAAAACATCGCCAGGCCCATGGCCATGACGGGCAGCATGGTCAGCAGGGAGGCCGTGCTGAAACTCAGGGCCACATCGGCGCGAATCGACGACAACAACGGGCCGACGGCGGCCATCGACGGGCGCAGGTTGAGGGCAACCAGCACAACGCTGATCATCAGCCAAACGGCGGTGGCGGGTTTTGCGCGGACGTTTTCCATGGGCAGGCCTTAAACTGACAAGGGCAGTATTAGGCCGGGCGTGGGGGAGGGCGGCAAATGAGAAAGTCGTTGGCGCTATTGAAAAAATGCATCTGCTGACACGGCACAAATCAACAGGTAGGAGCTGGCTTGCCTGCGATAGCGGTGGCTCAGGCAACACATCTGTGTCTGATAGACCGCAATCGCAGGCAAGCCAGCTCCCACAGGGAACAGTGGTGCTCTTGAGTGTTTCTACACCGCCCGGATCACATGCTTGATCTCCTGAAACGCCTGCAACCCCCAAGGCCCCAGTTCGCGGCCAATGCTGCTCTGCTTGTAACCACCCCACGCCGTTTGCGGGAAGATCACCTGCGGCGCATTGATCCACACCAAACCCACCTGCAAAGCATTGGCCACTCGCTCAGCCGCTTCCACGTTGCTGCTCAGCACGCTCGCGACCAGGCCAAACTCACTGTCATTGGCCAGCGCCACCGCCTCGGCCTCATTGGCAAAACTGCGCACGCACAGCACCGGGCCGAAGATCTCCTCGTTCCACAACGCGCTGTCCAACGGCACTTCAGTGAAGACCGTCGGGCGAATGAAATACCCATGAGGCAAATCCGCCGGGCGCCCGCCGCCACACAGCAGCTTCGCGCCGGCTTGCAGGCCACGTTCGATATGCCCCAGCACCCGCTGGTACTGCGCACGGTTGACCAATGCGCCCATTTCCACGTCTTCGGCAAACGGGTCCGCCACGCGAATGCTCTCGGCCCTGGCCTGCAAGCGGGTGAGAAACTCGTCCGCCAGTTCGTCGGCCACCAACACCCGGCTGGTGGCGGAACACATCTGCCCGGCGTTGAAGAAACCACCGCCGCAGGCCAGTTCCACGGCCAGGTCGAGGTCGGCGTCCGCCAGCACCAGCAACGCGGATTTGCCGCCCAGTTCCAGGCTCACACCCTTGACCGTTTCGGCGGCGCGCTGCATCACCTGCACGCCCACGGCATTGCTGCCGGTGAAGGAGATTTTCGCGATCCGTGGGTCAGCCGCCATCGGCGCGCCCACCGCCAGGCCAGTGCCGCAGACCAGGTTGAACACACCGGCAGGCAAGCCCACCGAGGCGATGATCCGGGCCAGTTCCAGCTCTGCCAGCGGCGTCACTTCCGAAGGCTTGAGCACCACGCAGCAACCGGCCGCCAGCGCGGGGGCGAGTTTCCAGGCGGTGGTCACCATCGGGAAATTCCACGGCACGATCAGGCCCACCACGCCGCAGGGTTCACGGCGTACGCGGGCGCTGAAGTCCTCGGTGGGCAGCGCCACCGGACGGTCCTGGGTGGCGTCCATTTCGTCGGCCAGGTTCGCGTAATAGGCAAAGGTGGCGATCACGTCATCCACATCGATGCCGGCTTCAAACAGCGGCTTGCCGTTGTTGCTCGATTGCAGTTGCATCAGGTGTTCACGCTCTGCGCTCACACCCTCGGCGATCTTGCGCAACAGTGCGGCGCGGTCGCGGCCGGTGCTTTTCGACCAGTCCGGGAAGGCCGCGCTGGCGGCGCCGATGGCCTCAGTCACCGCGCCTGCATCACCCACGCTCACTTGGGCCAGGGTGGCCTCGGTGGCCGGGTTGATCACGTCCAGCACGTCATGGCCGGCACGCCACGCGCCATTGATAAACAGCCCATTCAATACCGCGCTCATACCGCCACCTCCTTCATCCAAAGCCCCTGGTCGATTTCAATCAGCGTCGGGCCCTGGCGATCAGTCGCGGCACGCAAGGCGCTGCGTAATTCCTCAACACCCCGGATGCGCTGGGCAGCAGCGCCGAGGGCCTTGGCCACGCCGATAAAGTCCGGGGTGTAGATGTCCACGCCCACCGGTTCGATGGCGCGGTTGACCATGTATTTCTTGATCTCCTCATAGCCCTGGTTATTCCACAGCAGCACGATCACCGGCGTGCGCGCTTCCACGGCGCTGGCCAGTTCCGGCAGGGTGAATTGCAGGCCGCCGTCGCCGATCAGGCACACCACCGGCGCACCGTTGCCGCGCCCCAGCCACGCACCGATGGCCGCCGGCAAGGCGTAGCCGAGGGTGCCGTAGCCGGTGGAGGAGTTGAACCAGCGGCGCGGTTGGTCGAGGTTCAGGGTCAGGTTGCCGGTGTACACCGGTTGGGTGGAGTCGCCCACCAGTACGGCGTCGGGCAGTTCGTCCAGGACGGTGTTGAGGAACAGGGTTTGCGCGCGGGTGGCGGCGTCCCAGGTGGGTTCCAGTTCGCTCCACAGGCGGGCGACGCGGTGGGCGCCCCAGTTGCTGTCGCGGGCGGCCAGGGGTTTGTTGCCCAGCTCGGCAAGCAGTGCCTGCGCAGCGATTTGCGCGTCGGCTACCAGCGCGACTTGCGGCGGGTAATTGCGCACGGTCTGGTCGGAATCGATGTCGATGCGCAGCAGGGCGCCGGGAATGTCGAAGCCGCCGGCGAAGGTCACGTCGTAGTCGGTTTCGGCCAGCTCGGTGCCGATCGCCAGCACCACGTCTGCCTCGGCCACCAGCGCGCGGGTGGCGACCAGGGTTTGGGTCGAGCCGATCAGCAGCGGGTGGTTGGCGGCCAGCATGCCCTTGGCATTGATGGTCAGCGCCACCGGCGCGCCGAGGGCTTCGGCCAGCTGCGTCACCTCGGGGGCTGCGTCGATGGCACCGCCACCGGCGAGGATCAGCGGACGTTTCGCCGCTGCGAGCAACTGGCTCATCTGCTTGACCGCCGACGGCGCAGCGCCAGCGCGGGAAACGCTGACCGGTTCACTGCCGAGCAACGCGTCGGCGTTTTCCACCAGCACGTCCAGCGGGATTTCGATGTGCACCGGGCGCGGTCGTCCGGCCTGGAACAGCGCAAATGCCCGGGCCAGTACACCGGGCAATTCGGCCGCCGACATCAAGGTATGGGAGAACGCCGCCACGCCCGCGATCATCGCGTTCTGGTTCGGCAGCTCGTGCAGCTTGCCGCGCCCGCCGCCCAGCTGGCTGCGGGACTGCACGCTGGAGATCACCAGCATCGGGATCGAGTCGGCGTAGGCCTGGCCCATGGCGGTGGTGATGTTGGTCATGCCGGGGCCGGTGATGATGAAGCACACGCCGGGCTTGCCGCTGGTGCGCGCATAGCCGTCGGCCATGAAACCGGCGCCCTGTTCGTGGCGCGGGGTGACGTGGCGGATGCTCGAGCGCGCCAGGCCCCGGTAGAGTTCCACGGTGTGCACGCCGGGGATGCCAAATACCTGGTCCACGCCGTAGCCTTCCAGCAGGTTGACCAATACTTCGCCGCAGGTCGCCATTGTCGTCGCTCTTATTGTTGATAAAGGCCCGTATTGGAACGGCTGGCCCGTAGCGGCAACAATCGATAAAAAGTCATACTAGCCATGTCCTCACGTCATGGCTGCGCCCTTATGAAACGTCTTCCGCCGCTGCCGGCCCTGCACACCTTTTGGGTCACGGCCCAGTGCTGCAACTTCACCCGAGCCGCCGAGCAATTGCACATCACCCAGGGCGCGGTGAGCCGGCAGATCGCCGGGCTGGAAAGTCATCTGGGCTATGCGCTGTTCCAGCGCCAGGCTCGTGGCTTGAGCCTCACCGAAGAGGGCCGCGAATGGTCACTGCGGGCGCAGCAGGTGTTCGGCCTGATCGGCGAGGCGGTGGAGCAGATCGGCACCCGCCGCGAGACCTTGCAGCTCAAGGCCTCCACCTGCGTGATGCGCTGGCTGTTGCCGCGCCTGATGCAGTGGCAGCAGGAACGCCCGGATGTGCCGGTGGAGTTGACCACCACCGTGGCCTATACCGTCGACTTTCGCCGCGAGCAGTTCGATGCCGCGGTGATCTACGCGCCGATTGCCGAGCAGTCGGCCCAGGCCCGGCATCTGTTCGATGAGCGCCTGACACCGGTGTGCGCGCCGGCCTTGCTCGGTGACTTGCACACGCCCGCCGATTTGCAGCAACAGGTGTTGTTGCACCCTACGCGGGATGAGCGCGATTGGGCGTTGTGGTTGAAAGCGGCGAATACACGCTTGAGCAATCTGGCCCAGGGGCATCATTTTGAAACCCTGGACCTGGCGATGACGGTGGCGTCCCAAGGCTCGGGCGTGGCGATTGGCGACAGCGCGCTGATTGGCGAGGACCTGAAGGCGGGGCGGTTGGCCACGCCGTTTGAACTACGGGTGCCGACGGGGATGGGGTATTACCTGGTGTACCCGCCGGGCACTGAGCCCTCGGCGGGGTTGGAGCAGCTTATGGATTGGCTGGTGAGCCAGGCACAGTCGCCGTCACAATGAAGATCAAAATGTGGGAGGGGGCTTGCTCGCGAAGGCGCCGGGTCAGCCAATACATCTGTTGACTGACACACCGCATTCGCGAGCAAGCCCGCTCCCACATTTTTAGTGCGCGTCAGCCTTAGTAGCCGACGGTAAACCGCTGGCGTGAATGCTTCGGTGTTTCCACTTCATCAATCAGCGCAATCGCAAAGTCGGCAAAGCTGATCCAGCTGCGGCCTTCACTGCTCACCAGCAATTCATCCTGGCCCAGGCGGAATGTGCCGGTGCGTGCGGTCTCGACGAACTCCGCCGAAGGCGACAGGAAGGTCCAGTCCAGGTCTTTTTCCTGGCGCAGGGTATCGAGGAAAACACTGCCGGCGCTGGCTTCGGCTTTGTATTCCTCGGGGAAGCCCGGGCTGTCGATCACTCGGCTGCCGCCCGGCAACAACAGCGAACCGGCACCGCCGACCACCAGCAGGCGCTTCACGCCGGCTTTTTTCACCGGGTCGATCACTGCTTCCGCAGGCAGGGTGGCGAAGTGCGCCGCACTGATCACCACGTCGTTGCCGCGGATGGCCTGTTCCAGCGCCTGGGCATCCAGCGCATCGACTTGCTTGGCGGTGACGCCAGGGCGCGCCCCGATCTTGTCGGTATTACGTGCGATGGCCGTGACGGTGTGCCCGCGACGCAGCGCTTCTTCCAGCAGTTGGCTACCGGCACGACCGGTGGCACCAATGATTGCGATCTTGCTCATGACGTTCTCCAGTACGGTTAAGGGTTGAATCAACTCACCACTGCATTTCGCCCTTGGCGACTTTGGCGCCCAGTTCCAGGGTGCTCTCGTCACCCAGGTTCGGGTAACGCTTTTGCATCGCCGCAATCAGGGCGGCGGAGTCCTTGGCCTTGGCGGTTTCTTCGTCAAAGGCCTTGATGTAGTCGGCGGTGAACGCCACGGATTTGAGCGACGGCGTGCCCAGGTAGTGACCCGGAATCACGGTGCGCGGTTTCAAGTCCTGGATACGTTGCAGGGTGGCCAGCCAATCGGTGTGGGACTTCGCGGTCTGCGTATCGGCCATCCACACATGAATGTTTTCCGCGACGACTACACCACCGACCACCGCCTTGATCGACGGGATCCACACAAAGGTGCGGTCCGGTTGTGCGCCGTCGAGGCCGATCACCTCCAACTGCTTGCCTTCGAGGGTCAGGCTGTGGCCCTCAAGCACCTGGGGAATGACGGCTTTGCCAGGCTTGTCCGCGCCCAGTTTCGGGCCCCAGAACGCCAGTTTGTGTTCAACGGTGGCCTTGATATGGTCCACCACCGGCTGCGGTGCCAGGACTTTGGCCTGGGGGAAGGCGGCGGTCAGGGTATCGAGGCCGAAGTAGTAGTCCGGGTCGCCGTGGCTGATGTAGATGGTAGTCAGGCGCTTGCCGCTGGCGCGGATTTTTTGCACCAGTTGCTCGGCCTGGGTCTTGCCGAATTGGGCGTCCACCAGGATCGCATCTTTGTCGCCGCTGACCAGTACCGAGGTGACCGGCATCATCGCGGTTTCGCCCGGGTTGTAGGCGTCCAGGGTCAGGTCGGCCGCCATGGCGTGCGCGGCGAAGGCCAGGGAGGCGGCGGCCAGGGCCACGCGCTTGAGCGGGGAGAATCCAAACATGTGCAGCTCCAGTCATCGGTAAGGTGTGGACAGAGCTTAGTTGCACCAAACGCTACAAAAAATGCGATGCTTGGACATAGTTTGTTTCTAAAAGCGGGCAAATCATGGATCGTCTTCAAGCAATGCGGGTGTTTGTCGCGGTGGTGGACTTGGGCAGCCAGTCGGCGGCAGCCGACCATCTGGACCTGTCGCGCCCGGTGGTGTCGCGCTACCTGGCGGAGCTGGAAGACTGGGTCGGCGCGCGCCTGATGCACCGCACCACCCGCAAGCTCAGCCTGACCGCCGCCGGCAGCGAAACCCTGCCCCGTTGCCGACAGATGCTGGAGTTGTGCAGCGACATGCAGGCCGCCGTCAGCGAACCCGACGAAGCGCCTCGAGGCCTGCTGCGCCTGAGTGTCAGCACCTCGTTCGGCCAGGCACAGCTGGCCGATGCCATGGCCGAATACGTCAAGCGCTACCCGCTGGTCAACATCGATATGCAGATGCTTGATCGCACGGTGAACCTGGTGGATGAGCGCATCGACCTGGCGATCCGCACCAGCTTCGAGCTGGACCCCAACCTGATCGCCCGCCGCCTCACGCTGTGCCGTTCGGTGATCTGCGCATCGCCCGCTTACCTGCTGGAGCATCCGCAGCCGCAGCAGGTACAGGACCTGGCCCGGCACAATTGCCTGACCCACTCCTACTTCGGCAAAAGCCTGTGGCACTTCATGGAGAACGGCGAGCCGGTGTCGGTGCCGGTGCAGGGCAATATCAGCGCCAACGAGGCCAGTACCTTATTGCGGGTGACGCTGGCGGGAGCAGGGGTGTCGCGGCTGCCGAGTTATCAGGCGGGCGACTACATCCGCAGTGGCGAGTTGATCCGCTTGTTGCCCGAGGCCGAGCCGCAGCAGATGAACATCTACGCGGTGTACGCCTCGCGCAAGCATATGCCGGCGGCGCTGCGCAGCCTGCTGGATTTCCTGGTATTGAGGTTTCCGGAAGAGCCGGTGTGGGACGTCGGTCTCTAAGCCGACATAAACAGGTTGAATGTCGCCCGATAATGGCGACTTGCCCCAGCTGACCTATGCTTATCAAAGCACCTTCTTGATCGGATCAGAGGTCAGCATCATGTCGATCAAAACAAGAAAGTACCTGATGATTTTCACCCTGTGCGCCGCCGCCACCGCGCTCTATGGCACTGCCGCCTACCGCGTCGAACAGACCCGCATGCAGCCGGGCTTCGCCTCCAGCTGCAATCACGGTCAATGCGTTGGCCACATGGCTGCCTTCAGTTCGCTTCGCTAGCGTCCTGGTCGGCTTTCAACTGCTCCCGAAACGCCTTCGGGGAGAACCCGACGCGTCGGCGAAACAGCCGTGAGAAGTTGGTCGGGTCGGAAAAGCCCAAAACCTCCGACATTTCATTGATGGTCATGCTGGTGTAGGTCAGCAGGCGCTTGGCTTCCAGCAACTGGCGGTCGTGCATGATCTGCAACGCGGGCTGCCCGCCCAACTCCCGACACGTACCGTTCAGGTGTGAGACCGAGATCCCGAGCTTGTGGGCCAGGTCTTCGATTTTCGGGTGCTCGCGATAATGTTGCTCTACCAGCTGGGTGAACCGGCGGAAGTATTCGCGGCCCCGCGGTGCCCGTGGATGGCGACGCTGGATGGCCTGGCGGCTGATCCACACCAGCAGTACGCTGACCAGGGCGTGCATCATCATGTCTCGCGCCGGTTGGTCGCTGGCGTACTCCTCCTGCAGGCGCGCAAACAGGCTGTTGAGGTAGTCACTGTCGTTGCCGGCAGGGTAGCTGCCCAGGGCATTCAGGCCATCCAGCGCCGCGCCCAGTTGCCCCTGCAGGTGCGCCATCAGCGGCGCGGCCAGGGTGACCACAAACCCCTCGACGTCTTCGGAAAAGCGAAAGCCATGCACGCATAACGGCGGCAGCACCTGCAGCGTCGATTCATTCAGGGTGCTGCGCTGCCCCTCGATCTCCAGTTGTGCCTGGCCTTTGTGCACGTAAAGCAACTGGCACAGGTCCGCATGCCGGTGGGGCTGGATTTCCCACTGGTACTCACGGCTGCGCCGGGAGATGGTTTCACAGTGCAACAAATCCGGGGTCGGCCATTGCTGGCTCTCACCGTAGAGTTTGAACACTGGAATCGCGGCACTGGCAGTTTTGGTCATGGCTTCATCCGATACTTCGGGAGAGTTGTGCGGTAATCGCCCCAATTGGCGAAAAGCGCAGCTTTGGGCTCAGTTTTCACCTTCTTATGCCGGGCACTCAAGTGAAAAATGCCAGCAACACCTTCAATGACAACTCTTTCACCGGATACGTTCGGGTGAAGCTTGCGGGCCATAAAAATAATGAAAACGCTGAAAACCCAAGTCGCCATCATCGGCGCCGGTCCCTCGGGGCTGCTGCTCGGGCAACTGTTGCACAACGCCGGGATCGAAACCCTGATTCTTGAGCGCCAGACGCCGGATTACGTGCAAGGGCGCATCCGTGCCGGGGTGCTGGAACAAGGCATGGTCGACCTGCTGCGCCAGGCCGGCGTGAGTGCGCGGATGGATGCCGAAGGCCTGGTGCATGAGGGCTTTGAGCTGGCGCTGAATGGGCAACTGACCCATATCGACCTCAAGACGCTGACCGGCGGCAAGACGGTGATGATCTACGGGCAAACCGAAGTCACCCGCGACCTGATGGCCGCGCGCCAGGCCAGCGGCGCGACAACGTTGTATGAAGCCGGCAACGTGCAGCCCCATGATCTGAAAAGCCCGGAGCCGTGGCTGAGCTTCGAACATAAAGGCGAGCATTACCGGCTGGACTGCGACTACATCGCTGGCTGCGATGGTTTTCACGGTGTGGCGCGTCAGTCGATTCCCACCGAGGCATTGAAAGTCTTTGAACGGGTCTATCCGTTTGGCTGGCTGGGCATCCTCGCCGACACCCCGCCGATCCACGATGAACTGGTGTACGCCAAGCACGAACGCGGTTTTGCCCTGTGCAGCATGCGTTCACCGACCCGCAGCCGTTATTACCTGCAGGTGCCGGCCGATGAGTCGGTGGACGACTGGTCCGATGAGCGCTTCTGGGATGAACTGAAAACCCGTTTGCCCAACTCACTCACCGAGCAACTGGTGACCGGCCCGTCCATCGAAAAGAGCATCGCGCCGCTGCGCAGTTTTGTGGTGGAGCCGATGCAGTACGGCCGCCTGTTCCTGCTCGGCGACGCCGCCCACATTGTGCCGCCCACCGGCGCCAAGGGTTTGAACCTGGCGGCCAGCGATGTCAGTACCTTGTTCAATATCCTGCTCAAGGTGTATCGCGAGGGCCGAGTGGAATTGCTGGAGAAGTACTCGCAGATTTGCCTGCGGCGGATCTGGAAGGCCGAACGGTTTTCCTGGTGGATGACCTCGATGTTGCACCAATTCCCTGAGGCGGACGGCTTCAGCCAGCGCATCGCCCAGAGCGAACTGGAATACTTCGTCGACTCAGAAGCCGGTCGTAAAACCATTGCAGAAAATTACGTCGGACTTCCTTACGAGGCTATCGAATAGTCAGCTATCTAGTACACTGACGAGCATTCCCGTGGGCCTCCTTTTCCCGCGGGCCCTTGCTCGCAGGTTCTGCCGTGACCAACCTCAATCAGCCCGCCACACCCGCCGTGCGCAGTGTCCTTGTCGCCTTGATGATGGCTATCTTTCTCGGGGCTTTGGACCAGACCATCGTCGCCGTCTCCATGCCGGCGATTTCCGCGCAGTTCCATGACGTCAACCTGCTGGCCTGGGTGATCTCCGGCTACATGGTGGCAATGACCGTGGCCGTGCCGATCTACGGCAAGCTCGGCGACTTGTACGGGCGCCGGCCAATGATGCTGATCGGCATGGGGTTGTTCACTCTCGCGTCACTGTTCTGCGGCATGGCCCAGAGCATGGAGCAACTGGTGCTGGCGCGGATCCTCCAGGGCATCGGTGCCGGCGGGATGATTTCGGTCAGCCAGGCGATTATCGGCGACATTATTCCGCCCCGTGAGCGCGGGCGCTACCAGGGGTACTTCAGCAGCATGTACGCGGTGGCGAGCGTGGCCGGCCCGGTATTGGGCGGCTACATGACCGAGTACCTGTCGTGGCGCTGGGTGTTCCTGATCAACCTGCCGCTGGGCGCGGGCGCCTGGTGGGTGGCCCATCGCACGCTGGTGGGGCTGCCGGTGCCGCAACGCAAGCCGGTGATCGACTACCTCGGCACTGTGCTGATGATCGTCGGTTTGACGGCGCTGTTGCTGGGTATCACCGAAATCGGCCAGGGCCATCATTGGCGCGACGATGAAGTGCTGGGGCTGTTGGTCTGTGCCGTGGTGGCGTTGACGGTGTTTGTGTGGCACGAGCGCCGGGCGCGGGAGCCCTTGTTGCCGATGCACCTGTTTGCCAACCGCAGCGCGGTATTGTGCTGGTGCACGATTTTCTTTACCAGTTTCCAGGCGATTTCCCTGACGGTGCTGATGCCGCTGCGCTACCAGACCGTCACCGGTTCCGGTGCCGACAGTGCCGCCTTGCATTTGCTGCCGCTGGCGATGGGCTTGCCGATGGGGGCGTATTTTGCCGGGCGCATGACCTCGGTGACCGGGCGTTATAAACCGATGATCCTGATTGGCGCCTTCCTGAGCCCGATCGCGATTTTCGGCATGGCGTTGAGTGCACCTCAGGCGGTGGCGGTCACCAGTCTGTTTATGTTGCTGTGCGGGATTGCCGCCGGGATGCAGTTTCCGACTTCTCTGGTGGGTACGCAGAACTCGGTGGAGCAGCGGGATATCGGGGTGGCGACCAGCACCACCAACCTGTTCCGTTCCCTGGGTGGTGCGGTTGGGGTGGCATGCATGTCGGCGCTGTTGCTGGCGTTGTTGCAGGACTCCAGTTTTGCGCACCTGGCCAGTGGGGCGCTGGTCGCGGAGGGGAGTTCGGGGAATGTGCTGCTGGATGGTTTGAATGCCGCGCCTGGGCCGGCGCAGGATGCCTTGCGGGGGGAGTTGTTGATTACCTTCAGGCATTTGCTGATGGTCAGTGCCGGGGTGTCGTTGTTGGGGTTGGCGGCGGCGATTGCCATGCCTGATCGCGTGTTGCGGGGTCGGGAAGACAAGGCCAAATAGTTGGAACAATGAAGATTAAATGTGGGAGCGGGCTTGATCGCGAATGCGGTCTGTCAGTTGATAAATAGGTTGGCTGATACACCGCATTCGCGAGCAAGCCCGCTCCCACATTCGATTGCGTTCCAGCATTTAAATAGCTGACCTTCACGGGCTGTAATACCCCACAGCCACCATGAAATGTCCGGTTTTGCGCAAATACGCATGCTTGTTCTCAACCTTTCCGGTCACCGGATTTTTCCAGCGGTACTTGTATTCCCCCTGATCCTGCTCGGCCATGACCGCCAGGATCGGCTCACCCACCGGCTTCCCGTCGGGATCCTTGATGTTGCTGAAATCCGTATTCACCAGCCGCGGAGTCGTGCCATGGGCCACGTAGCGCTGGGTGTCGAGGTCAACCACAAACACATACAAATCGTCCTGTAGAAAACCACCCTGCATGGCGTTGATGGCCTTGAGCGTCCCAACCGGGTCTTTCTCCAGCGCCTTGACGGCTTTGTTTCGCAGCGCTCTGGCATGTTCCGGCGTCGCCCGCGGCAGGTAGTAGCCAACGGCCAAAATCCGCTGCCCGACGCGCTGGTAATACACATGCTTGCGCTCCACCTTGCCGTCATTCCAGTTCTGCCACCGGTAATCGGCCTGCTGGATGCCACTGCCCTCAGGCACCGCCAACGCCTCCTTGAACGACTTGTTCAAATCCGGCCCCAGTACCTCGGAAACATTGCGCCCGATCAACGCAGAAGAGGGCCCGCCACTCGCCAGCAGCACGCCCTTGGTGTTGACCACGAACACGTAACGGTCCTGGTCGACGAATTCACCCTGGCGGCTGAACGCCGCAAAAGCCTTGTCACCATTCGTCTGGTAATACGCCAAGGCCTTTTCCAGCAAGGCCTTGGCGGCTTGGGCATCCGCCTCCTCAGCGGTGGCGGCGTGCACCTGGCCAACACATAACAGCAGCAGCCAGGTGGCTCGGAGCATTGCCTTCATTACCCGTCCCTCGATCTTGTTGGTGTGCCAAGAGCGTAGACGGTTTGCCGGCAAATCAGAACGGTTTGGTCGGCAGGTATTTGCCATCCAGGGTGATCACCGCGCGGGAGCCGCCGTCCGGGTCTTCGACCTTCTTGATGTCCAGCTTGAAGTTGATCGCGCTGATGATGCCGTCGCCAAATTGTTCGTGCACCAGGGCCTTGAGGGTCGAACCGTAGACCTGCAGCATTTCATAGAAACGGTACATGGTCGGGTCCGTCGGCACGCCGCCCGGGAAGCTGCCGCGCAGGGGCACGGTTTGCAGCAGGCGGCTGGCGTCCTGGTCGAGGCCAAGCTTTTCGCAGACCACATCGGCAGCGTCCTTGGGCAGCGGATGCTGGCCGAGCAGGGCGGCGGTAACGAACGCCAGGCTCAGGCCGGTGCCGTCGGTGAGGTCCTGCCATGACAGGTTCTTGCGCGCCTTGATGTCGATGATGGTGTCGGCCAGGGCCAGGCGTGGGGATTGGGCGAATTGGGATTGCAGCATGGTGATGTCCTCTTGGGTTTGAATAAGGTTCAGGCGGCGTAGGCACGGGTGGCCGGGTGGTCGAGCAGCGACACGAAGCGCCCGCTGCGGCCATCCAGGGCGTCGATGGCGCCGCTTTCGATGTCGTAGACCCAGCCGTGCAGGCTCAGCCGGCCTTGTTCCAGGGCCAGGGCCACGGAAGGGTGGGTCTTGAGGTTGGCCAGTTGGGCGACCACGTTTTCCCGTACCAGCGAGTTCAGCCGGTCGGCATCCGATGCGTGAGTGCGGGCGGCGTTGATCACCTTGGCCGACTCGGCGTGGCGCAGCCAGTTGGCCACGGCGGGCAAGTGGTCGAGGCATTTGCAGGTGGAGATCGCGGTCATGGCACCGCAGTCGGAGTGGCCGCAGATCACGATGTCGCTGACGCCGAGAACGGCTACTGCGTATTCGACGGTGGCCGACACGCCGCCAGGCTCCGGCCCGTAGGACGGGACGATGTTGCCGGCGTTACGGATCACAAACAGGTCACCGGGTTCCTGCTGGGTCAGCAGTTCCGGGACTACGCGGCTGTCGGAACAAGACACGAACAACGTGCCGGGGTTTTGCGTGGTAGCCAGGTGTTTGAACAGGTCGCTGCGTTGGGTGAAGGCTTCACCCTGGAACTTGCGAAAGCCGTCGATGAGATCTTGCATGGTGGTTCTCCTTGCGTCGCTGATGGGGCAAGGATGGAAGTTTTCAGCTATAGCGTCCAAGACCGGCTTATTATGGTTTCTATAAGTCATGCCTATAGTTGGAGCGCCTTCCATGTTGCTGCGTCATATCCGCTACCTGCTGGCCGTTGCCGAGCACCGTAATTTCACCCGGGCGGCGGAGGCGCTGCATGTGTCGCAGCCGACCTTGTCGCAGCAGATCCGGCAACTGGAAGACACTCTCGGTGCGCCACTGCTGGACCGTTCCGGCAGAAGCGTCAGCCTGACCGATGCAGGCGAGGCCTATGTGCGGTTTGCGCGCCTGGCCTTGCAGGATCTGCAGGCCGGCACCCGCGCCATGCATGACGTGCAGGACCTGAGCCGTGGCAGCTTGCGCCTGGCGATGACGCCGACATTTACCGCCTACCTGATCGGGCCGCTGCTGGCGCGATTTAACGGGCTGTATCCGGGGATTACAGTGAGTGTCGAGGAGCTGACCCAGGACCGCATGGAGGCGGCACTGACGGAGGATTTGCTGGATATCGGCATCGGTTTTACCGGCGAGCATTTGCCGGATATCGAGTGTGAAGGGGTGTTTGTCGAGGCGTTGAGCGTAGTGGTGAGCGCCGGTCATCCCGGCATTGATCGACAGTCGTGGCTCCAGCAGCCGTTGGTGCTGCTGAATGCCGGCTTCGCCACGCGTCGCTATATCGATGAGTATTTTCGCAGCCAGGCGGTGAAACCGCTGATCACCATGGAGGCCAATTCCATCAGCGCGATTATCGAAATCGTACGAAATACGCAGTTGGCGACCATCCTGCCCAGCGCGATTGCCCAGGTGCAGCCGGGGTTGCAGGCGGTGCCGCTAAGCCCGCCGTTGCCGCAACGCACGGCGGCGTTGCTCAGCCGCAAGGGAGGCTATCGCAGTGCGGCGTGCAGGGCGTTTGTCGAGCTGGTCAGGGCGCAGCCAGCCACTGATTGATGATGCCGTCATACACGCCGGTCACCGTGCTCAAGTGCAGCCACTGGTCCACGTAACTCTTCCATGGGACATCATCGCGGGGCAGCAGGAACGCTTTCTCGCTGTACTGCATGTACCGCTCGGGATTCACCGCGCACAGTCCCGGCTTGAGCTTCTGCTGATACCGCGCCTCGCTGGCGTCGGTGATCATCACGTCCGCCTTGTTCGCCAGCAGTTCCTCGAAAATCGTCACGTTATCCGGGAACAGCGTCAGTTGTGCCTTGCCCAAATGCGCCCGCGCAAATACTTCATTGGTGCCGCCCGCAGGCTCGATCACGCGTACCTGCGGCTGGTTGATCTGCTCCACCGTCTGATAGCGCTGCACATCGGCGCAACGTACCAGCGGGATCTTGCCGTCGACGCCCAATGGTTGGCTGAAAAACGCCTTTTTCTGCCGCTCCAGGGACACTGAAATACCACCCACCGCAATATCACAGCGCTGGGCCAGGAAGTCCGGCATCAGGGTTTTCCAGGTGGTCGGCACCCACTTCACCTGCACCGCAAGGCTCTTGGCCAGGGACTGGGCCATCGAAATGTCGATGCCTTCGTAGCTGCCGTCCGGGCGTAAATAGCTGTACGGCTTGTAGTCGCCGGTGGTACAGACGCTCATTTCGCCGCGCTGGAGCACTTCATCCAGGCGCGACGCAGGGCTGTCGGCCAGGGCCTGGGCAGACAGGCCGGCCAGCAGGGAAAGGGTCAGCAATGCTTTCATGCGGTCGGGTCCTTGGGCATGGGCAGGGCCGCCATTATTTGCAAATGTTTAGCCACGGCACAACCAAACTCCATCAAGACTGGATTTAACGGCTTAACCTCGCGTGTGAGGCTGCCCGGCATCTCTTTACTGTGAATCCCGCATGGACGGTTCCCCCGACACACACCCTGAGACATCGCCAGGCGCCACCGCGTCCAGCCGTCCGGATCGTCGTCGAGTCACCGCTGATGCCCTCCCTTCCGAACTCGCCTTCTGGGCGCTCTGGCACTGCCGCCACGCGCGCCCACCGGACACCTTTCTCCTACGTTGATTTGCCCGAATGGATGCCCCGCGCATCTGCCCGGCAGCGCCCGCGCGCCTGCCTGACGCGAACGTATGAGAATGCCCATGAGCACGCCCTTTGCCACCCTGCACGAAGCCCAGTCCTTTCTTGAGCAGAACCCGGATATCGAGATGTTCGAGCTGTTCATCCTCGACAACAACGGTGTGCCTCGCGGCAAACTGCTGCACCGCGATGAACTGCTGGCGGTCTATGAAAGTGGCCGGCCGCTGCCGAGTACCATCCTCGGCCTGACCATCAATGGCGACGACGTGGAGAACTCAGGGCTGGTCTGGGAAGTCGGTGATATCGACTGCCGTGCCTACCCGGTCAGCGGCAGTTTGCAGCGCATGCCGTGGCGCCTGATCCCGACGGCAGCAGTGCAAGTCAGCATGCACCCCACCGAAGGCATGCCCGCTACCGTGGCCGATCCCCGGCACCTGCTGGCCAGGGTGATTGACGACCTCAAGGCCGACGGCTATTACCCGGTGATGGCGGCGGAGCTGGAGTTCTATTTGCTCGACCAGAAACCCGACAGCAACGGCCGCCCGCAACCGGCGCGGGATGTCGACGGCGGGCGCCCGCGCTCGACCCAGGTCTACGGCCTGCGGGAGCTGGAGCAGATCGAACCGTTCCTCGCCGACCTCTACAGCGCCTGCAAACTCCAGGGCATCCCGGCGCGCACGGCGATTTCCGAATACGCCCCGGGCCAGGTGGAAATCACCCTGGAGCATCGCAGCGATGCCCTGCAAGCCATGGACGAGGCGGTGCGTTACAAGCGCCTGGTTAAGGGCGTAGCCCACAAGCACGGGATGACCGCGTGTTTCATGGCCAAGCCGTTCGACGATCTGGCCGGCACCGGCATGCACATGCACGTCAGCCTGGCGGACCGCGACGGCAATAACCTGTTTGCCAGCGAAGCGCCCGACGGCACGCCGCTGTTGCGCCACGCGGTGGGCGGCATGCTCAGCACCTTGCTCGACTCGTTGCTGATGTTCTGCCCCAACGCCAACTCCTATCGACGCTTCCAGACCAACAGCTACGCGCCGCTGGCCGCGACCTGGGGCGTGGACAACCGCACCGTCACACTGCGGGTGCCCGGCGGGCCGGCGTTTTCCCGGCATATCGAACACCGTATCTGCGGCGCCGACGCCAACCCGTACCTCGCGGCGGCCGCGATTCTGGCCGGTATCCACCGGGGCATCCGCGAACAGCGCGACCCCGGCGCGCCGGTGGAGGGCAACGGTTATGCCCAGGCCAAGGAGTTGCTGCCCACCGATTGGCTGACCACCTTGCGTGCGCTTGAAGGCTCGGTTTGGGCGCGTGAGGCGTTCGGCGGCGAATTCCTCGGCGTGTACCTGGCGGTCAAGCGGGCCGAATACCGTCAGTTCATGGGCGAGGTGGGCGAGCAGGATTGGCGCTGGTATCTGCACCAGGCCTGAAGATGAAGGCGCTGATCACAGACAGTTAACAGACAGGCAGCGGGCTGGATACTGGTTCTGCATTAACGGCGAACAATCCTTCGACCTTTTTTTCACGAGACGGTGGTTAAGCTGCGAATGTCTGATCCATTAACAGAGTCGTGTGATGCCGTCGCAACCGCCGTCTTCCATCGAGATTGAATTTGCCGAACGCGCTGGCCAGCAGCATGCCCTGGTCTGCGCCGACACGCGCCCGCCGGGGCTGTTGCGGCGCCTGGGGTTGTGGCGCGATGAGCAATTGGTGCGCCGTGCACTGAAGATCGCCGGCGAGCCAGGGCTGATTCTCGACCTGGCGTGCGGCTCCGGGCGCTTTTGGCCGGTGCTGGCCGAGCACAGCAACCGGGTGATCCTGGCGTCGGACAATTCCCAGGACATGCTCGACCACGCACGTACCCACCACGCGCCGGGCTTGCTCAAGCGGATCAAGACCTTCCAGGGCTCGGCATTTTCCATCGGCCTTTCGGCCAACGCGGTGGACTGCATTTTTTGCCTGGAGTTGTTTCGCCATGTGCCAACGGCAGAAGGGCGCCTGGCCCTGCTCGGTGAGTTTCATCGGGTAAGCCGCGACACGGTAATTGTTTCGGTCAACAGCGACAGCGGCTACCGGGCGTTGCAGCCTGGCCCGGCGGCAGTTGCCAGCCACCGGGCGCAAGTGGAGGCGGAGTTTCGCCTGGCGGGTTTCAAGGTCCTCGGTCAACAGGAGTTCATGCCCGGCTCAGCCATGTGGCGGGTGTATGTCCTGCGTAAGAGAGGATAAGTACCGACTGTCGGACTATTCTTCAGCTCCTATAAGAGTTTTCATGGCGGATGCTGTACTGCGAATGCTCGCAACTCCCTTTCGCGATATATACTGCGCGCCATTCTTCAAGGGAGAGCCGTGTGGCCATCGATATTCACTGGATCTGCGACAACGATAGCCTCGGCCAGCACTGCGCCGAATGGCAGCAGTTGCCATTCGTCGCCCTCGACACCGAATTCATGCGGGTCGACACCTTTTATCCCATAGCCGGGCTGATCCAGATCGGTGATGGCGCGCGCGCTTACCTGATCGACCCCCTGACCATCGACAACTGGCAACCCCTGGCCGCCTTGCTGGAGAACCCGGCGGTGATCAAGGTGGTACACGCGTGCAGCGAAGACCTGGAAGTGTTGCTGCGCCTAACCGGCAGCCTGCCGGTGCCGTTGTTCGACACGCAACTGGCGGCGGCCTACCTGAACCTCGGTTTCTCCATGGGCTATTCGCGGTTGGTGCAAGCCGTCCTCGATATCGAGTTGCCCAAGGGCGAGACCCGCTCCGACTGGTTGCAGCGGCCATTGTCCGAGACGCAAATCAGCTACGCCGCCGAAGACGCGGTGCACCTGGCAGAAGTCTACACACGCCTGCGCCCGAAGCTTTCCGACGACAAATACGCCTGGGTCCTGGAAGACGGTGCCGAACTGGTGGCCAACCTGCGCCGCGAAGTCGACCCGTACGAGGTTTACCGTGACGCCAAGCTCGCCTGGAAACTCTCCCGTGCCCAGCTCGCCGTATTGCGGGAACTGTGCGCCTGGCGCGAACAGCAAGCCCGTGCCCGTGACCTGCCGCGCAACCGGATCATCCGTGAGCACTCGTTATGGCCCCTGGCCAAATCCCAGCCGGATAACCTCGCCGCGCTGGGCAAGATCGAAGACATGCACCCGCGCACCGTGCGCCAGGACGGCGAGTTCCTGCTGGGCCTGATCAAGCGCGCCGGCAGCGTGCCCATGGACCAGTGGCCACCGGCGGTTGCCGAGCCATTGCCGGTGGACGCCGCCACGCTGATCAAGCAACTGCGCGCCCTGGGCCAGGCCGAGGCCGAACGCCTGGACATGGCGCCGGAACTGATGCTGCGCAAGAAAACCCTTGAAGCCCTGGTCAAGAGCGGCTACCCCGAGGGGCCTTACCAATTGCCAGATTCGCTGCGTGGCTGGCGCCGCGAACTGATGGGCCAGGCGCTGCTGGACAGCCTGGCCACTGCCGGAGAACAGCCTTGAAACGTATCTGCTCCATCTATCGCAGCCTCAAACGAAACGAGATGTACCTCTACGTGCTGAAAAGCGATGCACTGGAGCGCGTGCCGGAAAGTCTGCTGGCCGCCTTCGGCAAGCCGCACCACGCCTTCGACCTGGTGCTGAGCCCGGAGCGCAAGCTGTCCCGCGAGGACATCACCGTGGTTCTGGAGAACCTCGAAAAGCAGGGTTACCACCTGCAAATGCCGCCGGCCGAGGACGAGTACATCGAACACTTGCCCGAAGAGCTGCTGCGACGCAATGACCCGATGTGATCGGTCAGTGCCCCGTCCGGGGCACATTCATCAATGGAATTCAATTTTTTGCGGCGGCCGCACGGTACAGTGAACTGGACCGGCGGCCGCCTGCAGTGTTTTTGAAAGGTTTGAACCATGCGCGTTCTGATTGCTGAACACGATCACCCGCTGTACGCCCGGCTGCTGCGCGAAGCGGCGCCGGACCTTGAGGTCATGACCAGCGGCGACTCCGCCGAATTGTCGCGCCTGGCGGCCGATTGCCCGGTGTGGCTGGGCCAGCCGGATCTTCTGGCCACCTTGCTGCGCCAGGGGCACCAGCCACAATGGCTGCAATCCACCTGGGCCGGCATTACGCCGCTGCTGGCCGACGGCCTGCCGCGGGATTACCGCCTGACCCGCGCCGTGGGCATTTTTGGCCAGGTGATGGCCGAATACGTGCTGACTTACATGCTTGGCCATGAGCGTGAAGTGCTGGCGCGGCTGGTTAGCCAGGTCGAGCGCAAGTGGGATAACCGCATGGGCCAGAGCCTGGCGGGGCGCAAAGTGCTGATCGTCGGTACCGGTGATATCGGCCGCAGCGTTGCGCAATTCCTGCAGCCGTTTGGCGTTGAGCTGTACGGCATTGCCAGTGAGGCCCGTGAGCAGGCGCCGTTTGTCGAAGTTGCCGGGCTCGACGCGTTGCCGCGCCTGGTGGGTGAGGTGGACTACGTGGTCAACCTGCTGCCCAACACGCCGAATACCCACGATTTGTACAATGCGGCGCTGTTCAAGCAGTTCAAGCCGACCGGGTTGTTCATCAATGTCGGGCGCGGTGTGGCGGTGGTCGATGCGGACCTGGTGGAAGCGTTGAAGGAAGGCCATCTGGCCGGCGCGGTGATTGACGTTTGCCGTCAGGAACCATTGCCCCAGCGCCATCCGTTCTGGACCGCCTGGGGCTTGCTGCTGACCGGGCACAGCTCGGCGCCGACTTCGCCGGGGATGATGGTGCAATTATTTGTCGAGAATTTGCGCGCGTACCAGGCGCAGGAAACGTTGCGCGGCGAAGTGAGTTTCGAGCGCGGTTACTGACAGCGCGAAGGCCCGGCAACGCGTGTTACCGGGCGCTTACAAATTTCTGCAAACACTAATCAGATGTTCGTTTCGCAGGCCGTATGTGAGGCTCGTACCCCTCTCCAGATGGGTACATTCTCATGTTGAATGCTGGCACTGTGTCTCTCCCTCCACGGGTAACTCCGCAACTTTCCCCGCTTTCTACCGAGCCGGCGGCGCTCCCTCTATTGCCCTCTGCTCTGGGTGCTACGGCCGATCGCGATACGCAGGCCCTCGCCCCAGTCCCCCGGCAATCCGGTCTCACCGCGGCGTTGGGCGACCGCGAGAATCTGCGGACACTGGGCCAGAAGCTCAACGAAATCGCCAGCCGTCTTGGCGTGAATGCCAGCCCTCAAGCGGTGCTGGCCGCGCTGCAAACGACACCGATGCAAATACACCCCGACTCGTCCTACCCGACCCAGGCGGGTAAAGCGGCGACGGTAGAGACCTTTCTCGGAAGTATCGGCTTGGGGTTGCCCACCAATCATTTTCAGCTGACCGGTCATGCCCATGCGGTGAGTGACAGGGCACTGGAGCATCCGCTCGGCAATTTTGGCGGCGGGTTGTCCTGGCCTGTTCCCATGAGCGCCGCTGAACAACGCAGGGTACTGGCGGCGGCTACCGACCATGGCAGCCAGAACCCCAATGCACCGCACATCGGCGCAAGCGTGGGTGTACTGGAATATCTGAACGCGAACCAGCCGTTGTCGGGCGAGGCATTGGCTGATCCTGCCAAGGCACTCGAAACCCTCGTCAGCTCCACCCGCGGGCAGGCACTGGGGCAAGCCATACAGGACCAGCTTGGGGGCGCCGCCTCCGAGACCAGCGTGAACGAGTACGCACTGAGTGCGATCCATCTGCTGCTTGACCCGGAGTCCATCACGGCGCCGCACCGTAACCGCGTGGCGGGTTTCGACCTCGCCCAACAAGCCCATTGGGGCAAGCCGGCTTCGACAGTGCTCGAGCGCCTGAGCACTTACCTGCACGAAAATCACAAGACCAGTCCCGAGATGGCCAAGGCCGGCGCCTATTTGTTACTGGCACGAAAGGCGCCCGAGTTTTTGATCAAGGACATCCCCGACCGCGTGACCTACGGCAGCCCGGCCTGGGTAAGCCTCGCGGTCGCAGCGGCGGCCATAGAGGCGCAGTTCCCCGGAAAGGTGGCGCACATGACCTTTGCCCAAGTCATGTCCAGCGCGGAAAACGCGATCCTGACGAATCGAGCCGCCGCCGAACATGCACAAAAGGCGGCATTGGTGGACTGGGCCGTGGTCAACGGGATCGTCACATGCCAGCCAGGTGATCGTTACAGCGACGATGAGATAGACCGTGCAAGGACGGCATTCAACGCACAACTGAAGTCGACGCTTGCGGCTACCGGTTTGTTGGAAGCCGAAATTCCAAGCCGTAAAGACATTGCGTTGGCCCATTTGAAGGAGCGGTTTGGCGAACACGTACCTTTTGAAGAGAAACGACTGAAGATCGTTGACTCGAAACAACCGTCAGCCCAACCACTTTATGATCCGAACCGGGCGCCCGGCGGGCTTTTCTCGTTGTTGGACATCGCCATGAGCGGACTTGGCCAATACCCATGGGAAACCAGGGACTCGAGCATTGCCGAGGCAATCAAAGGCAAGAGCCTGGATTTCAGCGTGAACAAAATCTTCAACGAAGAATTTGAACAAGCAATCACTTCTCGCCAGCAAGGGGTTCGCAGCGTCATCAGGCACCTTGTCGCAACACTGCCCTTGGTTGACCGGGAAAACCTGGAGTTTGCAAAGCTCGAGTTTTTTCAGAAAAACACTTATGAACTGGGCCTCGACTTCACCTCTAAAAAACGCCAGGGCGCGGAAAACAAACTGTGGGTCAAGGCCACCGGAAGAAATGGCAACACCGTTTATGAAATTGATTTGAACGCAGGTGCAATCAAGTCGGTGCCGGCCTCGGAGTTAACAACAAAACGCGAGCGGCAGGCCAACAAGGAGTTCAAGACGGAGCCCTTCAAGCCCAAGACCGTGAGCGAGGCTGCCCTTGGCCAAAAGAGCCAGGACGGCTTGTCAACGCCGCCCCCCAGTTTTTCCAGTGCGCGAACCCAGCACATTGCCGATGCCTTTGTTGAGCATCTTGATCTCGACAGTGATGACATAAAAACCTATGCCCGGGGTGTCACCTCGTTCGATAAACAAATGGCAACCGAGTGGAACGTCACCCACTTTTTTCTTGACCTGATTCCGCTCAGGTCCGCCATCGTGAATTTTTCCAGGGGTAACCACCTGGAAGGGGCCAGTGACCTGGCGCTGGATGTCTTTGGTTTTGTCACGGCGGGCGCGGGTGTGGCGGCGAAAGTCACGAAGGCGGGGGCCAAGGTCGCGAGCGCCGCCGCCAAGGCCATTCAAGTGGCAAAAGTCATCGGTGTGGCTGCCATTCAAGCATTCAACCCATTGGATGGCTTCAGCGAACTGGTCGCGGGCGGTGCCCGATTGCTGGGCAAAGGCGCCAACTTTGTACGCGCCACGGGTGCAGAGGTGGTCAACAAGCTCAGGGGCGCGAGCGGCAGCTATGACCTGTTGAAGGCTGCCAGTAAACACTATGACGCAGCAGCGACGGGTACCTTCAAGGTCGCCGGGCAAAGCGTTGATGGAGGCGCGGTACTCCAGAACGGTCGATGGTATGCGTTTGATGTGGACAGGATGCGGCCTTACGGCAGCCCTCTTGAAGGCTTCACCGCAAAAACGAGTGCGATGGATGGGGCGATCATCACCACGCCTGCCGAGCCGGGCAGCGCCCTGAACAACCGGTTGCTTGGCGACTACAGCGTGGCCGAATCGAAAATAGCCGGGCTTGCGCGCAACAGTCAGGGGATCTATGTGGCGGCGGACGGTCACTTGTCCCACATCCGCCATACCGATACTGCCGGCAACACTGCGGTCTACGAAGTGCGGCAAGTGACTCGCACCGCCGACGGTGCCGTACAGGCGCAGATTTATCACAACAACCGGCAAACGCCGTTGCTGGTGCAGCACCTTCAGGGGGACCAATGGCAGCGCCTGGGGGCACGCGGCGGTAACCCGCCTTCTGTGGCATCAGACCTGGGGCCGGAAATTGGCGGGGGCGGTGAGGGGACGATCTACGACAGTCTCGACGGGAAAAGTGTCTATAAGGACTATGGCCCTTCATCCATGACTTCTGCCGACGACTTTGTCGATAACGAGACCCTGTGCCTGAACAGCTATTACGGTGACGGCTTTGCAACCACGATATTTGAAAATGGTCGCCGTTATTTGAAAATGGGCAAGCTGGACGGGGTGGATGTAAATACCCTGGCAAGGGGAAGTTTGCCCCCAGAGGCCAGGCTTTTACTGGATGACGCATTTCGGCGCATGGAACAGAAAAATCTTTACCACAACGATCTGCAGTTAAGTAATTTCCTGTATTCAGCGAGGGATAATAAAATCTATCCAGTGGACTTGAACGCAAACGGTCTTGAAGACATGACACCGTTTCTCGCCAGTATGTACAAGCGTGATCGAGACGAGCTGCGCAGGGCCTATTACGCGCTGATCGCCAAGGCGTAGCTGCACTTGTGGCGGGTGTACCCTGCTGTGATCGCAGCAGCAGGGTTTTGACGTGACCGTCAACGACTGCCAGAGCGTGTTCAGTCCTGGTGGTTGAAGTCGCCTTCGGACACCAGCTCGTTCAATGGACGACGCGGGCTCGGGGTTTCCCGGGCTTGCAGGTAGTCGGCCAGGGTCGATTTGTCGCCGAGCTTGCCAATCGCCACCGCAGCGTGCAGGGCGTAACCTTCAGGAATCTTCAGTTCCTTGCGGGTCAGTTCCTGGTCGAAACCGGCCATGCCGTGGGTGTGCCAGCCGCTGAGGCTGGCTTGCAGCGCCAGGTGGCCCCAGGCCGAGCCGGTGTCAAAGGTGTGCCACAGGGCCGGGGTTTCTTCGGTGGCACCAGGCACGGCAAAGGTCGTCTTCGACGCGACGATCACCAGGGCCGAGGCATGCTGTGCCCAGCCACGGTTGAATTCGTTCAGCAGGCCCAGGAAACGTTCCCAGTTCGGCGTGTCGCGGCGCGCATAGAGAAAACGCCATGGCTGCGAGTTGTAGGCCGAAGGTGACCAGCGCGCGGCTTCGAAGAAGCTCAACAGGGTGTCCACCGGGATGCTTTCGCCGGTGAAGGCGCGCGGCGACCAGCGGTCGGTGAATTGTGGGTGGATCGGATAGTCGGCGACGCGTGGGTTGCTGCTCATTGGGCTGATCCTGATGAAAAACCGGGGTTCAAAACTACTTCGCCGCCGGGTGGCTGACAAGTCTTGTTCTACCGACAGTCGTAAGCGCTTGGCCCCGGGGGCCATGGGCACTAGACTGGCGGCCTTTTAACATACCGATATTGATGTAGAGCCATGGCCGCCAAAGTCGAACCTTTCTGGATCCGCAAAACCCTCGAACAACTCGACCAGGATGAGTGGGAGTCGTTGTGCGACGGCTGCGGCCTGTGCTGCCTGCAAAAGCTCGAGGATGAAGACGACAACAGCGTCTACTACACGCGCATCGCCTGCAAACTGCTGGACCTGAAAACCTGCCAGTGCACCGATTACCCCAACCGTCGCGCCTCGGTGCCCGATTGCATCCAGCTCACTCCGGGCCAGGCCGACCAGTTCAAATGGCTGCCGCCCACCTGCGGTTACCGGCTGGTCAGCGAGCGCAAGGACTTGCCGCTGTGGCACCACCTGGTCTGCGGCGATCGCGACGCTGTGCACCAGGAACGCATTTCCCAGTCCGGGCGCATGCTCAGCGAAGGCAGCGTGCCCGAGGATGACTGGGAGGATTACCTGATTTTTCGAGCAGGCTGAGAAGGAGTGTGTATGACGGTTGGAGCCAGGCTGGCGGCGAGCCTGCTGTTGTTGGTATTGAGTGCGCCGGCGTGGGCGGCGAAGAAAGTTGACCTGGACTATCACGTCAAGCTGTTGCCCCAAAGTGATCAGGCAGAAGTGCGCCTGAGCCTGTCCCAGGGCTCGGCGGTGCGCAGCCTCAACTTCGACCTGGGCCGCGACGGCGACTACAGCGACTTCAAGGCCGATGGCCAGTGGCAAGTGTTGCCGGGCATTACCCCGGGTGACAGCCGCGGCCTGTGGCAACCGAGTGCCGACAAGGCCAGCCTGACCTACCGTGTACGCCTCACCCACGCCCGCAAGAAAGGCGTCTATGAAGCGCGGATGACCCCGAGTTGGGCGCTGTTTCGCGGCGAAGACCTGGTGCCCACTGCACGTCTGGATCAACAGGACGGCATTGAACTGGTGTCGCGCCTGGTGTTTGAACTGCCTGCCGGCTGGAAAAGCGTCGAGACGTCCTGGCCGCGCATCGGCAAGAACAAATTCCGCATCGATAACGTTTCCCGCCTGTTTGACCGGCCCACCGGCTGGATGCTCGCGGGTACGCTGGGCAGTCGCAGGATGCGCCTGGGGGAAACCGAAATCACCGTGGCGTCGCCCAAAGGGCAAGGCATGCATCGCATGGATGTGCTGACCTTGCTGACGTTTGTCTGGCCGCAAGTGCAAGCGGCATTCCCACGGCACCCGGCGAAATTGCTGGTGGTGGGCGCCAGTGACCCGATGCGGCGCGGTGCGTATTCGGCGCGGGACTCGATCTACCTCAACAGCCGTACGCCGTTGGTCAGCGAGAACGGCAGCAGCCCGTTGATCCGTGAAGTGGTGCAGGCTATCGGCCGCTTCAACGACCACCAGGGCAGCGACTGGATCAGCGAGGGCTTGGCGCAGTACTACGCCATTGAGCTGATGCGCCGCGCAGGGGGGATCAGCGACGATCGTTATGCCGCCCTGCAGGCCCGGCTGGCCAACGAAGGCAAGGACGTGACCACCCTGCGGGTCGAGCACGCCAATAGCGCGACCGTCTCACGAGCGGTGGTGTTGTTGCAGGAGCTGGACCGCGAGATTCGTGTGAAAACCCACAACAAGCGTTCGCTGGATGATTTGACCCAGGCGGTGATGCGCTTGAACAGCATCAGCACAAAGGAATTCGTGCAGCTGGGGGAGAGCATTATTGGCGAGTCGTCGGTAGTACTCGATACCAAACTGCTGCACTGAAACCAAGGTGGGAGCGGGCTTGCTCGCGAAAGCGGTGTATCAGAAACACAGTCAGTGACTGACACTCCGCTTTCGCGAGCAAGCCCGCTCCCACTTTTGATCGGGGTTAACCCACAGTTTTGCTGGCGTTTTCAGCCGCCACTTCAGCCTTGGTCTTGAGGTTTTTCAGTTCCTCACCGGCGCGTTCGATCTTGGTTCGCACGCTGTTCATTTCCTGGCGGCTGCGCTCCAGCAACTCTTTCGCCGAGCTATGCCCGCTGATCCCGCGTGCCAGCGCTACGCCGCCAATCGCCACCTGGATCAAACCGAAAAAGCCGCCACGGCGCAGGCCTTTGCCCATCATCACCACACCGCCAGCCAGGGAGCCGATGCGTTCCCAGCCCTGGACGTTTTGCGTGGGTTGGGGCTCGAACGGGGTGGACCGGATAACGGGTCGCAGGGTTTTGCTGTCGCTCATGATCTGTCTCCAACAAGGGCTGATTGATATGCAGCTGACTGCACACAGGCCGCGGATGTTCCCAAAAAATCAGTATTTGGGGCCCGAACGGGTGTTGTTGCCCTTGGCCAGACGGTCGTAAAGCACCACGTTGACGGTGGCGGCGAGGTTCATGCAACCGGTGGTCGGGATGTAGATCACGTCTTCACACCAGTCGCGAATCTCTTTGTCGAGGGAGCCGTCTTCCGGGCCGAAGATATACAGCGCACGGTCCGGATGGGTGTATTCGGGGAGAGGGCGGGCGCCTTCCACCAGCTCGACGGCGACGGGGATGCAGCCCAGGGGCAGGATCTTTTTCAGGTCGTCGATACCGATCAGCGGAATGTCGTGGTGGACCTTCTTGGTGTCGGTAATAAAGTCCCGGGCCCGCTCATAGCGCTTGCCGGTGTAGAACACCGAGGCCACGCCGTAGCAGCCGGCGGCGCGCATCACCGAGCCGACGTTTTCGGGGGATTTGGGGTTGTACAGACCGATGCAGCTGTAGCGTTTATTGCCCACGGGAGAGGGTGCCTTCGAGAAAAACCGCGATTATACGGGGATTGCTCGAAAGGCGGTCAGTTTGAGCGGCACGTGTTGCAACACTGTGGCAAGGGAGCTTGCTATGGCAAAGGGGCTTGCTGTGGCGAGGGAGCTTGCTCCCGCTGGAGTGCGAAGCGCTCCCAAAAAACGTGGGGCCGCTACGCAGCCCAGCGGGAGCAAGCTCCCTCGCCACAACAAGCCTTCTCCCACTGCGAGCCTCCTTCCACAGCGAGCCATCTCCCACAGCAGGTCGGTCATTACATCGCTTCAGTCGTCTTTCTTCATCAACCCGGCCAACGCCGCAAACGGGTTGTGCGTCGCCTTGGCGATCGTCGGGCTGCTGGTGGAGCCTTCGCCGAAATACTGCTGGTCGGTATAACGCGAGTGTTCGTTGTCGTGGCAATACAGGCACAGCAACTCCCAGTTGGAGCCGTCCTGTGGGTTGTCGTCATGGTTGTGGTTGCGGTGGTGCACGGTCAGTTCGCTCAGGCGCTTGCCGGCGAATTCACGGGCGCAGCGGCCACACACGTGGGGGTACATCTTCAGGGCTTTGTCGCGGTAGCCCATTTCCCGGTCGCGCTGGGCATCGGCGAGGATGCGGTCCAGCTTGGCGGTGTGGGAGGGCGGGTTGGTCGAGCTCATCATGGCTCCTGTCTTTTAGTGGATCACGGATAGCGTTGATTCTAGCTGCTTGCGGGCTAATAAACCTCCGGCTTTTTCAGGCGCGGTCATACCGGTGAGGGGGATTGTTTGTAGTATCGACGAACTGAATCATAAGGAGCGGTACTCATGCGGATGCATTCATGGTTGTGGGCGCTGCTGTTGTGCGCCGTCAGTGTTCAGGTCCAGGCGTTTTCCACGCCCCAGCCAGGCCAGGTGATCAATGTGGCGCTGGAGCAGCTCCACCCGACCCAGGCCGTCATCGGTTTTGATCAGATTCATTACAAGCTGGGGGTATTTGCCGAGTCGCCCAAAAAAGTGTTCGACGAATATTGTGAAACCAACGGCCAGGGCGGTGTCGACAAGGTGCCTGAAGATGCCGATCTGCATAAGCCAGGCAGCTTCACCTGCAAAGACCCGGTGGGCGCTCACGTGGCGGACATGAAAACCGTGGTGGTCGGCCCCGCTGGCCAGTTGTACCTCACTGACGGCCACCACTCGTTCAGTACCTTGTGGGAGCAGCCAGGTGCCGGCGCCAAACTGAAGATGTGGGTGCGGGTCACCGATAACTTCAGCGACAGTCCCGACCTGGCGACTTTCTGGAAACGCATGGAGCAGGGCCGCAAGGTCTGGCTCAAGGACGGCCAGGGCAAGACCATCACGCCTGAGCACATTCCGGCACACCTGGGCTTCAAGGACCTCGGCGACGATATGTTCCGCAGCCTGGTTTACTTCTCCCGCAAGGCGTCCTACGGCAAGCCGACCTCTGGTGAGGTGGTGCCGGAATTCCTGGAGTTTTACTGGGGAGGATGGTTGCGCACGCAGATTGACCTCGGCGCGTTCAACCTGAACAAGCAAGGCGGGTATGAAAAGGCAATCGAGGCGGTAGCCAAGCGCATGGTCAGCCTGGCGCCCGAGGCACCGGTAGGGGACAGCGGCTTCAGCGCCCGGCAGTTGGGCGGCTTCACGTCACTTGACCGCAAAGAACTGAACGATACGTTCAAGAAGAAAGTGCCCTACGTTATCGACAGTAGAAGTAACTAAGTGACGAACCGGCAGGGGCGGCCTTGTGCTGTTTCTGTCGGGCGTATAACGGCTTAATATACAGTAAAGATCCGGCAAATATCGATTTAAATGCCGTGGGGCATTTAATTGGCTTCAGGGTGATAAAGTGTTGGACTAACTTTGCCAGTTTGTTTAATGTGGCGCCTCTTGGCCTACTGCCGTTAGTGTGTTCTGTGGTGGCGTCAGGTAGTCAATACGTCAGGTCTTTCCTGGCGACTGTCAGTTTCCCGCAAGCCGGGCTTTCCTTTCACGATATCAACCGCCGTGGTTGACGTTGTGGCGTTTCAAATCAGAAGCGCTCATCCAGAGCGTACTGCTTCCAATAACCGAAGTCGGGTGGTTGAAGTGTCTGATGATCGTCGTGCAAATAATAAAAAATCAACGCGTTACCCTGTTGTTATAACTTGAAGATTCGGGATAGGTGTCCTGTGCAAGTTGTAAGTTTATGGTGCCCGTTAATAAACTTCTGATGTTCATCTCACTGACATTCACACTGCGTGAATGCAACGGCCTGCTTCAATTGAATGCATGCAATTTTTTGTAGAGGCTGTTGTGTCTAAAGGCGTTGTTCTGGCGGTTTCCGCTTCCTTCCTGTTTGGTGTGCTGTATTTCTTTACCTCCCTTCTTGAACCCTTGAATGGCCAGCAGATATTTGGCTGGCGAATGCTCATCTCCTTGCCCTTCATGACGTTGCTGCTGTGCCTGTCCGGGGATTGGAAGTGGGTGCCGTTGATCTACAAGCGTCTGCGGGAGAAACCCGCGTTGCTGCCCTGTGTCGTGCTCACCAGTGCCCTGGTGGGTGTGCAGTTGTGGATCTTCATGTGGGCGCCCCTCAATGGCCACGGCCTGGATGTGTCGCTGGGCTATTTCCTGTTACCGCTGACCATGGTCATCACCGGGCGCATCGTTTACGGCGAACGCCTTTCCCATCTGCAAAAAATTGCCGCTGCGCTGGCGGCGGTGGGCGTGGCCAACGAGCTGTATCGCACGGGCGGGTTCTCCTGGACCACCCTGGTGGTGTGCGTCGGTTATCCGCTGTATTTCGTGCTGCGCAGGCGTTGTGGCACCGACAACCTCGGCGGGCTGTGGCTGGACATGATGCTGATGATTCCGGTCGCGCTGTGGTTCGTCCTCGGTAGTGAGCCCATCAACGAGACCCTGGCGCAGCGCCCGGCGCTCTATTGGCTGGTGCCACTCATGGGGTTGGTCAGCGCGGCGGCGGGTTATTCCTACATCCTGGCCAGCCGGCTGTTGCCGTTCAGCCTGTTCGGTTTGCTCAGTTACGCGGAACCGGTGCTGCTGGTGGCCGTGTCGCTGATGCTGGGAGACGCTCTCAAACCGGGCCAATGGATGACCTACCTGCCGATCTGGCTGGCGGTGGTGGTGTTGGTGCTGGAAGGCTTGAGGCATTTGAATCGACTGCGCCGGTCGATCTGACCTACGACCCGCGCAGTGAATTCAGGCGGCTGTTTCAGCCCTTGAGTTTCTCGGCAATCCAGATGGTATGCCGCGTGCCCTTGTTGCCATGGGCAAACACTTGCACTTCCTCGGCCTTGAAGCCGGCCTTGCGCAGTTTGTCGCTGAACTGCTTGTCGGCGCTGGCCGACCATACCGCCAGCACGCCCTTGGGCCGTAGCGCCTTGGCGCAGGCGCTTAGGCCACCGGCGGAATACAGCCAGCTGTTGGCTTTTTGCGTCAGGCCTTCGGGGCCGTTGTCGACGTCCAGCATGATCGCGTCAAACCCCTGGGGCTCGGCCTGCAGCACCTTGGCCACGTCTTCCATACGGATCACGGTGCGCGGGTCCAGCAGCGGGCGGCCGGACTTTTCCCCCAGGGGCCCGCGATTCCACTCGACCACGCCGGGCACCAGCTCGGCAACCACCACTTCGGCAGTCTTGCCCAAATGCTTGAGCGCTGCCGCCAGGGTAAAACCCATGCCCAGGCCGCCAATCAACACCCTGGAGCCGGGCCGACCGGCGACTTTGCGGCACGGAATCTCCGCCAGCGCATCCTCGGAACCGTGCATGCGCGTGTTCATCAACTGGCCACCGTCACCGCCCTGAATCTTGATGACAAAGTCCTCACCGTATTCGAACAGGCACAAGGCACCGCCGTTATCGGGGATCGGAGTGGTGTCCAGCAGAACGAAACGTTTCATGGAAATCTCATTGGGAAGGGCATTCTTGCGCGGTTGGGAGTAGCCTTACGACTTTACGGTCAGGCCATGGAGCCATCGATGAAGTGCAGCATTCTAACGGTCATTGTGTGGAGCGCGCTCGCCCTTGGCGGTGTGGCCCAGGCTCAGGAGTCGCAAACCGTGCCGATTACCCCCGCGCCCACGGCGGGTTCACCGGGTACTGCAACGCCCACGCCTTACCCGCAAGTCACGCCACCGGCAACGCCAAAGGCGGCCGGCAGCGGTGAGCCATTGTTGGCGCCGATCGTGCTGCCCGCGCCGCCGAAGGACCAGACGATCCCCGGCTTGCAGCAAAACGACATCAAGCCCAAGACCCCAGGCGGCTAAAACTGCTGGGACAGCAATTGCCCGTCCGCCATGCGCAGGCGCCTGGACAGGGCGATAGCAATCGCACGAATGATCTTGGCCGCGATTTTCGGTGCATCGTTGAGCATCTTTTCCAGGGAATCCTTGCCCAGGTTCAACAGCACGCAATCGCTGGCCGCCACACAGCTGGCGGAGCGGCGCTCGCCGTCCAGCACAGCCATCTCGCCAAAGGTCCGCCCGCTGCGCAAGGTGGCGATAGTCAGGCGCTGGCCTGCATGGTTGGTCTTCTGCACCGCCACCTGGCCTGAGTGAATGATGCACATGAAGGTGCCCGCGTCGCCCTCGAGGAAAATCACCTCATCGCGGGCGATGCTGCTGATGTTGAAATAGCCCGCCGCTACGTGGAAGTCTTCCGGCAGCAACGGGTCGAACAGGCCGCAATCCATCAGCATGTCGCGGATTTCGTTATTGAGTAAGGTCGGTTCTGGCATGAGGCTTACAGTCTTTGTCCATAAATCGTGCAGGGCGCGCCCGGCGGTCAAGTGTTCAGACCGGCCCGCCAGGCGGAGTTCCTTAAATCAGCCCCAGCGCCTTGAAAACAAATGCATATTCGAGTGCTACGTCACGTAATCCCTGGTAACGACCACTCATGCCGCCGTGGCCGGCGCCCAGCTCGGTCTTGAGCAGCAACAGGTTGTCGTCGGTCCTGGTGTCGCGCAGCTTGGCCACCCACTTCGCCGCTTCCCAATACTGCACGCGGCTGTCGTTGTAGCCGGCGATCACCAGCGTGGCCGGATAGGCCTGGGCGCTGACGTTTTCGTACGGTGCGTACGCCTTGATCCGCTCATACACCTCGGGCTCCTGCGGGTTGCCCCATTCGTCGTACTCGGTGATGGTCAGCGGCAACTCGGGGTCGAGCATGGTGTTGAGCACATCGACGAACGGCACTTCGGCAATCGCCGCCTGGAACAGCTCCGGGCGTTGATTGAGCACCGCGCCGATCAACAGGCCGCCGGCGCTGCCGCCGCTGATGGCCAGTTGCTTGGAGGTGGTCAGGCCCTGGGCGATCAAGTGTTCGGCGCAGGCGATAAAGTCGCTGAAGGTGTTTTGCTTGTGCTCCTGCTTGCCGCCGCGATACCAGGCCTCACCCAGTTCGCCGCCGCCGCGTACATGGGCAATGGCGAAGGCCACGCCACGGTCCAGCAGGCTCAGGCGGGCGTGGGAGAACCACGGGTCGAGGCTGTGGCCGTAGGCGCCGTAGCCGTACAGATACAGGGGCGTCGGCTTACCCAACTGATCGCGTCGGACGACAAGACTGATCGGCACCTGAGTGCCATCGGCCGACGTTGCCCACAGGCGTTGGCTGACGTAGTCGTCGGCGTTGAACACGCCCAGCACCGGGGTTTCCTTGAGCACTTGTTGTGCGCCGCCGGCCAGTTCCAGCTGACGAACCTGGGCCGGGCGGTTCAGCGCCTCATAGCGCAGGCGGATCTTGTCGCTGGCAAATTCCAGGCTGTTTTGCACATAGAGGCTGTAGGCCGCGTCCGGTAACTCCACGCGATAAGCGGCTTGCCCCTGTGGGTGCACTTCGATGATCGGCAGGCCGCCGATCCGCAGGCTCAGGGTCATGGCCCGGGCATTGAGGCTTACGCCATCGAGCATTACCGCGTCGTCGTGGGGGATCAGGTTCAGCCAGTCGTCCTGGGTCGGCACACTGCCGGTGTCGGCCGCCTGGAACAGCGCAAAGTTGATGCCGTCACGGTTGCTGCGGATAAACCAGGTCCACTGGTCGTCCAGCTTGCCGTGGTCGACGTCATATTCATGGCCTTCGACCCGTGGCGCCATGCAGGTAAACGCCTGCTGCGGCTTTTCGGCGTCCAGGGCCCAGATCTCGCTGGTGGTCTTGCTGCCCAGGGCCAGCAGCAACTGACGCTCGGAGCTGGAGCGGTAGCAGTGCAGGAAGAAACGTCCGTCAGGCTCGTGGAACACTTCTTCGGCGGCAGTGCCGTCCAGGCGATAGCGATACAGCTTGTGCGGGCGATGGGTGTCGTCCAGTTCGGTGAAGAACAGGGTCAGGCTGTCGTTGGCCCAGGTCATGCTGCCATCGCAGTCTTCAAACTCCAGTTCGCTGACCTTGCCGGTGGCCAATTCCTTCACGTAGAGGGTGTAGATCTCTTCGCCGCTGGTATCCAGGCTGTAGGCCAGGCGCTGGTGGTCCGGGCTGATGCTGAAGGCGCCGAGGGAGAAAAAGCCGCCATTGGCCAGTACGTTCGGGTCCAGCAGCAGCTCTTCCGCGCTTTCGTCGACCTGTTGGCTGTCGTCCGCCGGGCGCGGGCAGCGGTAGTGGCGGGCGTATTCGTCGCCGGCGGTGGTGCGGGTGTAATACAGGTACGGGCCCCAGGGCGAGGGCAGGGACAGGTCGGTTTCGAGAATGCGGCCCTTGATCTCCTCGAACAGGGTCTCGCGCAGCGCCTGCTGGTCGGACAATTGTGCTTCTTGCCAGGCATTTTCCGCCTTGAGGTAATCGAGCACCTCGGCGCTGTCACGCGCTTGCAGCCAGGCATACGGGTCGGTGCCTGGGGCCTTGCGGGCGATCGGGGCGGCAGTGATGTGGGTCGATGGGGGCATGGATCACTCTCTGTCTGGCGGTTGGCCGACGGCATTGCAGCCTCGGCACTGAAAAGCCGTTATCATAGCGGCCTGTTTGCCTACCTTGCCATGGACACCATGACCGAGAACGACTATCTGATCGCTTGGGGCCTCTACGCCTTCGCAGCCCTGGGTTGCCTGTTGGTGTGGTTTGCCATGACCCGCTGGATGTGGCGCTGGCTGCGCGAGCCACTGCGGTTGCTGGTGGCGGTGCTGCTGTTCAGCCCGACCATCGTCGACCCGGTGAAGACCCAGTTCGCCCCGGCCGTGGCCATCACCGCCCTGGACCTGGTGCTCAAGGTCGGCAACAACGCCTGGCGGGCGATTTCCGATCTGTTCATGTATTGCATGATCGCGTTCGGCGTGTACCTGGTGTTCGTGCTGATCCGCTGGCCCATCGAGCGTGCCGCCAGGGTTCGTCGTGAGCAGAAGGCCGCCGCTGCGGCAGCCGCTGCTGCCGAGCCGGAGGATGACGACGAACCCTTCGCCGATGAGCGTTACGGTCGCCCGGCACCTGTCAGCGGTATGCGGGTCGAACCGCGCCTTTAACGTTGTACGCCCTGTATCGAGAAGCCTGGCATGTGTGAATTATTGGGCATGAGTGCCAACGTACCGACCGATATCGTCTTCAGCTTCACCGGGCTGATGCAGCGCGGCGGACGTACCGGGCCCCACCGCGACGGTTGGGGCATCGCCTTCTACGAGGGCCGTGGCCTGCGGTTGTTCCAGGACCCGGCGGCCAGCAGCGAATCGGAAGTCGCGCTGCTGGTGCAGCGTTATCCCATCAAGAGTGAAGTGGTGATTGGCCATATCCGCCAGGCCAATGTGGGCAAGGTGTGCCTGTCCAATACCCATCCGTTCGTCCGTGAACTGTGGGGCCGCAACTGGTGCTTTGCGCATAACGGTCAACTGGCGGACTTCAACCCCCGCGCCACGTTCTACCGCCCGGTGGGCGATACCGACAGCGAAGCGGCGTTCTGCGATTTGCTCAACCGAGTCCGTGAAGCGTTCCCGGAACCGGTGGACATCGAACAGGTGCTGCCGGACCTGATCGCCGCCTGCAGCGAATACCGCAGCAAGGGCGTGTTCAACTGCCTGCTCAGCGACGGTGACTGGCTGTTCTGCTATTGCTCGACCAAGCTGGCACAGATCACCCGGCGTGCGCCATTTGGCCCCGCACGGTTGAAAGATGTCGACGTGATCGTCGATTTTCAGGCCGAAACCACCCCCAATGACGTGGTGACGGTAATTGCCACCGAACCCCTGACCGAAAACGAGACCTGGACCCGCTACGAACCGGGCCAGTGGAGCCTGTGGCGACGCGGCGAATGTGTCAGCCAAGGTAAAACGGAATAAGGACGTCGAATATGTTGCTCAGCTATTTGCGACTGGTGTTGTTTGCCGTGGGTCTGTTGGTCGGTGTGCAGGTGCCGGGGTTTATCAGCGACTACGCCAAGCGCGTCGAAGCCCACTTGATCGAAGCCCAGACCGGCTTGCGCGGCTTCGATGCCACGGCGCAACAGTTCTTCAACGGTGACTTGCAGGCGCTGGTGGCCCATTACCGTGCCAGTGACGACCCGGTGTTTCGCAGCGATGCCAACAGCCTGGGCACCTTGCTCGACCGCCAGGTAGCGCTGGATAAGCAGTTCCAGGCGATGCAGGGCCCGTGGTACATCCGCGCGCTGCAAGTGGCGGTGGCCGCCGACCCGGCGATTCGCCAGGAAACCTGGAACGGCTACAGCTACATGCTGTTGCTGACCCCGGAAGCCATGGGCTGGGGCCTGGGCGGGGCGATGCTGTTGTCGTTCGGCATCGAGTGCCTGTTCCGCCTGATCGACTGGGTGGTGTTGGGCGGCAAGCGCCTGCGCCAGAGCCGACCGATTGAAGAGCGGGACCTCAAGGGGCTTTAAAGGCTGACGCGGTCAAATTGTGGGAGCGGGCTTGCTCGCGAATGCGGTGCGTCAGTGACATAGGGGTTGGCTGGCACACCGCATTCGCGCGCAAGCCCGCTCCCACAGTTTTAAATCGGTTCCTTCAGTGGCATGGGTTTGCTCAACACCATCAAGTCCTCGCCCACCTTCTGCGCATACTGCTGCACCACGCTCTGGCACAGCGCCACAATCTCCTCCACCAACTCCACGCCCACTCGCCACGACACCACCACCTGCAGGTTCGGCGGCCGTTGTTCCATGGGCAGCATGGTCAACTCACCTCGTGCCAGCTCTTCACTGACCAATACGGGCGGGAACGCACCAATCCCGAACCCGTCCCGCAGCAGGCGGGTGATCGCTGACACCGAGTTCACACAGTTCATCCGTGGGGCGGATACGCCGTTAGCCTGCATCAGGCTGAGCACGTCCTGGTGCGGACAGGAGTTTTTCGAGTAGGTGATGATGCGCTCCTGGGCCAGTTCGGCGAGGGACGCGTAGTCGCGGTTGTAGATCGAGTGGCTGGCGACGATCCAGCCCATGGGGTGGCTGGCCAGTTCCAGGCTGCGCAAGGTTTCCTGGCGCAGCAGGTCGGTTTGCAGGATCAGGTCGAGAAAGCCTTTTTGCAACTGATCGCTGAGGTTCAGCGCGGTATCGGCGACCAACTCGATTTCTACCCGCGGAAAGTTGTCCGTCAGTTCTGCCACCAGCGCGCTCAGCCAGGTGTGGATCACCGTGTCCATCACTCCGATGCGGATACGCCCGACCTTGCTGCTGGTGGTTTCCAGGGACTGCTTGAGCCCTTGCATGGTCGCCATCATCTGCTCGGCATAATCGAGCACCTTCAAGCCTTCCGGCGTCAGGCTCACACCTCGGGAATCGCGCAGGAACAGCTTTACCCCCAACTCGCTTTCCAGCACGGCGATGCGGCTGGAGATCGAGGCCTGGGTGGTGAACAGCTTCTCTGCCGTGAGGCGAAAGCTCTTGAGCTTGGCCACCCAGACGAAGGTTTCGAGGAACTTCAAATTCATGGGATCAACTTTTCTTATGCATGGATTGTTTTTTATTAGTTGGACGCAGCGTGCCGCAACCGCCAAAAATCGAGCTGTCTCACGATAAGCGTCGTTGGGGCTCGGGACAACATCGTTGCGAGATCTTGGTAAAAGATCCCACACTACAAAAAAATAAAGCCTACAGGAGCCCTACCGTGAGCCGCCTGCTATTGAACTGCGACATCGGCGAAAGCTTTGGCAACTGGACCTTGGGTCTGGACGCCGAAGTCATGCCGTTCATTGATTGCGCCAACGTAGCCTGCGGTTTCCACGCCGGCGACCCGAGCATCATGCGCAAGACCGTCAGCCTGGCCTTCGAGCATGGCGTTCAGGTGGGCGCGCACCCGGCGTACCAGGACCTGCAGGGTTTCGGCCGCCGCTCCATGGCCTACACCCCGCAGGAAATCCAGGACCTGTTGCACTACCAGGTCGGCGCCCTCGACGGTATTTGCCGGGCCCAGGGCGGGCGGGTCAGCTACGTCAAACCCCATGGCGCGATGTACAACGACATGATGGCCAAGCCTGCGCAATTGCGAGCGGTGATCCAGGCCGTGGCGGCCTACGACGCCAGCCTGCCATTGATGCTGATGGCCACCCGTGACAACAGCGCCGCCCAGGCCCTGGGTGAGGAATATGGAGTGACCCTGTGGTTCGAAGCCTTTGCCGACCGTGCCTACGACAGCGCCGGCCATCTGGTCTCCCGCCAGTTGCCGGGCGCGGTGCATCATGACCCGGAAAAGATCATCCAGCAGGCCTTGATCATCGCCCGGGGAGAACAGTTGGTCGCCAGTGATGGCAGTCCGTTGCACCTGCAAGCCAATACCTTGTGCGTGCATGGCGATAACGCCAGCTCAGTGGCTGCCGTGCAGCGCATCCGCGAGGCGTTGACCCCAGCATGAAGCCACGGATTGAAGTGGTGGCCATCGACTGCCTGATGGTGCGCCTGTTTGAGGTGATCGCCGAAGACAACATGCCCTGGATGCTCGCCGCCACCCGCCGTTTGCGCGAAGGTTTTGGCCCGGCGCTGGTGGACCTGGTGCCGTCCTACACGACCCTGATGGTGCACTACGACCTGCTGGCGCTGGACCCTGGCCAGGCACGGGCGTTGATCGACCAGGCGCTCAAGGAATTGCAGCCCGAACCCAAGGGCAGCGGGCGATGCCATGTGTTGCCGGTCTGGTATGACCTGAGTGTCGGCCCGGAGTTGGCGTTGCTGGCGCAGCGCAGTGGCCTGGCAGTGGAGGAGGTGATTCGCCGTCACAGCCAGCATGAGTACCAGGTATTCGCCTTGGGCTTCGCCCCGGGGTTTGCCTTTATGGGGCTGGTGGATGAACAGCTCGCGACACCGCGGCTCAACACCCCGCGCAAGCGGGTGGCGGCGGGCAGCGTGGGCATCGCCGAGCGGCAGACGGCGGCTTATCCGGTGGTCTCGCCAGGCGGCTGGAACCTGATCGGCCGCACACCGGCCAAGTTGTTTGACCGCGAACGCGACGGCTACAGCCTGATGCAGCCGGGGGACACCGTGCGTTACGAAGCGGTCAGCCATCGCGAATTCATCAACCTGGGTGGCGATGACACGCCGTTGGAGGCGCAGGCATGAGCCGCTTGCTGATCGAGGCCAGCACGCCGCTGTGCCTGTTGCAGGACGCCGGACGTTTTGGCGTCAGGCATTTGGGCGTGACCCAGGGCGGCGCGCTGGATTGGGTGTCGATGTCGTGGGCCAATTGGTTGCTGGGCAATGCCCTGGATGCGCCGGTGGTGGAAATCACCTTGGGTGGCTTCACCGTGCAGGCCGAGGCCTATTGCCTGCTGGCGCTGGCCGGGGCGGACTTGGGCGCGTATGTCGACGAGCGCGCGATCAGCCCGGGGCGCAGCTTTATTCTGCAAAAGGGCCAGCGCTTGCGTTTTACCCAGCCTTTCAGCGGTGCGCGGGCTTACCTGGCAGCGCCGGGCGGGTTTGATGCGCCGCAGGTGCTGGGCAGCTGCGCCACGGTGGGACGTGAAGAACTGGGCGGGCTGGATGGCTTTGGCCGGTCACTGGCCGAAGGTGCGCAATTGACCTATTCGGGCGTGGGCGGTGCGATGCAGGTGTTGTCCGCCGGGCAATTGCCGAAGCTGGATTCCAAGGCGCCACTGGAGGTGATCCTCGGGGCGCAGATCGGTCAGTTTGGCGGGCAGAGTCTGTTTGATGTGTTCAACAGCGAGTGGATCCTCGACAGCCGTGCCGACCGCATGGGCATGCGCTTGCTGGGTACGCCGCTGGAATATCAGGGGCCGTCGCTGATCTCGGAAGGCATCCCGCTGGGGGCGATCCAGGTGCCGCCGGACGGGCAGCCGATTGTGTTGCTCAATGACCGGCAGACCATTGGCGGCTACCCACGATTGGGCGCGTTGACGCCATTGGCGTTGGCGCGGCTGACGCAGTGCTTGCCGGGGGAGAAGGTGAGGTTGGCGCCGGTGGTGCAGGAGACGGCGCATCGCCAGCAAGTGGAGTATTTGCAGTACCTTGCCAGAAACTAAAGACCGCCGCAGGACAAAATGTGGGAGCGGGCTTGCTCGCGAAGGCGGTGTATCAGCCAATATATTCGGTGACTGACACTGCGCTTTCGCGAGCAAGCCCGCTCCCACATTTGATCGTGGTTGTCTGGGAAACAACTTACTTCGACAAAAAGCGCATCCCTTCCTCAAGCCCGCGCAACGTCAACGGAAACATCTGGTCTTCGATCAAATCCCGCACAATCCCGGTGGACGCCGTATAGCCCCAGGTATCTTTCGGGTACGGATTAATCCAGATCAGCTTCTTGTACTTCTCCATGAACCGCTGCATCCACACATACCCGGGCTCTTCATTCCAGTGCTCGACGCTGCCGCCGGCCTGGGTGATTTCATACGGCGCCATGGCCGCATCGCCGATAAAGATCACTTTGTAGTCGGCGCCGTACTTGTGCAGCAAATCCTGGGTCGAGGTGCGTTCCGAGCCCCGGCGCATGTTGTTCTTCCACACCGATTCATAAATGAAATTGTGGAAGTAGAAATACTCCAGGTGCTTGAACTCGGTCTTGCACGCCGAGAACAACTCTTCGCAAGTCTTCACATGGGCATCCATCGAGCCGCCGATATCGAACAGCAGCAACAGCTTGATGGTGTTGCGCCGCTCCGGGCGCATCTGGATATTCAGCAACCCGGCATCGCGGGCCGTATGGTCGATGGTGCCGTCAATGTCGAGCTCTTCCGCCGCACCCTGGCGTGCGAACTTGCGCAGGCGGCGCAGGGCGATCTTGATGTTGCGCGTGCCCAGTTCCACCGAATCATCGAGGTTCTTGTACTCGCGCTGGTCCCAGACCTTGACCGCCTTGCCCTGGCGCTTGCCGGCATCCCCCACGCGTATGCCTTCGGGGTTGAAGCCGCCGGAGCCGAAGGGGCTGGTACCGCCGGTGCCGATCCACTTGTTGCCGCCGGCGTGGCGTTCCTTCTGTTCTTCCAGACGTTTCTTGAATTCTTCGATGAGCTTGTCGAGGCCGCCGAGGGACTGGATCTGTGCGCGCTCTTCGTCGGTCAGCGAGCGTTCGAATTCCTTGCGCAGCCAGTCTTCGGGGATCAGCGCCTGCAGGTGATCATCGAGTTTTTCCAGGCCATTGAAGTAGGCGCCGAAGGCCCGGTCGAACTTGTCGAAATGCCGTTCGTCCTTTACCAGGATCGCCCGGGCCAGGTAGTAGAACTCGTCCATGTCGGCGAAGGTAACGCGCTGTTTCAGCGCGTTGATCAGGTCCAGCAGCTCACGCACCGACACCGGCACCTTGGCTGCACGCATTTCATTGAACAGGTTGAGCAGCATGGCAATCGCCCTTATCGGTTACCGCGACGGCTCATGAACGCCAGGCGTTCCAGCAACTGCACGTCCTGCTCGTTCTTCACCAGGGCACCGGCCAGGGGCGGGATGGCCTTGGTGGGGTCGCGCTCGCGCAGTACCGCTTCGCCGATGTTGTCGGCCATCAGCAGTTTCAGCCAGTCCACCAGTTCGGAGGTGGACGGTTTTTTCTTCAGGCCCGGTACTTTGCGCACGTCAAAGAATACGTCGAGGGCTTCGCTGACCAGGTCTTTCTTGATGTTCGGGTAGTGTACGTCGACGATCTTTTGCAGGGTGGTGCGGTCCGGGAAGGCGATGTAGTGGAAGAAGCAGCGGCGCAGGAACGCGTCCGGCAGCTCTTTTTCGTTGTTGGAGGTAATGATGATGATCGGGCGCTTCTTGGCCTTGATGGTCTCGTCGATTTCGTAGACGTAGAACTCCATCTTGTCGAGTTCTTGCAGCAGGTCGTTGGGGAACTCGATGTCGGCCTTGTCGATTTCGTCGATCAGCAGGATGACCCGCTCCTCGGACTCGAAGGCTTCCCAGAGCTTGCCCTTTTTCAGGTAGTTGCGTACGTCGTGCACCTTGTCCACGCCCAGCTGCGAGTCCCGCAGGCGGCTCACCGCGTCGTACTCGTACAGGCCCTGGTGCGCCTTGGTGGTGGACTTGATGTGCCAGGTGATCAGCTTGGCGCCAAAGGATTCGGCCAGTTGCTCGGCGAGCATGGTCTTGCCGGTGCCCGGTTCGCCCTTGACCAGCAGTGGCCGCTCCAATGTGATGGCGGCGTTGACGGCCAGTTTCAGGTCATCGGTGGCAACGTAGGCCTGGGTGCCTTCGAACTTCATCTATCAATCCTCGAACGTGACGCCGAACGGTGCAGGACCGAAGCGGGCGAGTAATCAGCTTGGCCCGACTATACCGCGCAGCCCCGGCGACTGTGAACGCAGACGGGCTATTCAGTCTCTGAATGGGCAGTCACGTTGAAGATCAATCTGTCGAGGGCTTGGGTTGTTCATAGCGGGCGTTGAAGGCCTGGACAAAACCATTGCGCAAAATCTGCAAAAACGCCTGGAACGCGCTGATATCTTGCTGGTGCACGTTGCCGCTGAGCTCCACGCGGGTGGCGAACTGGTTTTTCTGCTGGTTCTTCAGCACGGTTTCGCTGACGCCAACCACCGCCTCCCAGATCGACCGGAAGATGCCCTTGTCCTTGTTCTCGACATCCTGCTGCCAGTTGAACACTTCGACATTGCGCAGCAAAGGCTTGATGTAGCCGGTCAACTGGCCTTTTTCGGCCTGGGCTTCCACCACCAGGTCGCCGTTGCCGGCATTGAAGTCGAACTTGCCGTAGGCCGAGGCGAAGTCATTCATGCGCTTGAGTTCGATATCCCGGGCCCGGAAGCGGAATTCGAAGTTTTCGAAATTGCTCAGGGGGTCGAACGTGGCGGTGGCTTCCAGCGGTGCCTGGCCCAGAAACAGCGCCTTGCCGTCGAAGCGCGCGTCGCGCTGGCCTTTGACATCCACCACGTTGGTCAGGTTGTAGAAGCTGGCGTTGACCTGGGTCGCGTACATATTGACCGGCGGTTTCGAACTGAAGTTATGGAACGCGATCTTTCCGTCGTCGATGCGTACCTCGTTGAGGGTGATCGGCAACAGTTTGCTCAGTTGGGCCCGCCAGTCGGTGCCCTGACCGGTCTGGGATGCCTGCTTGTTGGTGCCGCCGTCGACGAAGTTCAGCTCCGGCTTGATGAACTGTGCCTCGGCCACCACCGCGTGGTCGTACCACAGCGAATGCCAGCTCACTGACAGGTCGATCACCGGCGCCTTGACGAACGGTACTGGCACCTTGCCGTCGACCTTGACGATCTGCAGGCCGTTGATCCGATAGGCGCCGCGCCACAGTGCGAGGTCGACATCGGTGACCTGGCCGCGGTAATCGCCCATGTCGGCCAGTTTGTCATTCAGGTAATTGCGCACCAGATAGGGCAGGGCGATATCCAGGACGACCAGCAGTACCACGACCCCGACGAGGGTCCAGAGGGGCCAACTGTAGCGACGTTTCATAGGAAAATTCTCCATCCGTGTAGGCGATTGACTGCTGGCGCCGCCGGACGTTCGCTTGACTGGACGCCTTGCAACACGAGGCATACCCTTGGGGCCTTCCTGAAATTGCCTTAAGGACCCGTCATGAGCCGCATTTTTGCAGACAACGCGCACTCCATCGGTAACACGCCCCTGGTTCAGATCAACCGTATCGCGCCGCGTGGCGTGACTATCCTGGCCAAGATCGAAGGGCGTAACCCTGGGTATTCGGTGAAGTGCCGGATTGGCGCAAACATGATCTGGGATGCCGAAGGCAGCGGCAAACTCAAGCCGGGCATGACCATTGTCGAGCCGACTTCCGGCAACACCGGGATCGGCCTGGCATTTGTCGCCGCCGCCCGTGGTTACAAGCTGTTGCTGACCATGCCCGCCTCCATGAGCATCGAGCGCCGCAAGGTGCTCAAGGCCCTCGGCGCCGAACTGGTGTTGACCGGGCCGGCCAAGGGCATGAAGGGCGCGATTGAAAAAGCCGGCGAAATCCTTGCCAGCGACCCGGCCAGGTACTTTATGCCGGCCCAGTTCGAAAACCCGGCCAACCCGGCGATCCACGAGAAAACCACCGGTCCGGAAATCTGGAATGACACTGATGGCGCGGTGGACGTGCTGGTAGCGGGCGTGGGCACTGGCGGCACCATCACCGGGGTGTCGCGCTATATCAAGAACATCCAGGGCAAGCCGATCCTGTCAGTGGCGGTGGAGCCGATCAGTTCGCCGGTGATTACCCAGGCGCTGGCCGGTGAAGAGATCAAGCCCAGCCCCCACAAGATCCAGGGTATCGGCGCCGGTTTTGTGCCGAAGAACCTCGACCTGTCGATGGTCGACCGGGTCGAACTGGTCAGCGACGAAGAATCCAAGGCCATGGCGTTGCGCCTGATGCAGGAGGAGGGGATTCTGTGTGGTATCTCCTGCGGCGCGGCGATGGCCGTGGCGGTGCGACTGGCGCAGAAGCCGGAAATGCAGGGCAAGACCATCGTCGTGGTGCTGCCGGACTCCGGTGAACGCTACCTGTCGAGCATGCTGTTCGCCGATTTGTTCACCGATCAGGAAAACCAGGCTTGATTCAAATCAGCGCGATGGCGTGGCCCTTATGCATAATTGGCCCGTTATCGCGCACCGCTAGATGCTGATTGTTGGAGTGCGCGGGTTTTTCCCGAGGCCCGGAGTGTTTATCATGGCCGGCTGCTACGTCTGGTTTCCCCTTAACGGGAGGCTAATGGCCAGACGCCTATTTCCAGGAGTTGCTGCATGACCTTTTCTTTGGCCGCCAAACTGTCGGTGTTGCTGCTGTTTATCGGCAGCACGCTGTATGTGCATTTGCGTGGCAAGGCCCGTTTGCCGATGTTGCGTCAGTTCGTCAACCATTCAGCGCTGTTCGCCCCGTACAACGCCTTGATGTACATCTTCTCCGCCGTGCCGTCCAAGCCGTACCTGGACCGCAGCAAGTTCCCGGAGCTGGACGTGCTCAAGGACAACTGGGAAGTGATTCGCGAAGAGGCCATGCACCTGTTCGACGAGGGCTACATCCGCGCCGCGGAGAAGAACAACGACGCCGGTTTCGGCTCGTTCTTCAAGAAGGGCTGGAAGCGTTTCTACCTCAAGTGGTACGACAAACCGTTGCCGTCGGCTGAACTGCTGTGCCCGAAAACCGTGGCCCTGGTCAGCAGCATTCCCAACGTCAAGGGCGCGATGTTCGCCCTGTTGCCAGGTGGCAGCCACCTCAACCCGCATCGCGACCCGTTTGCCGGTTCCCTGCGTTATCACCTGGGGCTGTCCACGCCGAACTCCGACGACTGCCGTATTTTCGTCGACGGCCAGGTGTACGCCTGGCGCGACGGTGAAGACGTAATGTTCGACGAGACCTACGTGCACTGGGTGAAGAACGAAACCGAGCACACCCGGGTGATCCTGTTCTGCGACATCGAACGCCCGCTGAGCAACCGCCTGATGACCCGCATCAACCGTTGGGTCAGCGCGCAACTGGGGCGCGCCACCGCGCCGCAGAACCTGGATGACGAACGCGTTGGCGGGATCAACCAGGCGTATGCCTGGAGCAAGCGCTTCAGCGACAGCTTCAGTGGCGTGGTCAAGCAGTGGAAGCGCAAGCATCCGAAGGCTTATCGCATCCTGCGGCCAGTGCTGGCGGTGGTGGTGCTGACGGCGCTGGGGTATTGGTTGTTTGGTTAAGGCTTTTGCAGGCACGAAAAAACCGCTCCGATGAGCGGTTTTTTTATGCGCTGGATTTGTGCGGGCGAAGTTATTGCAAAGCATGTCCCCAGCTGGTTATAGTCGGCCGCAGGTGTTTCCAGACACCTTGTTCATCCCTTCATAAAAGATCAGCACATGCCAGCTTCCCTGCGCATAGCGGTAGTCGATTCAGCGGTCAACGCTGCGGTCGTGCCGTGCGGGAGCCAGCAGCCTGCGCAGATCAGTCACTACCCCCCACCTGTCAGTAGCACGCCGGTGTACGCAGTCGTATCACCGCCGGGTGTTGGCATTTCGGGCTGATCAGCTGATGGCTGTTCCCCTGTGCCCGCCTGAAAAAACCTACTGAATTTCAGCTGTTGCTGAGTTGGCTTTTTGCCTGATCACAGGTGGTATCCATGTCTGTTCTTTCGAAACAATCCGTGGCCGCGGCGGCCTCGACGAGCCTGTTTGTCTTGCTGTGGAGCAGCGGGGCGATTTTCTCCAAATGGGGCCTGGCCCACGCTTCACCCTTTGCGTTTCTGCTGATCCGTTTCGCCATCGCCCTGGCGGGGTTGGTGATACTGGTACCGATCCTCAAGCTGAAGTTGCCGCGTCCCGGCAAGCCGATGCTTTACGCGGCGGCTACCGGGCTGGTGCTGTTGGGGGCCTACCAGATTTTCTATCTGCTGGCCCTGGACCTCAAAGTCACGCCCGGCATGATGGCAACCATCATGGGCGTGCAGCCGATCCTGACCGTGGTGTTGATGGAGCGTCGGCGCTCCTGGAGCCGGATGTTCGGCCTCGCGCTGGGATTGGCGGGGTTGATCATGGTGGTGTACCAGGGCATCGGGATGTCCGGCATGTCCCTGGCAGGCATGCTTTTTGGCCTGTTGGCCCTGGCCAGCATGACCTTTGGTTCGATCATGCAGAAGCGCATCACCGATAACCCGTTGGGCACGTTGCCTGTGCAATACCTGGCCGGCTTGCTGTTGTGCTCGGTGTTTGTGCCGTTCCAGCCGTTCCACTTTGAACACAACACCGGCTTTTTCGTGCCGGTGCTGTGGATGGGGCTGGTGGTGTCATTGCTGGCGACGCTGTTGCTGTACCGGCTGATTGCCCGGGGCAACCTGGTGAATGTCACCAGCTTGTTCTACCTGGTGCCCGCGGTGACGGCGGTGATGGATTACCTGATCTTCGGCAACAAGCTGGCAATGTTGAGCTTGCTGGGGATGGGCTTGATCATCGTCGGATTGGCTTTTGTGTTCCGTAAGAGCTGATAAAACCAACGCTGTAGGAGCCAAAAAGCTCCTACAGCTTGCGGGCCAATTTCCCCGGCCGAAGCACCAGCCACAACGCCCCCGCAATCAACAACCCGCCATACAGATGCGCCATGGACAACGGCTCATCCAGCAGCAACGCGCCCCACAACACCCCGAATGGCGGAATCATGAAGGTCACGGTCATCGACTTCACCGGGCCGATGGACGTCAGCAAGCGGAAGTACAGGATGTAGGCAAACGCCGTGCATACCAGCCCCAACCCCAGCAGCGACAACCATACAGGCCAGCCACCCCAGCTGACCGGTGGATGGCTGATGGCACTCCAGGCAAACAGTGGCAACAGGAACAGCGTGGCCCCGAGCATGCTGCCCAGGGCCGCCAGGCGACTGTCCAGCCCGCCCTGTTGATCGAGCCAGCGGCGTGCCAAAAAGCCGGCAAAGCCATAGCAGGTGGTCGCCAACAGGCATGCCAGCGCACCCATCAACAATTCCATGTCGAAGGCCACCGGCCCGGCGCGGGTCAGGATGCCAACGCCGAACAGGCCCAGGCATACCCCGGCGATTTTCGACGGCGTGAGGCGCTCACTGAAGAACAACCCGCCAATCAGCACGCCCATCAGTGGCGTCGTGGCATTGAAGATCGCCGAGTAACCGGCCGGCAGCACTTGGGCCGCCACTGAATACATGGTCGCGGGAATGCCCGAGTTGATCACCCCGAGCAACAGGACCGTCTTGAACTTGCCCTGGAAATCCCAACTCACCCGCATCATGGCGAGGATCACCAGGAGGCCGGTGGCGGCAATCGACACCCGGAAAAACGCGGTAGGAAGGGTGCCGATTTCCGGCGCGATAATTCGCATGAACAAAAAACTCGCGCCCCAGATAGCGGCCAGCACCAACAGGTGCAGGGTGTCGACAGGTCTCACGGAGGAACTCCAGTTTGATAAGGGCGGAAGTGTTGCCCACCGACCTGTCTGGCACAATCGCTAATACATGTTTTACAGCACGAAACGCGTCACCAAGCCATTGAGGTCCACCGCCAGCCGCGACAGTTCCTGGCTGGCCGCCGAGGTCTGGGTGGCACCGGCGGCGGTTTGCGTCGACAGGTCCCGGATGTTCACCAGGCTGCGGTCCACCTCACGAGCCACCAACGCTTGCTGCTCGGCGGCGCTGGCGATCACCAGGTTGCGCTGGCTGATCTGTGAGATTGCCGCCGTGATTTTCTCCAGTGCACTGCCGGCGCTGTTGGCTCGCTGCAAGGTCTGGCCGGCGTGTTCGGCGCTGCTGTTCAGGGCGCCGACGGTGTCCTGGGTACCTTGCTGGATACCGTTGATCATCTGCTCGATTTCTTCGGTGGAGTCCTGGGTGCGTTGTGCCAGGGAGCGCACTTCGTCAGCCACCACGGCAAAACCACGACCGGCCTCGCCCGCGCGGGCCGCCTCAATCGCCGCGTTGAGTGCCAGCAGGTTGGTCTGCCCGGCAATCCCGCGAATCACTTCAAGCACCTTGCTGATGTCCTGGGCCTGTGCCGCCAGGCCCTCGGCCTTGGTCGAGGCACCGAGGACTTCGTCCACCAGGTTCTGGATCGAGCTGATGGTTTCGCTGATCTGGTAGTGACCGTGCTTGCTGTCTTCGTCGGAGGCCTTGGAGGCTTCGGCGCTGGACACCGCATTGCCCGCCACTTCATCGACTGCCGCGCTCATCTGCGTCACGGCGGTGGCAGCCTGTTCGATCTCGTCGTTCTGCGCTTGCAGGCCGCGGGTGCTCTGCTCCATTACCGAACTCATCTCTTCCGCCGCCGAGGCCAACTGCTGCGACGATTCGCTGATGCCACGGATGGTTTCCTGCAGGTTGGCCTGCATGGTGGCCAGCGCGGTGAGCAGTTGCGCCGGCTCATCCTTGCCCTCCACGACGATCGGCCGGCTCAGATCGCCGGAGGCGATGGTGCGGGCCACTGTCAGTGCCTGACCAATGGGCGCGGTGATGCTGCGGGTCAGCAGCCAGGCCAGCAGCAAAGTTGCCATCAGGGCGGTGACGATGATGGTGCCGACCACCCATTGGGCGCTGGTGTACATCTGCGCCGCCGATGTTGCGGCGTCTTCCACACCTTTTTGGTTGAAGGTGATCATGTCTTCCAGGCTTTTGTTGAGGACCATGCCTTGGGGGGCGAGGCGGCTGTTGAGCAGGTCCATGGCGTTTTGCTGCTGGTCCTGGTCGACCAGTTGAATCATCTGGCCGACGATCGTCATATAGCTCGCAACGTTGGCTTTCAACTGTTTGAGCAGGTCGCGTTCCTGCTCGTTGCTCAGCAGGGTTTCGTGACGGTTCAGCAGTTCTTCAAGGTCGCCACGCTGGCGGGTGATCAGGTTTTTGCTGTTGTCACGCACCCGGGACTCATCGGAGGTGAGCAAGCGCAACGCTTCCAGACGGATGCTGGCGACGTAGGCGGCGCTGTCGTGAATGTTTTCAATACTCGGCATCCACGACTCTTCGATGATCAGTGCGCTTTCCCGCAGCTTGGCCATTTGCCCCAAGCCAAACAGACCCACCACTACCAGCAAGCCGGCCAGTACCGCAAAGCTCAGACTGGCGCGCAGGCCGATCCCCATATTCCTCAATGACATCTCAATGCTCCTTTGGCGGTTAGAACCTGATCCCGGATCGGTCTTCTGACCTTGTTAGGTGGGAGAGGGCGCGCTATATAGCAAAGTGCCACTAGCTAGGGTAGTCAGGGTTTCCCTTACGTTGGATCCAATGGTCGAGAAGCCACCAGTACCGGAGCAGTAGAGCAAAGACTCTTATTTACCCCGGCTCGCACAGGCAGGCCACGTCACACAAGGCCTGTAGATGAAACGTTTAATGCGGGAAGGGTGACGCGCGGGTTTTTTGTTGACCGGTTAGTCGAATTAAATAAAGAGTAAATAAATGTACGAAATGAACAATCTTGTACAAGTCTGAATGAAAAATGATCCTTCTCCTGTTCCCGCACACTGGCTAAGCTCAGCTCACTCCAAATGCCCGCAGAGGTTTCCCGAATGCCGCAGCCAACGCCCGCCCTCGACATTGCGCAGATGATCCTCGACGGCTTCGACGACTACCGCGAGCACTTCCGCCAGATCACCGACGGCGCCCGGGAGCGTTTTGAAAAGGCGCAGTGGCAGCAAGGGCAGGCGGCATCGGCTGCGCGCATCAATCTTTACGAAGAGAAGGTCAGCGAAGTCACGGCGCGGCTGCGCGCGGCTTTCGATGAAGCCGTGTTGCTCGACATTGCCGCCTGGCCGCTGGTGAAAAGTGCCTACATCAGCCTGATCGACCTGCGGTTTGACGATGAGCTGTCCGAGACCTGGTACAACTCGACGTTTTGCGGCCTGTTCAGCCATGACCTGATCAGCGATGGCTGCATGTTCATCCACACCACCCGGCCCAGCCTGCGCCGCGCCCGGGCGGCGCAAACCCGCACCTACAAGCCGGGCGGCAAGCTGGCGGGCATGCTGGAGCAGATTTTCGCCGACTACAGTTTCAGCGAACCCTACGCCGACTTGCCCGCCGACCTGCGCCGCCTGGAGGCGCAATTGCGCGAAAACCTGCCGGACTGGGTGTGCAAGGACCCGGACCTCAACGTCGAACTGTTTTCCTCGGTGCTGTACCGCAACAAAGGCGCGTACCTCGTAGGGCGCATCTACACCCGCGACGAACAGTGGCCGCTGGTGATCCCGCTGCTGCACCGCGAAGGGCGCGGCATCCAGATCGACGCGCTGATCACCGACGAGGCCGATGTGTCGATCATCTTCTCGTTCACCCGCTCCTATTTCATGGTGGACGTGCCGGTGCCGGCGGAGTTTATCGGCTTCCTCAAGCGCATCCTGCCGGGCAAGCACATCGCCGAGTTGTACACCTCCATCGGCTTCTACAAACACGGCAAATCCGAATTCTACCGGGCGCTGATCAACCACCTTGCCACCACCGATGACCAGTTCATCATGGCGCCGGGCGTGCGCGGCATGGTCATGAGCGTGTTTACCCTGCCGGGTTTCAACACCGTGTTCAAGATCATCAAGGACCGGTTTTCACCGTCGAAAAACGTCAACCGCGCCACCGTGATCGAGAAGTATCGGTTGGTGAAAAGTGTCGACCGGGTAGGGCGCATGGCCGACACCCAGGAGTTCGCCGACTTCCGTTTTCCGTTGAGCAAATTCGAGCCTGAATGCCTGGCCGAACTGCTGGAAGTCGCCGCCGGTACCGTCGAAGTCGAAGGCGATACGGTACTGATCCGCCACTGCTGGACCGAGCGGCGCATGACCCCGCTGAACCTCTACCTGGAAAACGCCAACGAAGCCCAGGTGCGCGAAGCCCTGGAAGACTACGGCCTGGCGATCAAGCAACTGGCGGCGGCGAATATTTTCCCGGGCGACATGCTGCTGAAGAATTTTGGCGTCACCCGCCACGGTCGCGTGGTGTTCTACGACTATGACGAAATCTGTTTCCTGACCGAGGCCAACTTCCGCCACATTCCGGCGCCGCGTACCCCGGAAGATGAAATGGCCTCCGAGCCCTGGTATTCCATCGGTCCGCTGGACGTGTTTCCCGAGGAGTTTCCGCCATTCCTGTTTGCTGATTCCGGTCAGCGCCGCCTGTTCGACGAACTGCACGGCGAGTTGTACAACGCCGACTACTGGAAAGGCCTGCAAGAGGCGATTCGCGCCGGCAAGGTAATCGATGTGTTTCCTTACCGGCGCAAGGGCCTGGACAATGAATGAGGGGAGCGCGCGGCGGCGCTTTTCTGCGACAATCCGCCCCCTGCCTACATAGACGACCTTTGCGTACCTGATGACTGACCAAGCGCCCGCTATCGACCAACTGCTGAAAAACCTCGATCACGCCATGCTCGCCGACCGCCACCGCCTGCGGCGGCAGCTGCTTGAGCTGCGCAAGAAACCCGATGAGGAAAAACTTGCGCAGTGGGTGACGCGGATGCAGGCCTCCTGCGCCCAGGTGACGGCGCGGCGCGCCAGCCTGCCGGTGATTCGCTATGACGACAGCCTGCCGATCGCCGCCAAGCGTGACGAGATCAAGGAAGCGTTGCTCAAGCATCAGGTGCTGATCATTGCCGGTGAGACCGGTTCGGGTAAAACCACCCAGTTGCCGAAAATCTGCCTAGAAATCGGCCGCGGCCAATACGGCCTGATCGGCCACACCCAGCCGCGGCGGATTGCGGCGCGCAGCGTGGCGAGCCGGGTCGCGGAAGAGTTGGCGACGCCGCTGGGTTCCCTGGTGGGTTATCAGGTGCGGTTTGAAGACCAGAGTGATTCCAACACCCTGATCAAGCTGATGACCGACGGTATCCTGCTGGCCGAAACCCAGAACGACCGCTACCTCGAACGCTACGACACGATCATCGTCGACGAAGCCCACGAACGCAGCCTGAACATCGACTTCCTGCTGGGTTATCTGAAAACCCTGCTGCCGCGTCGCCCGGACCTCAAGGTCATCATCACCTCGGCCACCATCGACCTGGAGCGCTTTTCCAAGCACTTCGACGATGCGCCGATTGTCGAGGTGTCGGGCCGCACCTTCCCGGTGGAAACCTGGTATCGCCCGCTGACCCTGGAGCAGGACGAGGAGGGCAACCGCGTCGAGGACGACCTGACCGTCGACCAGGCGATTCTCGCCACTCTCGATGAGATCGCCGCCTTCGAGCGCAGCGAGCGCAAGAGCCCCGGCGATGTGCTGGTGTTCCTGCCCGGCGAGCGCGAGATTCGCGACGCTGCCGACATGCTGCGCAAGGCCCAGCTCAAGCACACTGAAATCCTGCCGCTGTATGCGCGCCTGTCACCGGCGGAGCAGCAGCGGATCTTCCAGTCGCACCCAGGCCGGCGTGTGGTGCTGGCGACCAACGTCGCGGAAACCTCGCTGACCGTGCCAGGCATTCGTTATGTGATCGACAGCGGCACCGCGCGCATCAGCCGCTACAGCTACCGGGCCAAGGTGCAGCGACTGCCGATCGAGGCGATTTCCCAGGCCAGTGCCAACCAGCGTAAAGGCCGGTGCGGGCGGGTCGAACCCGGTATCTGCGTGCGCTTGTACAGCGAAGAGGATTTTATCGGGCGCCCGGAATTTACCGACCCCGAGATTCTTCGCACAAACCTCGCGGCCGTAATCCTGCAGATGCTGCACCTGCGCCTGGGCGAGATCACCGATTTCCCGTTTATCGAGCCGCCGGACGGCAAGGCCATCAGCGACGGTTTCAACCTGCTGCAAGAGTTGTCCGCCGTTGACCGCAACAGCCAGCTGACACCGATGGGCCGCCAGTTGGCGCGTCTGCCGGTGGACCCACGCATGGGCCGCATGTTGCTGGAGGCAGCCAAGCTTGGCAGCCTGCAGGAAGTGCTGATCGTCGCCAGCGCCATGTCGATCCAGGACCCGCGCGAGCGTCCGCCGGAGCGCCAGCAAGCCGCCGACCAGGCTCACGCACAATGGAAGGACGCGGATTCGGACTTCGCCGGGTTGGTGAACCTGTGGCGGGGTTTTGAAGAGCAGCGCCAGGAATTGACCGCCAGCCCGCTGCGCAATTGGTGCCGCAAGAATTTCCTGAACTACCTGCGCCTGCGGGAATGGCGTGACTCCCACCGCCAGTTGAGCCTGATCTGTCGCGACATGCAGTTGACCGTCAACAAAGAACCGGCGGACTTCCCCAAACTGCACAAGGCGGTGCTGTCCGGCCTGCTCAGCCAGATTGGCCAGAAGACCGAAGAGGGCGATTACCTCGGCGCGCGTCAGCGGCGTTTCTGGATTCACCCGTCGTCGGGTATTGGCAAGAAGCGTCCGCAATGGCTGATGACCGCCGAGCTGGTGGAAACCACCAAGCTGTACGCGCGGATGGTGGCCAAGATCGACGCCGACTGGATCGAGCCGTTGGCCGGGCACCTGATCAAGAAAAACCACTTCGAACCCCATTGGGAAAAGAAGCGCGGCCAGGTGGTGGCGTTTGAGCAGATCACCCTGTTCGGGTTGATCATCGTCGGGCGCCGGCCGGTGCATTACGGGCCGATTGATCCGGTGACGTCCCGCGAGCTGTTTATCCGCGAAGGCCTGGTGCGCGGCGAGATCCAGTCCCGGGCCCGCTGCCTGACGGCCAACCAGCAATTGCTGGAGCAGCTCGACGAACTGGAAGCCAAGGCCCGCCGGCGCGATATCCTGGCGGACGAGGAAACGCTGTACGCCTTCTACGATGCGCGCCTGCCCGCCGAGATCCACCAGACTGCGACCTTCGACAGTTGGTACAAGGTCAACAGCCAGAAAGACCCGCAGCTGTTGATCATGCGCGAAGAAGACGTGCTGGCCCGCGAGGCCAGTGAAGTCACCGCCGCCCATTACCCCGACACCTTGCACCTGGGCGACCTGGCCCTGGCCTTGAGTTATCACTTCGAACCCAACCATCCACGGGACGGTGTGACCCTGCGCGTGCCGGCGCCGCTGTTGCCGGCCTTGCCACCCGAGCGCCTGGAATGGCTGGTGCCGGGTGTGATCGAGGCCAAGTGCATTGCCCTGGTGCGCAACTTGCCCAAGGCCCTGCGCAAGAACTTCGTGCCGGTGCCGGATTTCGTCAAGGCGGCGTTGCAACGTATCGAGTTCGGCCAAGGCTCGTTGCCTCAGGCCTTGGGGCGTGAGCTGCTGCGCATGACCGGGGCACGGGTCAGCGATGAAGCCTGGGCCGAGGCTGCGCAGCAGGTGGAGAGCCACCTGAAGATGAACCTGGAAGTGGTCGACGGCCAGGGCAAGTTCCTCGGTGAAGGCCGCGACCTGGCCGAGTTGACCGCGCGTTTCGCCGAGGCCAGCCAAGCTGCGTTGGCGGTGCCGCAGACTGCGAAGAGCCAGCAGCCGGTGGAGGCCAAGGTGTTCGCGGCGGTGGCCGAGAAAACCCAGCAAAACATCGCCGGGCTTTCGATGACGGTGTATCCGGCCTTGGTCGAAGAAAACGGCACGGTCAAGGAAGGGCGTTTCTCTACCGCTGCCGAGGCTGAGTTCCAGCACCGTCGAGCCTTGCAGCGCCTGCTGCTGCAACAACTGGCCGAGCCGGCAAAGTTCCTGCGGGGCAAATTGCCGGGCCTGACCGAGTTGGGGTTGATGTACCGCGAGCTGGGGCGTATCGAAGCCCTGGTGGAAGACATTCTGTTGGCCAGCCTCGACAGTTGCGTGCTGGAAGGCGAAGCCAGCCTGCCGCGGGACGGCGCCGGCCTGGCCGCCCTGGCCGAGCGCAAGCGTGGCAGTTGGACCGAGCACGCCGAGCGCCAGGCGCGCCTGACCCTCGAAATTTTGAAACTGTGGCATGGCCTGCAAAAACGCTTCAAGGGCAAGATTGACCTGGCCCAGGCGGTGGCGCTGAATGATATCAAGCAGCAACTGAGCAATCTGGTGTATCCCGGTTTCGTACGGGAAACCCCGGCGCAATGGTTCAAGGAACTGCCGCGCTTCCTCAAGGCCATCGAGCTGCGCCTGGAGAAATTGCCAAGCCAGGTGCAGAAGGACCGGGTCTGGAGTACCGAGTTGGGCGGCTTGTGGAGCCAGTATCAGAACCGCCTGAACAAACACGCCCAGGAAGGCAAGCGCGACCCTCAGCTGGAGCTGTATCGCTGGTGGCTGGAGGAATACCGGGTTTCGCTGTTTGCCCAGCAGTTGGGCACCAAGGTACCGATTTCCGACAAGCGCCTGAGCAAGCAATGGAGCCTGGTCGAAGCGTGACCGACGTGCGGCAAGCAACTGTGGCGAGCGAGCTTGCTCGCTCGCCACAGGGAAGGTGTTTGCGCGGGATAGGCGCCAAGTGTCCGATGTTGTGGCAAACTTCGCGGTTATAAATGCCGGGATCGTCGAGTTGGGCTGGTGCAGCCGTGGCGCGATGGAATAAAGCGTTTCCAGTTTGAAGGCCGCTGGGCGGCATAAAACTACTTACGGTTTGGTACGACGGTACCAATACCCTTCTGCCTGAACAGATTTAGAGGAACGACCGTGCATAACGTCGTCATCAGCGGCACAGGCCTGTACACCCCGGCCAACAGCATCTCCAACGAAGAGCTGGTGCAGTCTTTCAATGCTTACGTGCAACAGTTCAACCTGGATAACGCCGCCGCCATTGAACGCGGTGACGTGGAGGCCCTGACCGAATCCAGCGCCGCCTTTATCGAGAAGGCCTCGGGCATCAAGAGCCGCTTTGTCATGGACAAGGCCGGCATTCTCGACCCGCAACGCATGGCGCCACGCCTGCCCGAGCGCTCCAACGACGAATGGTCGATCCTCTGCCAGATGGCCGTCAGTGCTGCCGAGCAAGCCTTGCACCGCGCCGGCAAGACCGCCGCCGATATCGACGGTGTGATCGTCGCCTGTTCCAACCTGCAGCGGGCGTACCCGGCGATTGCCATCGAAGTCCAGGAAGCGCTGGGTATCCAGGGTTTTGGCTTTGACATGAACGTGGCATGTTCCTCGGCGACCTTCGGTATCCAGAACGCCGCCAACAGCATCCAGCTGGGCCAGGCGCGGGCGATCCTGATGGTCAACCCGGAGATCTGCACCGGCCACCTGAATTTCCGCGACCGCGACAGCCATTTCATCTTTGGCGATGCGGCCACCGCCGTGATCCTGGAGCGGGCCGACCTGGCCACTTCCGAGCATCAGTTCGACGTGGTGAGCACCAAGTTGCTGACCAAGTTCTCCAACAACATCCGCAATAACTTCGGCTTCCTCAACCGCGCGGCGGAAGAGGGGATTGGTGCCCCGGACAAGCTGTTCGTGCAGGAAGGCCGCAAGGTCTTCCGTGATGTCTGCCCGATGGTCGCCGAGTTGATCGGCAAGCACCTGTCGGAAAACCAGCTGAATGTTGGCGATGTGAAGCGTTTCTGGCTGCACCAGGCCAACCTCAGCATGAATCACCTGATCGTGAAGAAACTGCTGGGCCGCGAGGCTTCTGTGGAAGAGGCGCCGGTGATCCTCGATACTTACGCCAACACCAGTTCGGCGGGTTCGGTGATTGCGTTCCACACCTACCAGGACGACTTGCCCAAGGGCGCTGTGGCTGTGCTTAGCTCGTTTGGCGCAGGGTATTCGATTGGTAGCGTGATCCTGCGCAAACGCTGATCATGTTTTGAAATCGAGGTCTTGAATGGCAGCAGCGGACGACGCGCACCTGCTTGAACGATTGCTCAAGGGTGAGCAGCGGGCCTACAAGGAGTTGGTCACCACCTACCAGAGCGCGATGCGTGCCGTGGCCTATGCCATCGTTGGCCAGCGCCATGCCGATGAGGTGGTGCAGGACGCTTGGCTGTCGGTGGTGCGTAACCTGGCGAAGTTCGAGGGGCGTTCCAGCCTCAAGACCTGGCTGCTGACCATCACGGCCAACTCGGCAAAGGGCCGCTACAAGCAGAACCGCCGGGAAGTACTGCTCGATGACTTGCCGGCGCCCCATGGCACCATCGGTGATGATCGCTTTGTGCCCGACGATGGCCACTGGGCGGTCGCGCCGTTTGCCTGGCATCAGGACACTCCCGAAGCGCTGCTTACCGAAGACGAACTGCGTAATTGCCTGGAGCACACGCTGGCCAGTCTTTCCGAACTGCAAAGCAGCGTACTGCTGCTGCGCGAACGTCAGGGGCTGGAGTTGGAGGAGATTTGTAATCTTCTGACGCTATCGCTCTCCAATGTTCGTGTGCTGTTGCATCGAGCACGGCTTAAAGTCTTCGCCACGGTGGAGCATTTTGAGGAAACCGGCGAATGTTGACCTGTAAGGAACAAGTGGCACGTTCCAGTGACTATCTCGATGGGCAACTGACCTTTCGCGAGCGCCTGCTGGTGCGCCATCACCTGATGTTCTGCCCCAACTGCCGGCGCTTTATCCGGCAGATGCGCTTGATGCAGGCGACGCTGAAGATCCTGCCCGAGCCGCCTATCGCCGATGTTGATGCGTTGGCCGAACGCCTGGCCGCCGAGCGCTCCCGCGACCAATAATATCCATCACTTTTCACACTGAAACGAAGCCCGCATCGACAAAAGATGCGGGCTTTTTTTTGCTCAAAAAACAACCAAGATGAAAAATATTTCATTTTTATCAGGTGTTTTTACATTTTGTATCATCTGCCATTTTCACCAGTTTTCAGGGCTGGAGCCTTGATTTCCGTAGGCTCTAGCTTATTTCGAATGGCTATTAAAAAGTTCCCGAGTAACAAAATCTTTATGTTCCGGCAACCCAGCTGAAATATCCCCTCGCCAAGATCGCCCCCCAACACCAGCGGCTCTAAACCGCGTGTTTTACCAATGCACAAGACCATCAATTAGGGGAATTCTTCGATGATCCGCAAGCACTTCGCCGGTTTCGCGGCCAGCGCCTTGGCCCTGGCCGTCACCGCCCAGGCTTTCGCCGGTACTGTCACTACTGACGGTGCCGATATCGTTGTCAAAACCAAGGGCGGCCTTGAGGTTGCAACCACCGACCAGAATTTCAGCTTCAAGCTGGGTGGTCGTTTGCAGGCCGATTACGGCACGTTTGATGGCTTTTACACCAAGAATGGCAACTCGGCTGACGCGGCCTATTTCCGCCGCGCCTACATCGAGTTTGGCGGCACCGTCTACAAGGACTGGAAATACCAGGTCAACTACGACCTGTCCCACAACTCCGGCAACGCAGACGATGGCTACTTCGATGAAGCGTCCATGTCCTACACCGGCTTCAAGCCTGTCGTGATTCGCGCCGGTCGCTTCGACGAAGACTTCGGCCTGGAAAAAGCCACCAGCTCCAAGTGGGTCACCGGCGTTGACCGCAACGCAGCGTATGAAGTCGCGGACTGGATCCACTCCCACGCCAACGGCATGGGCATCCAGGCCAGCTCGGTGGTCGGCGACATGGCTTACCTGTCGGCCAGCGTTTCTTCCAAGGACATCAACGACAAGAACGGCAAAGGCGTGAAGCAATTCAACGCCCGTGCGGTGTTTGCGCCGATGCATGACACCGGCAACGTGCTGCACCTGGGCCTGGATTACGCGGTACGTGACCTGAAGGACACGGCCTTCGACTCGCGTATTCGTCCGCGTCTTGGGGTTCGCGGCGTTTCCACCAACGGCGGCAACGATGCGGGCGCCAACGGCAACCGTGCGACCTTCGGCGGCGGTGTGGGTCTGGATTCCGGCAGCCTGACGGCGAACGACGCCTACGACACCGACACCGTGTTCGGCGGCGAATTTGCATTCGCCCGTGGTCCGTTGTCCCTGCAGGGCGAATACCTGAACCGCAAGATGAAGGCAGACAGCAGTGCCTATCAGGACGTGAAAGCCAGCGGCTTCTACGGCCAGGTGGCCTACACCCTGACCGGAGAGTCCCGCGTCTACAAACTCGACGGTGCCAAGTTCGACACCATCAAGCCCGAGAACAAGCAGTACGGCGCGTGGGAAGTGTTCTACCGTTACGACAACATCACCGTTGATGACAAAAACGTAGTGCGCAACACCGCCACCCGTGAAGTGGGCGATGCCAAGGCCAACCTGAACATCATCGGGGTGAACTGGTACGCCAACGAGGCGGTGAAAGTCTCTGCCAACTACATCAAGGCCAAGACCGACAAAGTGGTTAACGCCGCCGGCGACGACAGCGGCGACGCCATCGTGGCCCGCGTGCAATACGTGTTCTAGGCAACCTGTAATACCGCTCCAAAGCGCTCTTTCTTCATCCGTCAAAGCGCTCCTCATTTGGTTTGCCCCGCCGTTTGGCGGGGCTTTTTTTTGCGCCGTGTCCTGTAGGCGCGAGCTTGCTCGCGAAGAACCCGAGATCACCGCGTTCTGTCAGAATGGTCGCGTTGTCGTTAACGATCATCGCGAGCACGCTCGCTCCTACACAAAGCCGTGACCGTCGGGGAATGGGATGCCGTTACAACGTTTGAATAACCTGTCCGAGATTGCGCCCGATGAATGGAACGCGTTGGTCCCCGTCGATCAGCCGTTTCTGCGCCATGCGTTCCTCAGTGCCCTGGAAGACAGCGCCAGCATCGGCCCGCACTCCGGCTGGCAGCCCGAGCATTTGCTGCACTATGAAGGTGGACGGCTGATTGCCGCGTTGCCCAGCTATCGCAAATGGCATTCCTATGGCGAGTACGTGTTCGACCACGGTTGGGCCGATGCCTGCGAGCGGGCGGGCATTGACTACTACCCGAAATTGCTGACGGCCGTGCCCTTCAGCCCGGTCAGCGGCCCGCGCCTGTTGGCCGCCAGCGCCGAGGACGGTTTCGAATTGCTTAAAAGCCTGCCCGGTTACCTGGAAATCGAAGGCCTTTCCAGCGCCCATATCAACTTTACCGACGCCCTGGCGGACACCGCACTGGCCCGGCAGCCGGGTTGGCTGCAACGCCTGGGCTGCCAGTTTCATTGGCAAAACCGCGGCTACCGCGACTTCCAGGACTTTCTCGACGCGCTGAGTTCGCGCAAGCGCAAACAGATGCGCAAGGAGCGCGAGCAAGTGGCGGGGCAGGGCATCGAGTTCGAGTGGCTGCAAGGTCATGAGTTGAGCGAGGCGCAGTGGGATTTTGTCTACGCCTGTTACGCCAATACCTACGCCATACGCCGACAATCGCCGTACCTGACCCGGGCGTTTTTCAGTCTGCTGGCCGAGCGCATGCCCGAGGCGATTCGCGTGGTGCTGGCCAAGCAAGGCTCACGGCCGGTGGCCATGGCCTTCAGCCTGATCGGCGGCAACAGTTTTTATGGGCGTTACTGGGGCTGCCTGGCCGAGTTCGACCGGCTGCATTTCGAGACTTGCTTCTACCAAGGCATGGATTACGCGATTGCCCATGGCCTGCAGCGTTTCGACGCCGGCGCCCAGGGCGAGCACAAGCTGATTCGCGGGTTTGAGCCGGTGATCACGCACTCCTGGCATTACCTGCGACACCCGGGATTGAAGACCGCCGTGGCGGATTTCCTGGAGCGCGAAAGCGTGGGGATCCTGGCGTATGCCGAGGAGGCGAGGACAGCCCTGCCTTATCGGCAGGGCTGAACCTGTCTGGCTCAGGCGGTTTTTTCCGTGCCGAGCCATCGATAGGTAATGCCGCCGACCACTGCACCGAGGATCGGCGCCAGCCAGAACATCCACAACTGCTGGAGCGCCCAACCGCCGACAATCAGCGCCGGGCCGGTACTGCGGGCCGGGTTGACCGAGGTGTTGGTGACCGGGATCGAGATCAGGTGGATCAGCGTCAGCGCCAGGCCAATGGCAATGGGCGCGAAGCCCGTCGGCACACGACGGTCGGTGGCGCCGAGGATGATCAGCACGAACATGGCCGTCATCACCAACTCGCACACAAACCCCGCTGCCATCGAATAACCACCAGGCGAATGCTCGCCGTAGCCGTTGCTGGCCAGGCCCGAAGCCAGTTCGAACCCCGGCTTGCCGCTGGCTATGAAGTACAACAATGCAGCGGCAACGACGCCGCCGATTACCTGGGACACGATGTACGCCGGTAACTCCCTGGCCGGAAATCTTCCGCCCACTACCAGCCCCACCGACACTGCAGGGTTCAGGTGACAACCGCTGATGTGCCCGATGGCAAATGCCATGGTCAGCACCGTGAGCCCGAACGCCAGGGCCACACCGAGCACACCGATCCCGACCGGGGACGATGCGGCCAGTACCGCACTGCCGCAGCCACCCAACACCAGCCAAAACGTACCCAGTCCTTCCGTAACGGAACGTTTGAACAGTGACATGAACACATCCTTAATAGATTGCTCTATCTGATTAACGGGTCTGTGATGCATCCCTGCTGCCTTAAATCAGGGCCCTCCTGGGGCCTGATTGGAGTACAGCAGGATTGTGTCGCAAGACCAGCGGGATAGAGAAAACTGTCAGAATTGTTCGGAATTGAGGTCGCGGTTAACCAACGGAATCAGTCTATTCCGACGAAGCCACCGGTCTGGTGTTGCCACAATCGCGCATACAAACCGCCGTGTGCGAGCAATTCGGCATGGCTGCCGGTCTCGGCGATCTGGCCTTTTTCCAGCACCACCAGCCTGTCCATTCTGGCAATGGTGGAAAGCCGGTGGGCGATTGCGATTACCGTCTTGCCCTGCATCAGGGTTTCCAGGCTTTCCTGGATCGCCGCTTCGACTTCCGAATCCAGCGCGGAGGTGGCTTCGTCCATGATCAGGATCGGCGCGTCCTTGAGCAGTACCCGGGCGATGGCGATGCGCTGACGTTGCCCGCCGGAGAGTTTCACCCCACGTTCGCCGACGTGGGCGTCGAGGCCGGTGCGACCCTCGGCGTCCGACAGCAATGGGATGAACTCGTCGGCGCGGGCCTTGTGCACGGCGGCCCAAAGCTCTTCGTCGGTGGCGTCCGGCTTGCCATACAGCAAGTTGTCGCGGATCGAGCGGTGCAGCAGCGAGGTGTCCTGGGTGATCATGCCGATCTGTTCGCGCAGGGTTTCCTGGGCGACGTCGGCGATGTTCTGGCCGTCGATCAGGATACGGCCGCCTTGCAGGTCGTACAGGCGCAACAGCAGGTTGACCAAGGTGGATTTGCCCGCGCCGGACGGACCGATCAGGCCGATCTTTTCACCCGGTTCAATCGCCAGGTTCAAGCCGCTGATGATCCCGCTCTTCTTGCCGTAGTGGAAATCCACCTGATCGAACCGCACCTCGCCATGGGGCACTTCCAGGCGCGGGGCATTTTCCCGGTCGGTCACTGCCAGCGGCTGGGCGATGGTTTTCAGGCCGTCCTGGACCATGCCGATGTTTTCGAAAATGCCGTTGACCACCCACATGATCCAGCCGGACATGTTGACGATACGAATCACCAGGCCGGTGGCCAGGGCGATGGCGCCCACCGAAATCAGGGATTGGGTCCACAGCCACAGGGCAAGGCCGGTGGTGGTGACAATCAGCAGGCCGTTCATGGTGGTAATCACGATGTCCATGCTGGTCACGACGCGGCTGGCCAACTGGGTTTTCTCGGTCTGCTCGACGATCGCTTCCCTGGCGTAGTTCTGCTCGAAATTGGTATGAGCGAACAGCTTCAAGGTGGTGATGTTGGTGTAGCCGTCGACGATCCGCCCCATCAGTTTTGAGCGTGCCTCGGAGGAGATGACCGAGCGCTCCTTGACCCGTGGCACGAAGTACCGCAGGGCCAGGCTGTAGGCGACGATCCAGGTGATCAGCGGGATCATCAGGCGCCAGTCGGCTTCGGCGAACAGCACCAGGGCGCTGATGGCGTAGATCGCCACGTGCCAGATCGCGTCCACGGCGGCCACTGCGGAGTCGCGCAGGGAGTTGCCGGTTTGCATGATGCGCTGGGCAATGCGCCCGGCGAAATCGTTCTGGAAGAAGTTCAGGCTCTGTTTGAGCACATAGCTGTGGTTTTGCCAGCGGATCAGGCTGGTCATGCCGGGGCTGATGGTCTGGTGCACCAGCAGGTCATGCAGGGCGCCGAAGATCGGGCGCAACAGCAGGGCGACCACGGCCATCCAGATCAGCTCGGTGGCGTGGATCTGGAAGAAGTTGGCGGGCGGCGTGCCCTGGGCCAGGTCGATGATGCGGCTCAGGTAGCTGAACAGCGCCACTTCGATCAGCGCGCCGATCAGGCCCACCACCAGCAAGGCGGCAAAGCTTGGCCATACCTGGCGCAGGTAATAGACGTAGAAGGGCAGGACTTTGTCTGGAGGGGCCGCGCTGGGAGGTTCGCGGAAGATGTCGATCAGTTGTTCAAAACGACGATAGAGCATTAGGTCTGACGCCCGCGCGGCGGGCTCTCCTGTTCAAATGCGCGCGACGCCCTGCGGGCCCCGCGCGAAACTCCCTGTAGCCTTCAGTCGATGCGCTTGGCCGACTTGATCAGGACAGGATCGATTGGCACGTTCTGCATGCCCTGTTTGGTGGTGGTCTGCGAGTTGACGATGATGTCGACCACGTCCATGCCCTTGACCACTTTGGCGAACACCGCGTAACCGGCATCACGGCCCGGGTCGAGGAAGGCATTGTCCGCAACGTTGATGAAGAATTGGCTGGTGGCGGAGTTCGGGTCGTTGGTACGCGCCATCGACAGGGTGCCGCGCACGTTATGCAGGCCGTTGCTGGCTTCGTTCTTGATCGGTGCTTCGGTCGGCTTTTGCGACATTTGCTGGGTAAAACCACCGCCCTGCACCATGAAACCCGGGATTACCCGGTGAAAAATGGTGTTGGTATAGAAGCCCTTGTCGACATAGGCCAGGAAGTTCTTGGTACTGATCGGGGCCTTGACCGGGTCCAGTTCGATCTCGATGTCGCCATTGGTGGTGGTGATCAATACGTGGGGTGCCTTGGCGGGTTCGGCCGCCATCAGGTTGGCAGCGAACAGTACGGAACCGGCAAAGAAGGCGATTTTTTTCAGCATGGGTCAGTGATCCTGGGTTGTGGTTTCGACTGTCTTGAGAAAATCGAGCAGGGTGTTGTTGAAGCGTTCAGGTTGGTCCAGCGGCGTGGCATGGCGGGAATCCTCGATCACCACCAGCCGCGCATCGGGCAGCAGTTTTACATAGATTTCTTTCTGCGCCACGGGGGTGTAGTCGTGGTCGGCGCTGATGACCAGGGTTGGACAGGAGATTTTCGAAAGTTGTTCCTGTACGCCCCAGCCAACAATCGCATCGAAGCTGGCGAGGTAAGCACGTTTGTCGTTTTTTGCCCAGCGTTCGGCCATCTTGCGCCGCAGTTCGGCCTGTTCGGGCTTGGGAAACAGCAGGCTGCCCAGGGCCTTGCCGATAGTGTTCAGGCTGAGGATGCGCGCCAGGCTCCAGCGCTTGGCCCACTGCCAATAGTCGCTGGCGCTGCGAACCTTGACCTGGGGCGCACTGTTGACGATGCACAGGCTCTTGAGCATTTGCGGCTCATCCACTGCCAGTTGAAAGGCGATCATGCCGCCCATGGACAGGCCGACCACGTGGGCCGGCGGCAAATGCAGGTGTTCGATCAAGGCCACCAGGTCGGCGGTGAAGCCGGCGATGCTGTAGCGCTCACGGGGTTTGTCGGAGCGGCCGTGACCGCGCACATCCACCACCACCAGGCGATAGTGTTGGGACAGCACGGGCACTTGCAGTTCCCAGTCCAGGCAACTGGAGCCCAGGCCGTGGATCAGGATCAGCGGCGCGCCGTGGCCATATTCCTCGTAATGCAGGGTGCAACCTTCATGTTCGAAATAGGCCACGTGAACTCCTTGTTCAGGCTTGCTGCGGTGCGGCGAATGGCGCGTCCAGTGGTGCAGTGTCGAAGGTGCGCAGCAACTCGACGAGAATCTGCGTGGCCGGGCCCAGGGGTTTGTCCTTGTTCGAGTAAAGATAGAAGGTCGGGTTGCGGCTGCCACCCCGTTCCAGGGGCAGTAGCTTGAGAAGGCCTTCCTTGAGTTCGCGTTCGATCAGGTGTCGCGGCAGCCAGGCGAAGCCCAGGCCGCTGCTGACGAAGGTGGCGGCGGTGGGCAGGCTGCCGACGGTCCAGCGCTGCTCGGCGCCGAGCCAGCCGACGTCCCGTGGCTGCTGGCGGCCGGAGTCGCGGATCACCACCTGCATGTGGCTTTCCAGGTCCTGGAAGCTCAGTTCGCGGTGCAGTTGGTGCAGCGGATGTTCGGGGTGGGCCACGGCGACAAATTCGACGTCGCTCATTTCCGTACCGAGGTAACCGGGAATGATGAACCCGCTGATGGCGAGGTCGGCCATGCCGTCCATCAACAGCTCTTCGACGCCGGACAACACCTCTTCGCGCAAACGCACCCGGCAGCCACGGCTTTGCGGCATAAAGGCAGTGAGGGCGCGCACCAGGCGGGCGTTGGGGTAGGCCGCGTCGACCACCAGCCGCACCTCGGCTTCCCAGCCTTGTTCCATATGGTGGGCCAGGTCTTCCAGTTGGCTGGCGTTTTTCACCAGTTGCCGGGAGCGGCGCAGCAGCACTTCACCGGCTTCGGTGAGCACGGCCTTGCGCCCGTCAATGCGCAGCAGCGGCACGCCAAGCTGATCCTGCATGCGGGCCACGGTGTAGCTCACCGAGGATTGCGAGCGGTGCAGCGCTTCGGCCGCCTGGGCGAAGCCGCCATGGTCGACCACGGCTTGCAAGGTGCGCCATTGATCAAGGGTAACGCGGGGCGCTTTCAAGATGAGCTCCTCTTGTCCTAAGCTGGCGGTCCTTATTGGAGACTGCCGAATGAGAAAATTCTGTTGTGTGCTGCTGGCGTTGCTGCCGTTGAGTGCGTTTGCATTCAGTACCGATGTGACGAAAGACATTCAAGGCGTGAAGATCGATTACAGCGCGTCGGACGTCGACAGCACTATCAGTTCGATCCAACTCACCAACTACGGCCCCAATGACGCGGAGTGCAAGGTACGCTTTACCAATGGTCCGGAAGCCCCGCGTACGCGCAAGGTCACGGTCGCGGCAGGGAAAACCACCAACACCACGGCCAATTTCAGCCGTGCCATCATCAAGATGCGTATCCAGCTGACCTGCGCACCGAAATAAGGCAAAAGCGGAGCTTGCGTACAGCAATACTCCGCTTATAAACAAATTTCTAGATGGGTTATAGCAGTTTTTTACGCTTTTTAATCGAACGGACCCTGTCTAACCTTCACTCCATCGCCTTACAGCATTCACCGATGGAGCTTACATAATCATGGCCCGTGTTCTGATCATCGAAAGCAGTGCCCGTCAGCAGGATTCAATCTCCCGGCAGCTGACCCAACAATTCATCAGCCAATGGAAAGTCGCCCATCCGGCTGATCAGATCACCGTACGAGACCTCGCCATCAACCCGGTTCCGCACCTGGATGCCAATCTGTTGGGCGGCTGGATGAAACCTGCCGAGCAGCGCAGCACGGTTGAACAGGCCTCCCTGGACCGCTCCAACGAACTGACCGATGAGTTGCTGGCCGCCGATGTGTTGGTGATGGCCGCGCCGATGTACAACTTCGCGATTCCCAGCACCCTCAAAGCCTGGCTCGACCATGTGCTGCGTGCCGGTGTGACCTTCAAGTACACCGCCACCGGCCCCCAGGGCCTGCTGACCGACAAGCGCGCCTTTGTGCTGACCGCCCGCGGCGGCATTCACGCCGGTGGCAGCACCGACCACCAGGAACCGTACCTGCGTCAGGTCATGGGCTTTATCGGCATCCATGACGTCACGTTCATTCATGCCGAAGGGGTGAACCTGGGCGGTGATTTCCAGGAGAAGGGTTTGAACCAGGCCAAGGCGTTGTTGGCCCAAGTGGCGTGAGATGTTAATCGTCAGATAATCGCCCGCTGTTTAGATAGCTCCACGCAACCCTTCAAGTACGCGTATCGAACCTCCCTTTGCACTTTTTGCTCCTGAGTGCTCCCGCCCGACTGACGCTTTTAGCGAGGTCGGGTTTTTTTTGCCTTGAGTTTCGTAACGCGCGGAAAACCGCTAATGTCGCGCCCATTCAAAATGAGGCGAGCATGGGCTATCTACTTGTTGTGACGCTGATCCAGGCGTTTTCCTTCAGCTTGATCGGCGAATACCTGGCCGGTCACGTCGACAGTTATTTCGCGGTGCTGGTGCGTGTACTGTTGGCCGGGCTGGTGTTTATCCCGCTGACCCGCTGGCGCTCGGTGGAGCCGGCGTTCATGCGCGGCATGCTGTTGATCGGCGCACTGCAGTTCGGCGTGACCTACGTGTGCCTGTACCTGAGCTTTCGCGTACTGACTGTGCCGGAGGTGTTGCTGTTCACCATCCTGACACCGTTGCACGTGACCTTGATCGAAGACGCCCTGAACCGCCGCTTCAACCCGTGGGCGCTGGTGGCCGCACTGGTGGCGGTGGCGGGGGCAGCTGTGATTCGCTTCGACCAGATCACCCCGAACTTCTTCATGGGTTTCCTGCTACTGCAACTGGCCAACTTCACCTACGCCGCCGGGCAGGTGCTTTATAAGCATCTGGTGGCCCGTCATCCAAGTGATCTGCCGCATTACCGGCGCTTTGGCTACTTCTACCTCGGTGCGTTGGCGGTGGCGTTGCCGGCGTTCCTGATGTTCGGCAAGGCCAACTACCTGCCGGAAGCGCCGTTGCAATGGGGCGTGCTGGTATTCCTCGGGCTGGTCAGCACGGCACTGGGCATGTACTGGTGGAACAAGGGCGCTTGCCTGGTCAACGGTGGCACATTGGCGGTGATGAACAACCTGCATGTGCCGGTGGGGTTGTTGCTGAACTTGCTGATCTGGAATCAGCATGAACCGTTGGGCAGGTTGCTGCTGGGCGGGTTGGTGATTCTCGGGGCGGTGTGGATCAGCCGGCTGGGCCTGCGGTCGTCGGCGCCAATTGCGTCAGCAAAAAATCAATGAATGCGCGGGTCTTTTGCGGCACGCGTCGCGCTGACGAATAAACCGCATTGATGGTGATTGCCGGCGCCTGCCATTCGCAGAGCACCGGCACCAGGCGCCCGGCGCTCAGGGCGTCTTCGACGATAAAGTCCGGCAATAGCGCGATGCCCATCCCGGCCTCTGCCGCCTGGGCCAGCAGGTCGCCGTTGTTGGCGTGCAGAGGGCCGGTAACGTTGACCCGCTGGGTTTCCTGGCCCTTGCTCAATTGCAGGCTGACGCCGCTTTGCAGATACCCATAATTGAGGCATTGGTGGTGGCGCAGGTCTTGCGGGGTCTGCGGTATGCCCGCGCGTGCCAGGTAGGCTGGCGCAGCCACCATGATCCTTGGCGCAGGTGCCAACTGGCGGGCGATCATCGTTGAGTCGGGCATGCTGGCGATGCGGATGGTCACGTCGAACCCGCCGCGTACCGGGTCCACCTGCTGGTCACTGAGCACCAGTTGCAGTTCGATATGCGGATGCTGTTCATGGAACAGCGGAATCAACCGCCCCAGGCGATGCAGCCCGAACGACATCGGCGCATTGACCCGCAACACGCCCCGTAGCTCACCGATACCATCCCGGGCCCGCTGTTCGGCTTCGTCCAGGGCGGCCAGTACTTCACGCGCAGCTTCAAAATACTCGGCCCCGGCCTCCGTCAAATGCAGGCTGCGGGTGGTGCGCTGAAGCAGTTGCACGCCTATGGCTTCTTCCAGCGCCTGAATCTGTTTGCTGACTTTTGAGCGCGGTACGTCCATGGCTCGCGCGGCGGCCGCGAAGCCGTTCTCGCCGACCGTGACGACAAACGCCCGCATGCATTCGATACGATCCATGATTGTCCCTTTTTTAGAATCAATGATTCTCGATTTTAGGTAATTGTCTCGATTTTATCCATCCCATAAAGTTACTTCCAAGCCGCCAGCCAAGCTTCACAGCGGCGCTGAACGCACCCCTTACCGAATCGAAACCATTAAAAGGAAGTCACCATGTCTATTCGCGAATTGCTCAACCCAGCCAACTCCACCCTGATCCTGATCGACCACCAGCCGCAGATGGCCTTTGGCGTGCAGTCGATCGATCGCCAGACCCTGAAGAACAACACGGTGGCGCTGGCCAAGGCGGCGAAGATCTTCAACGTGCCGACCATCCTGACCTCGGTTGAGACCAAGAGCTTCAGCGGCTACATCTGGCCGGAACTGCTGGACGTGTTCCCGGACCAGCAGCCGATCGAGCGCACCTCGATGAACTCCTGGGAAGACAAGGCGCTGGTGGCCGCGGTGAAGGCCACCGGGCGCAAGAAGCTGATCATGGCGGCCCTGTGGACCGAGGTGTGCCTGAACTTCCCGGCCCTGGAAGCCCTGGCCGAAGGCTACGAGGTGTACATCGTCACCGACGCCTCCGGCGGCACCAGCAAAGAAGCGCATGACATGTCGGTGCAGCGGATGATTCAGGCGGGCGCGGTACCGGTCACCTGGCAGCGAGTGCTGTTGGAATACCAGCGTGACTGGGCTCACAAGGAAACCTACGACGCGGTGATGGGCCTGGTACAGGAGCACAGCGGCGCTTACGGCATGGGCGTGGATTACGCCTACACCATGGTTCACGGCGCGCCGCAGCGTCAGGTCAAGTAAGGTCCAACGCAAAAAAAACGGCACAACTCGGGTTGTGCCGTTTTTTGTTGTTACATCACTGCCTTTTCCGCCGGGGGCAGGTGACTGGCCCCCAGCACCGCCGGCAATATCCCCGCCCGCAAGTCACCGCCGCTGGGCTGCTGGTACAGGCTCAAACCAAATTCCGGCAGCACCGCCAGCAGGTAGTCGAAGATATCGCCCTGGATCCGCTCGTAGTCGGCCCACGCGGTGGTGCGGGTGAAGCAGTAGATCTCCAGCGGAATGCCCTGGGCGGTGGTCTGCATCTGCCGCACCATGCAAGTCATGTTCGGCTGGATCTCCGGATGGCTTTTCAGATAGGCCAAGGCATACGCGCGGAAGGTGCCGATATTGGTCATGCGTCGGCGGTTGGCGGACATCGCCGCGACATTGCCCTGGGCTTCGTTCCAGGCCTTGAGCTCGGCCTTCTTGCGGCTCATGTAGTCGGTCAGCAGGTGTACCTGGGTGAGCTTCAGCTCTTCGTCGTCGCGGATGAAACGCACGCCGCTGGCGTCGATATACAGGCTGCGCTTGATCCGCCGGCCACCGGAGGCCTGCATGCCGCGCCAGTTCTTGAACGACTCGGACATCAGGCGCCAGGTGGGAATCGAGACGATGGTCTTGTCGAAGTTCTGCACTTTGACGGTGTGCAGGGTGATGTCGACCACGTCACCGTCGGCGCCGACCTGGGGCATTTCGATCCAGTCGCCGACCCGCAGCATGTCGTTGCTGGTCAGTTGCACACTGGCGACGAACGACAGCAGGGTGTCCTTGTAGACCAACAGAATCACCGCCGACATTGCACCCAGACCGGAAAGCAGCAGCAGTGGCGAGCGGTCGATCAACGTGGCGACGATGATGATTGCGCCAAACACGAACAGCACCATCTTCGCCAACTGCACATAGCCCTTGATCGAGCGGGTGCGGGCGTGTTCGGTGCGGGCATAGATGTCCAGCAGGGCGTTGAGCAGTGCACTGATCGCCAGCACCATGAACAGAATGGTGAACGCCAGGGCGACATTGCCGATGAACAGGGTGGCGGTCTTGCTCAGGTCCGGCACCAGGTACAGGCCGAACTGGATCACCAGTGACGGCGTCATCTGTGCCAGGCGATGGAAGACTTTGTTGTGCCGCAGGTCATTGAGCCAGTGCAGCGCGGGTTGCCGGCCCAGCAGCTTGACGGCGTGCAGGATGAGGTAGCGGGCCACTCGTCCGAGCAGCAATGCCACTACCAGCAACACCATCAGCGCGAGGCTGGAATGCAGCAGCGGGTGTTCGTCGAGGGTGCCCCAAAGGTCTTTGACGTTGAGCCAGAGCTGTTTGATATCCATGGGTAAACGCGATTCTTCTGTAAGACGTGACGGGCCGATTAGAGCATTTAAGTACGTCAAAGTTGTGGTTGTGGACAAATCCCCTGACAAAAAAGCGCCTGATTAACCCAGTTCGCGTAAAGAAACTCGGCCTCGGCGCCCGAAACCGTTACCCTATGCAGCTGTTTTTTTGTATTTCTTCGAGGTAGCACCCGTGTTTTCCCAATTCGCCCTGCACGAACGCCTGCTCAAAGCCGTGGCCGAGCTTAAATTTGTCGAGCCAACGCCTGTGCAAGCAGCGGCCATCCCGCTCGCGCTCGAAGGGCGTGACCTGCGGGTGACGGCTCAAACCGGGAGTGGCAAGACTGCCGCTTTCGTCCTGCCGATTCTTAACCGTCTGATCGGCCCGGCGAAAGTCCGTGTCAGCATCAAGACCCTGATCCTGCTGCCGACCCGCGAACTGGCCCAGCAGACCTTGAAGGAAGTGGAGCGCTTCTCGCAGTTCACTTTCATCAAGTCCGGCCTGATCACCGGCGGCGAAGACTTCAAGGTCCAGGCCGCCATGCTGCGCAAGGTGCCGGACATCCTGATCGGCACCCCGGGCCGGATGATCGAACAACTGAACGCCGGCAACCTGGACCTCAAGGAAGTTGAAGTCCTGGTGCTCGACGAAGCCGACCGCATGCTCGACATGGGCTTTGCCGACGACGTGCAGCGCCTGGTGCAAGAGTGCGTCAACCGCCAGCAGACCATGCTGTTCTCGGCCACCACCGGTGGTTCGACCCTGCGCGACATGGTCGCCAAGGTCCTGAACAACCCTGAGCACCTGCAGGTCAACAACGTCAGCGACCTGAACTCGACCACCCGTCAGCAGATCATCACTGCTGACCACAACGTGCACAAAGAGCAGATCCTCAACTGGTTGCTTGCCAACGAGACCTATCAGAAGGCTATCGTGTTCACCAACACCCGGGCCATGGCCGACCGCATCTACGGTCGCCTGGTGGCTCAGGAGTACAAGGCGTTCGTCCTGCACGGTGAGAAAGACCAGAAGGACCGCAAGCTGGCCATCGACCGCCTCAAGCAAGGCGGCGTGAAGATCCTGGTCGCCACCGACGTTGCCGCCCGCGGCCTGGACGTGGATGGCCTGGACATGGTGATCAACTTTGATATGCCCCGCAGCGGCGACGAATACGTGCACCGTATCGGTCGTACCGGGCGTGCCGGCAACGATGGCCTGGCGATCTCGCTGATCTGCCATGGCGACTGGAACCTGATGTCGAGCATCGAGCGCTACTTGAAGCAGTCGTTCGAGCGCCGCACCATCAAGGAAGTCAAAGGCACCTACGGCGGGCCGAAGAAGGTCAAGGCATCGGGCAAGGCCGTTGGCGTGAAGAAGAAAAAGGTCGACGCCAAGGGCGACAAGAAGAAGGCCGGTGCCAAGTCGCCGACCAAGCGCAAGATTGCCAACCGTCCAAAGACCGACAACCTGTCGTTGGTCAGCAAGGACGGCATGGCGCCTCTGAAGCGCCGCAAGCCGGAAGCACCGGCTGCCGAGTAAGGCTTGAGCCATAAAAAAACCGGACAATGTCCGGTTTTTTTTCGCCTCAGTTTTTAGTTTTGTCGGTCGCCTCATTGAGTTCCGTGAGGCGCTGGTCGATCAGTTGGCACTTGTCGGGCAGGTCTGCGCTGGCGGTTTCCAGCTTCATGTTCTGCAGTTCTTCGTTGATCTCCTTGGCCTTCTCTGGATTCTGTTGGGTGAGCTCGGTCACCTTCTTGGCCAGTTGCTCACGTTTGGCGGTGGCTTCTTCCGGCGTGCAGGCCCAGGCGGGCAGGGCGGCAAGCAGCGTGGCGGCGACGGCCATATTCAGCAGGGTTTTCATGATTCGGACCTCCATGGCGGTGATGAACGGTTGAGGGCCGTGAGCACTGAAAAGTTCAGCGAAATCGCGTCCGTCCGCTAGGCTGAACGGACGACGGGTCCGGCATGTCACACCTTTGAAGGGCCTATTTCGTGTGCCTTCAGGAGGAATCAGGATGACGACTTACGATTGGGATTTGATCGAACGACTGCTGCATGAGGTACAGAACGGTGGCGCCAGCTTCGCCCCACGCAAATACGCCGAGGAAGAAGCGACTAAAAGGGCCGCCGCCGGAGAGCCCATCGGTAATCTCGATGAATTTAAAAAGCTCGCGGCGGATTACGAGGCGTTGTTGTTCAAGCACGGCTTTATTGAGTCGCGGTCAGAGGAAGAGTGCGGCAATGGTGAGAACTTCAAATTGACCCAGCGCGGCTCACAGTTGCTGAGCCTGATCGACAGCTGTATCCCCGGTGATAATCACCCGCGTCAGGTGCTGGACGAGCAGGCGGATGCGCTGGATCCGGCGACGTTTGATGAACTGGCTTCCAAACCACAGATTGCCTGATGACTATGGGGTGCCAGCCTTCAGGCATTTAAGTGCCTTGAAGTCGCTGCGCACCTTGTCGATCTTTTGTGTCAGCTTCTGGCGTTGTTGCACGGTGCTTTCCGCCATCAGGTCGACGATCAGGCTGCGGGCAGCGGCTTCGGTCTGGGCGTAGGCCTGGCGATATTCCGGCGTCCACAGGCTTTCGCGGTTCACCAGCAGTTGCTCGATCTTCTGTGGGAAATCGCTGCTGTGGCGGTCTTTGACGGCTGCAATAAATAGTGTTTGCCAGTGGGCGCGGTTGCCAATCCATTGTTGGTTCTGCTCACCCAAGGCGATCGACCAGGCGGTGACGCGATTCTGCTGGCTGGCACTTAACGGCCCGAGCCACGCATCGAGGCGCTTGTTCATGCGCTCGGCGCGTTCCTTGATCTGCTGCTCGAGGGGCGGTTTCAGGTATTCGTCCTGACGCTTGCGCAGGTCCTTGGCGAACGCTTGCTCCATATCCTGTACTTGCTGGTCGTCCAGCCCCTGCAGTAGCTCGACGGCGGACGGCGTGATCGCACGGGCGCTCTCGGCAATGGCTTGTTTGGCTTCGGCGGTACGGGTTTGCAGGGCGGCGTCAGTCACCTGGTTGGTGTCGACCATCTGTTGCAGGCGATCGAGCCAGTCCAGGTAGCCCGGCAATTGTGTGGTGCAATGCCAGGCCAAGTGTTCCTTGAGTGTGTCGTTGAACCAGCTCTTCTGCCCGGCGTTCATTTCCAGGTAGTCGCTGAGGGTCCAGGGGATGATCACATCCAGATTGCGATAGGCCAGGCCCACCCGATTGCAGCCGGCAAGCACCAGGCTGAGGGTCAGCAACATCACCAGAAATTTTAACCGACGCAGCATGAGCGAGTCCTTGCGCAGACGAGAGTATTGCATCTGAACCCGTCAGGGCAGCGACAGTTCAGCCCATCAATAAAACGCCCGCTCGGCCTTCAGGGTCAACAGCCCGTCGCATTGCGAGTTGTGTCCGGAGTAGGCCGAGCAATCGCCGCCGCTGAGGCTGGAGTCGCTGTAGATCAGGTTCAGGTCGACGCCCATCCATGGCCTGGAAAATTGTACCGACCAGTCGCTGAAGCTGCGGATCGAGCTGCCATCGGCCACCGAGACCGGGGTGCCGAGCTGGTGGGTGGTGTATTTCATGCTGACGCCGATGCCGAACGGCTTGGTGCCGCCGAGGTCGGCGAACAGGGTGCTGTCCTGCCGGTCCGGGTCGTTGCTGAAGGAGGCGCCAAAGCGATTGCCCAGCAAGGTCAGGCCGCCGTAGAACTCCTGGCTGTCGAGGGGGCTCAGCTTGGGATAGCTGTAGTGAATCATCCCCAGTTCATAACCCAGGGTCTGGTCGAAGGGGCGTTTGAAACCCAGGTAGGAGTCGACTTCCAGGTTGCTGGTAGGGGAAATGCCCATGCTCGGTGAGAATTGGCCGAGGTACAGGCCGCTGCCGTGGCTCAGGTCCAGGCCGCCATGGAACGAGTCGCTCCCGGGTGCCGTGGGCTTTACCAGGCCTTGAGCCATGCTTCGGCTGGGTGTCGTGCCCAATTTCAGGTCGAAATCACCCAATTCACGCTGGAAAACCTGCGCTTCGGCGAGGGGGCTGGCCAACAGGGCACCGGCCAGGAATATGCAGGATTTGAGCATGCTTCACTCCATGAAAAGCGAGGAGCAGTAACGGGAAATATCAGGCAAATGCCCGATCTAGACGTGTGCAAGCATACCGGCGATGGTTCGCAGATGAGGCCCGTTCGTCGATTGGCGTAATAAAGGGGTGTATCAGGGGGTAGTGCGGGCTCTAGTCCTAGCGCCTTGAAAGGCAAAGCGCATAGGGACCAGGTGTAATGCGCGAGTCTTACTTTTTACCCAGGGTGATCTGCTTGGACGGGCCGAAAGTCTGGCCGCTTACGCCTTTGGCAATCTGCTGGATTTCGCCGCCCTGCTTGAGGAATGCAGCAATTTGGCTGTTGATCGATTCGCTGGTTTCAACGGCGGGAGCTGGCTTTGCTTTGCTGTTGGATGCTTTTACGCGCATGGCGGCCACTAACCTGTAGAAAATTAACTTGGCCATGCATCGTACATGAAATGCTTGACAATTGCTTGGCAAATATCCCCCTGAAATATACGCAGGGTTTATGAATCGCCTGGATTATTAAGTGAAATACTCACCTAACTTGCTGTTTTAACTCGAATCCCTCGAGGAAATCCGGCCGTGGGTACTGGCCGGATTCAGCCCGATGACCTGACGAGCGGGGCGCTTCTCGGCAAACCCATGATTTTTCAGGCCTGTACGCCGGTACGCGGGACCGCCGTCGTCAACTCGGGTAGAATGCCGCCCACGCAATGAGGGTATTTGAGATGGCTTTAGTCGGGCGCTACAACAGCTTGCAAGTGGTTAAACACACTAACTTTGGTTTGTACCTGGATGGTGATCAAGAGGGCGAAATCCTCTTGCCCAACCGATATATCCCCAAAGATATTCCCAGTGAAGATGAAGACTGGCTCAACGTTTTCATTTATCTGGACAGCGATGACAAACTTATCGCGACCACCGAAAAACCAAAAGTACAGGTGGGTGAATTTGCCAGTCTGAAAGTGGTTGAAGTCAACAGTATCGGTGTATTCCTCGATTGGGGCCTGCCCAAGGATCTGCTGCTGCCTTACTCCGAAGAAAAGCGCCAGCTGACCGCCGGTGAGTATTGCGTGGTACACGTCTACCTCGACAAACACACCAAGCGCATCACCGCCACCGCACGCCTTGACCGCTACCTGGACAAGACCCCGGCCACCTACAAGGTCGGCCAGGAAGTTGACTTGCTGGTGGCCGAAGCCACCGACATGGGCTTCAAGGCCATTATCAACAACAAGCACTGGGGCCTGATCCACAAGAACGAAGTGTTCAAGTTCCTGCGCCCGGGCAAGGAAGAGAAAGGCTTCATCAAGGAAATCCGCGCCGACGGCAATATCAGCCTGAGCCTGCAGCCTGTGGGTGAAGAAGCGGCCTCCAGCCTGAACTCGAAGATCCTCGCCAAGTTGCGCGACAACAACGGCACCTTGCCGGTCAGCGATAAAAGCGACCCGGCACTGATCAGCAGTTTGTTCGGTGTCAGCAAAGGCAACTTCAAGAAGGCCATCGGCGCCCTCTACAAGCAGGGTCACATCGTGATCCACGCGGATCGCATTGAACTAAGCTGATCGCGGTTTGCTCTTCTGTAGGAGCACGCTTGCTCCTGCAGAAGGCCGCCTCAATGTCCAGAAAAACGCTTTTCGCCTACCTCGGTACGTTGCTTGCCTTTCTGATTCTTGACGGCCTGTGGCTCGGTGTCCTCATGGGCCCGACCTACAAAGCGCTGCTCGGTCCGTTGATGCTTGATCAGCCGCGCCTGTTCCCAGCCGTGGCGTTCTATCTCCTCTATGTATTCGGTTGTGTGGTGCTTGTCGTGCTGCCTGCGTTGGCGAGCGGCGGCTGGCAGCGTGCCGCGCGGCTTGGTGCACTCCTGGGATTGGTAGCCTACGGCACCTATGACCTGAGCAATTGGGCAACCCTGCAGGGCTGGTCGGCCGGTTTGGCCTTCATGGACATCGCCTGGGGCACCTTCCTGACTGCCGTTTGCTGCACCGTGGGCTATCAATGTGCGCGCAGGGTGCACAATTGATTGTGTACAGGATTGCCCTGCACCATCCCTGAGCGAATCATCACCGTTCAATCGTCTCTACGCCTCCTGAAGAGCCAAGCTCCACGGGGGATTGTGCCGAGTTTTATTGCATTGGCACGCATTCTGCTCAACAACTCGTATACAAACCATGTCGCCTCCCGTACGCACTCCCGTCGCGGGTGGCAGGCCGGTATTTACGAGGAGCCCTGCGATGACCGAACAATTGCCCAAAGGCTACAGCCCGCGCCTGTACAACCAGGACCTGGGACCGCTGCCGCAAAAATGGAACTGGTACAACATCTTCGCCTTCTGGATGAGCGACGTGCACAGCGTCGGCGGCTACGTATTCGCCGCCAGCCTGTTCGCCCTGGGGCTGGCCAGTTGGCAGGTATTGATCGCCTTGCTCGCCGGGATTTGCATTGTGCAATTGATCGCCAACCTGGTGGCCAAGCCGAGCCAGCAGGCGGCAGTGCCGTACCCGGTAATCTGCCGGTTGGCCTTTGGGGTATTCGGGGCGAATATCCCGGCGGTGATTCGTGGGTTGATCGCAGTGGCCTGGTACGGGATCCAGACATACCTGGCGTCCAGTGCATTGATCATCGTGGTGCTGCGCTTTTTCCCACAGATGGCGGTATACGCAGAACCGCACTTTGCCGGCCTGTCGTACCTGGGCTGGTTCGGTTTCCTCAGCCTGTGGACGCTCCAGGCGCTGGTGTTCTGGGCGGGCATGGAGTCCATCCGTCGTTTCATCGACTGGGCGGGGCCTGTGGTCTATGCGGTGATGTTTGCCCTGGCAGGCTGGATCGTCTGGAAGGCTGGCTGGGCCAATATCAGCTTCACCCTGGCGGAAAAATCCCTATCAGGCTGGCAGGCGTTTGGCCAAATCATCGTGGCAACCGCGTTGGTGGTGTCGTACTTTTCCGGGCCGACCTTGAACTTCGGTGATTTCAGCCGCTACTGCCGCACGATGAAAGACGTGCGTCGCGGAAATTTCTGGGGCTTGCCAGTAAATTTCCTGGCGTTCTCCCTGGTCACCGTGGTGATCGTCTCGGGCACCTTGCCGGTGTTCGGCGAAATGCTCCACGACCCGATTGCCACCGTTTCGCGCATCGACAATGACATGGCTGTGTTGCTGGGGGCGTTCGCCTTTGTCACTGCGACTATCGGCATCAACATCGTGGCCAACTTCGTCTCGCCGGCCTTTGACTTCGCCAACGTGGCACCGAGCAAAATCAGCTGGCGTGCCGGTGGAATGATTGCGGCGGTGGCCTCGATCTTCATCACCCCATGGAACCTGTTCAACAACCCGCTGATGATCCACTACACCCTCGATATCCTCGCCGCGTTTATCGGGCCGTTGTTCGGGATTCTGCTGGTGGATTTCTACCTGATCAAAAAACAGAAGATCGACGTGGATGCGCTGTTCGATGACAGCCCGAGCGGGCGCTACTACTTTGACGGCGGCGTGAACTGGACGGCGGTCAAGGCACTGGTGCCCGCGACGCTGGTAGGCGTCGCGATCACCTTCACCCCGGCGCTGCAGGGCATGGCCAATTTCGCCTGGTTTACCGGCTGCTTCCTGGGTGGGCTGTTTTTCCTGGTGTTGGCGCGGCGTGAACAGGTTCGCGCGCCTGTGTCGATGGTTGCCGGCTGACCAGCACCGATCCGGCCACCAACAAGCCGGCGCCTGCTACCACCAGCGCCGGTTGCAGGCCACCGCTGAGGTGGCTGCTCACCGACGCCAGCAACGGACCGCTCAATTGGCCGATCGCAAAGCTGGCGGTCAGCAACCCGGTGCTGCGCTGGTAGCCGTGGGGGGCGACCTCACGCAAGCGCGCCATCACCAGTTGCATGCACGCCAGGAATGGCCCACCGCACAGCAACACCCCCAGCGCCAGCCCCCAACCGTTGCCCAGCAGGCAGGCAAACACGCCGGCCGCTTGCAGCCAAAGGGTTGTCATCAGCCAGCGACGGGTAGTGTCCGGGTCCTTGCGGCGCAAACTTGCCGCCACCACGCCAATCGCGGCAGCCAGGCCAAAGCAGGGCCAGAACAGGTCTGCTTGCCATGCGCCCTTGAATTGCGCGCTGGCCATCTGTGACAGGAATGTCGCCGGGATGATGTAGCCAAGGCCATACAACACGTAGATCCAGCACAGGTGTGTGATGCTGCCGTTGCTGGCCACGTCGGTGTGGCTGGCAGCGGGCGAGTCGGCAGCAGAAGGCTTGGGCAGGAACGGCAGGATTGCCAGCAGCATGACCAGGGCGACTACCCCATACACCAGCCACAAGGTTGCAGAGTCTTGCCCCAACAGGTTGGAGCCCAGCGCCAGCAACCCGGTCAACAGAATTCCCAGCCCCGGCCCCGCAAATACCAGCGCACCCAGGCGTGGGCGCCCGGCCGCAATGGCCAGCGGCTGGCTCAGGCTGGTAATCATCACCAGCGCCCAGGCACTGGCTACACCGGTACCAAAGCGCAACAACAGATGCGGCCAGAACCCGTGGGCCCAGTACGACGCCAGGGTCAGCAGCACACACAGCCACAGCCCACCGTACAAACGCCCGCGTACATGATGATGGCTGCGGGCAAAGATCGAATCCACCGCACCGACGAAATAACCCAGGTAGTTGGCCGCCGCAATCAGGCCGGCGCCGGTCAGGTCGATTTGCCCTTCACTGAGCAAATGCGGCATTTGCGGGGTGAGCGCGAATCGACCTATGCCCATGGCCATCATCAGGGCGATAAAGCTGGCGAGTAAGCGGATCAGCGGTGACATGGTGGTTTTTCCTGGGAGCAGCGAGTGACCATCAGGCTAAAGCGGATTGACTTTCTTTAAAAATGAATAATAGTGAGTAACTTGTTCAGTTTTGGAGAATGGTGATGGAGTTCAGTCAATTGCGGATTTTCCAGGCCGTGGCCGAGGAAGGCTCCATCACCCGTGCCGCTGAGCGCTTGCACCGGGTGCCGTCCAACCTGTCGACCCGGCTTAAACAGATGGAAGAACAACTGGGCGTCGAACTGTTCGTGCGCGAGCGCCAGCGCTTGCAGCTTTCTCCTGCAGGCAAAGTGCTGCTGGACTACAGTGCGCGCCTGCTGGCCCTGCATGACGAAGCCCATGGCGCGGTGCAAGGCGGGCAACCGGCTGGAGACTTTGTGCTCGGCAGCATGTACAGCACGGCGGCGATTCATTTGCCCAAGCTGCTGGCGCGTTACCACAAGGCGTATCCGATGGTGAACCTGCAGGTGCAGTCAGCTCCCAGCGGTGAACTGCTGGAAGGCTTGATCACCGGGCGCCTGGACGCCGCATTGGTGGATGGGCCGTTGACCCTGGCCACCCTCGACGGCGTGCCGCTGTGCGAAGAGCGCCTGCTGCTGATCTGCGAGGCGGATCATCCGCCGGTGCGTGGGCCGCAGGATGTTGCCGGCCGTTCGGTGTTCACTTTCCGACGCAGTTGTTCTTATCGGGCGCGCCTGGAAGCCTGGTTTTCCCACGATCGCGTGGCCATGGGCCGGGCCATCGAGATCGAGTCCTACCAGGGCATGCTGGCCTGTGTAATCGCCGGTTCCGGCGTGGCGTTGATGTCGGAATCGATGCTCGACAGCCTGCCGGGCAAGGACAGCGTGTCCATTCATCCGCTGGCCGAGCCTTTTGCCAGCGCCACCACCTGGTTGATGTGGCGCAAGGGCATGCTCGGCGCTAACCTCAATGCGTGGATTGACCTGCAGCAGGAGGGCAAGGTGCTACCGGAAACCGAAACCCGAGCGATTGCTTGAACGATCCGTCAGGATTTTGATCAATTCAGTAATAGTTCGTTGTGGTTTCGTTCAAGCAATACGTAAGACTTAAGACTACTATCTGTAGGAAGCGGCCACAGAATTCCAGCCGCTCGGCATTACCCCAAGGGGGCACCATGAAAGAGAAACTGCAAAACTGGCTGCACGACCTCGGCGTCGCACTCGGCTTGATCGAGCCACCGCTGCAACCGGTGCCAATCCGCACCGATGACGAGCAGCGTCGCCCGCGTCGCAGGTAAGTCCTGGAAAGCGCTCAAGCATGTTTGTTTGGGCGCGGCCAGGAGGTTTGCCTATGTATTGGAGTCATGATTGATCATGACCCGTTGCTGTGTACTTCAATTCTTCGTCTGGCTTTGGCCGGACGTTTTCATTTCCGGGGTTTGGTGATTTTCTCAAGACACCTGCTTTCGGAATAATCCTTCAAATATTTAATTTAACAATGCCACGGTAATACCGATTGGTAGTCCGGACGTGTGCGCGTCAGTCGAGTTTTGCCATTAAGTATCGGAATTGGACTACCTGTTTGTCAGAGTCGACGGGCTTATTTGATTATTAGGATAGGCGTAGGTTGAGTTTCATCACGAAAAGATTTGTATCGTTTGCAGTTCTTGCAAGCCCCCAACTTCATTGAGTTGCGCTCTCCGGAGTATGAGCCAGTCAGAACTGTTGGAGACAAAACCATGATGTTCTCTTCCGTTCCGCCAGTCGCCGCGTCACTCATTGCCACCACCGAAAACATCTTGCATATCGCCCGTGCATCGCGTGGCTGGAAAGCTGATGCACCCGGCAACGTGGTGTTTTTCCCGCCGACGTTAACCAAGCAGGCTCTGCTTATACAGATTGCACTGCTGCGCCCATCAACGCTCGTTGTCGCAGACCAGGTTATTGATGCCGACGTCATCAACCAATGGCGTATATCCCACCCATTTGGCGAACTCTATTTGGTCCGCAGAGGTACAAGTCTGGATAAGATCCGATTGGATCTGTGCGAGCGCAACAATGTTCGAGTGATTAACACGCCAGGGGTCAATGCGCCGCATGTTGCTGCCTATGTTGCGCACTGGCTGACGCTGGCCGATGGCTCCTTGCCCCGTGACATCTGTGTACTGGGATACGGCAATGTAGGGAAAGAGCTTGTTAAGTTGTTGCTTGCTCGAGATCCGGATGTTCGGATTAAGGTGTTGGATCGACGCGATCGAGTGCCGGACAGTTTCGGGAAAGCCTCTTCCGATTGTAGGGTTTCATTGGTTGACGACTGGCTTGAGGCGCTCGAGGGGGCCAATGCAGTCGCCCTATGCTTATCCCTGAATGATGAATCCATTTATCGCATTGATCGGACCCTCATTCAGTGCCTGCACAGAAAGGCTCGCCTTGTCTGTGTCGCCAAGCCGGATGTCTTTAGCGACGATGCGTTGCAGACCCTGGCAATCTCCGAAGACATCCAGCTCATATTGGACTACGGCCCCAGGACACTGGATGCGTTTCGGGTGCGCACACAAGCGCTCGGCTGCAGTGTCTCCACGTGGTACAAGCCGGCGACGCTGACCACACAGGCGGCCACCACCGAAGCCTGCCATTGCGACCTCGACTATGCGGTCTCGGTGCAACTGAGCTTGATGGCCTTGCGCGGCCTTGTCCGGCGCAAACTCGCACACTCTTTGGCGATCCCCTCTCGGCAAGCCGATGCCGGTGCGCCGCGTGTGTCGATCATCGGCAGAGGTATCAACGGGCTGCTCCAAGCCGTGATGTTCCGCCTGGCAAATTATCAGGTCACGGTTTACGGAGGAAATCAGCAGCGCGATGGTGCCAGTCACAAGCAGGTGAACATGCGTCATCTGTCAGCAACGGAGACGACTGCAAAACCGCTGCCTAACGATTACCTGACTCCCGCAAATCAGTACCTGGCCATTGAGTGCAATCGCGCAGGCATCGAGCTGTTTGAAAAATTCCTGGCCGACAACCCATCGCTGGCACGATTTGCACGATCGCGAATTGTACGAGCCTATGTGGACGACTCCAGTGGCACGGAGGCCGCGATCCGCGAGCAACGGGATATTGAAAACAGGCCATGGCCGAGTGGCAAGCCGGGGCGAGAGCTTGCAGAGATCAGTCAGCTGCAATTCCAGGCAATGTATGGAGTTCCCGAGGTCGGGCGGGCGATTGAGGTGTCGGGCTACGATCTGGAATTTATCCATTTAATGGATGAGATGGTGACGCTTTTGCAGCGCTCAGGGGTTGAGTTCCTGCCACGGCACCTGAGTCCGGTCCAAATTGCCGATCTGAGTAGAGAGCACTTTGTCGTCACGGCCATGGGGGTGGACGAGCCAGAGGTCATCCCGATCATTGGCTGGTTTTTCAAGCTGCGCGCCGTTGATGATGAAGGTGTCGACATGCGCGGACTCAAGCTGCAGTACGACCTGCCAATCGGCGTCATGAATTGCCGCCTGGACGGGAACTGCATCCTTGTCTCCGCCGGGCAGGTGCCGCCCGATTCGACGCCGCAGTACAAGGAACAGATACGGGCGGCGTGCCTGGCTGCCGTTTCTCGACACTTTCCAAAGTCCTGCAGCCGCGCAATCGAACGTGGCGACTTGCAACAAATCGAATGTGCCAGGCCCGGCACCGCAGATGGACTTTCAATCGTGCATTGGTCCGCCTACAACCGCATTGTCGCGGGGGCAACTTATGCCGGGGGCACCACGCAGGGATTGGTATGGGCCTCTTTGGTCCAGGAAGTCATCCAGGCCAGAGCGCCGGCGGTTTCGGCAATGTGGGAATAAAAAAAACGGGTGCGACATCCGACGTCGCACCCGCTGAAGAAAGCTACTTTCAACTATTCGTTCAGATCGCCCGAGCCGCAACAGCCTCCGGACGACGCGACAGCAAGCTCACCAGCACAAAACTCACCAGGCCCACACCCAGGCTGTAGTAGATCGGCGTATTGGCGTCCAAACCATCCTTGATCATGAACACCAGCGCGGTCACAAAACCCAGGGTCATGGAGGTGATCGCCCCGGAAGTCGTCGCACGTTTCCAGAAAATCGCCCCGATCAGCGGGATCAACATGCCGCCCACCAACAGGTTGTACGCCAGGGTCAGTGCGCTGATCACATCACTCACCACCAGCGCGATACCCAACACAGCGATACCGGTCAGCAAGGTAAACAGACGGTTGATCTTCAAGCTCGACTGCTTGCCACCACGCAGGCGCGGCAGCAGGTCTTCGGTCAATACGGTGGAAGCGGCGAGCAAGCCGGCGCTGGCGGTGGACATCATCGCAGCCAGTGCAGCGGCGATCACCAGGCCGCGGATACCGTCGGGCAGCGAGACTTTGACGATGGCGGCGAACGCATTGTTGACGTTGTCCAGGTCCGGGATCAGTACGTGGGCGGCCATGCCGATCAGCGCACAGGCCAGGCCGTAGAGGATGCAGTAGAAACCGGCGAAGGTGCCTGCGTACTGGGCGACCTTTTCGTCACGGGCGGTGAACACCCGTTGCCAGATGTCCTGGCCGATCAGGATGCCGAAGAAGTAGATCATGAAGTAGGTGATGATGGTGTCCCAGCCGATTTCAGTGAAGCTGAAATTCGACGCGGGCAGCTTGGCCACCAATTCATCCCAACCGCCGACGCGGTACAGACAGATTGGCAGCAGGATAAACATCAGGCCGACCGTCTTGATCACGAACTGCACGATGTCGGTCAGGGTCAGCGACCACATGCCGCCAATGGTCGAGTACACCACCACCACGCCACCGCCTACCAATACCGACATCCAGAACGGCAGGTCGAACAACACTTGCAGCACGGTGCCGATGGCCAGGATCGAGGTCACGCCGATCATCAGCGCGTAGGCCAGCATGATCACCGCACTGGCCTGGCGGGCCATGGGGTTGTAGCGTTTCTCCAGGACCTGGGTCACGGTGAAGATTTTCAGTTTCAGCAGCGGCTTGGCCAGGAACAGGTTCAGCGCAATGATCCCCGCGCCCAGCGCGGCGCACAGCCAGAAACCGGAAATACCATGTACATAGCCCAGGCGCACGGTGCCGACGGTGGACGCACCGCCCAGCACCGTGGCAGCCATGGTGCCCATGTACAGCGTCGGGCCGAGGTTGCGGCCGGCCACCAGGTAGTCTTCATGGGTCTTGGCGCGGCGCATGCCGTAGTAGCCGAGCACCAGCATGCCGGCGGCGTAGATGAGGACGACGAATAGATCTAAGGCCATGACGGCGAGTCTCCGATTATCTTTTTTATGTGGGGCTAAAGGGGGCTGTGTGGCGAGGGAGCGTGCTCCCGCTGGGCTGCATTGCAGCCCCAATCCATTCCACGCAATTCATCAGGCGGCCTCGCGACTGCTGCGCAGTCGAACGGGAGCAGGCTCCCTCGCCACAGTCGGCCCGTAGACGGCAGCCGGTTCAGGGAACACGCGAAGCAGTGTCAGGTACACCAGCGAGGCCAGGCCCAGGGTCACCGGCAAGCTGATGTCGATGCCATCGGCGAGGTTGCCCAGCGGCCCGACAAACTGCCCCGGCAGGTTGACGAAGCACAGGCCCACCAGCGCACTCGGGATCCAGGCCCCCAGGCCGCGCCAGTTCCAGCCATGGCTGAACCAGTAGCGCCCGCCGGTTTCGCCGCGAGTGAACACTTGCAGGTCATCCGGGCAGTAGTAACCCCGGCGCACGATCAGGCCGATGATCATCATCACCATCCACGGCGTGGTGCAGGTGATGATCAGCACGGCGAAGGTCGACACGCTCTGCACCAGGTTGGCGGCGAAACGTCCGATAAAGATGAAGGCAATCGACATCACCCCGATCAGCAGCGTCGCCTTGACCCGGGACAGCAGGCGCGGGAATACGCTGGACATGTCCAGGCCGGTGCCATACAGCGAGGTGGTGCCGGTGGACATGCCGCCGATCACCGCGATCAGGCACACCGGCAGGAAGAACCAGCTCGGTGCCACCGCCAGCAGGCCGCCGACATAGTTGTTGGCCGCGATATAGTCCGGTGCCTTGACTGCCACGATGGTCGCGGTGGCCAGGCCGAACAGGAACGGGATCAAGGTGGCGATCTGCGCGAACACCACCGCCAGCATGATCCGCATCTTCGAGGTTTCCCGCGGGATGTAGCGCGACCAGTCACCGAGGAACGCGCCGAAGGAAATCGGGTTGCTCATGGCCACCAGTGCTGCACCGATAAACGCCGCCCAGAAGCCGGTCTGGCCGAGGGCAACGGTGCCGGCGAAGTGGCTGTCGAAGGCCGGCGCGAAGGCGAAGATCCCCAGCAGGAACAGCAGGCTCGCCGCCCACACTGCGATGCGGTTGACCCACAGCATGAAGCGAAAGCCGTAGATGCACACAGTCAGCACGAGAATGGCGAAGACGCCGTAGGCCAGGCCCAGGGTCAGGTCGGTTTCCGGCAAGCCCACCAGACGTTTCGCACCGCCCACCAGTGCATCGCCTGAACTCCACACCGACAGTGAAAAGAACGCGATAGCGGTCAGCAGCGACAGGAACGAGCCGACAATCCGCCCGTGCACACCAAAATGCGCACCGGAAGACACGGCGTTGTTGGTGCCATTGATCGGACCGAACAGACCCATGGGGGCGAGGATCACCGCACCCACCAGCACGCCCAGCACAATCGCCCAGACGCCGGCCTGGAACGACAAGCCAAACAGCACCGGAAAGCTCCCCAGCACCGCGGTGGCGAAGGTGTTGGCACCGCCGAAAATCAGGCGAAACAAATCCTTCGGCCCGGCGGTACGTTCGTGGTCCGGGATCTGTTCGACGCCGTTGGTTTCTATGTTGCGAATACTGTTTTCGTTGTTTTTATTATTCATGATCTGCTCCGATCACATTGGCTAATGGGGCGGCAGCCCTTCCGGCATAGCGGACAAATGTTCGTGACAGGCCAGCCACAGGCCTTCTTTTTGTTGTGTGCGATCCCCTTGCCGCTTGAAGACAATGGTCTCGCGTTCCTGGCTAAAGAATTGCTCCCCGTTCATGCGCAGCTCGGTGGCCACGTCATGCACAAATACCGCGACGTCACCGTGCAGGCTGACGAAAGCGTTGCTTGAGGTGCAGGACAGCACCTCAAATCCCTCGTCCCGGCGCCAGCTGTCCCACAACACCTGGTAGGCATCGCGACTCAGCAGCGGCTGGGGGAGGGTGTAGAACACGAAGCTGGCGTCGGCACTGAACGCACCGAAGTAGGCATCGCGATCATTGCGGGCGAAGGCCGACACCAGGTCGGCCGCGGCTTTTAATACCTCGGCCTGGGCGCTCATCAGCGGTGCGCCACGCCCGGCAATACGCAGAGCATTTCGTACAGCAGGTTGGCGCCCAGCAGCGAGGTGTTGCCGGTGGTGTCGTACGGCGGCGAAACTTCTACCAGGTCGCAACCAATCAGATCCAGGCCTTGGCAGCCGCGGATGATTTCAATCGCCTGGATCGTGGTCAAGCCACCGATTTCCGGGGTGCCGGTGCCGGGCGCCCAGGCTGGGTCGATGCCGTCGATATCGAAGCTCAAGTACACCGGGCCACCGCCGACTTTCTCGCGCACTTCAGCCATCAGAGGCGCCAGGGAGTGATGCCAGCATTCTTCGGCCTGGACCACACGGAAGCCCTGTTTGCGGCTCCAGTTGAAGTCTTCGGCGGTGTAGCCCTGGGCGCGCAGGCCGATTTGCACCACGCGGTCGCAATCCAGCAAGCCTTCTTCCACCGCGCGGCGGAAGGTGGTGCCGTGGGCGATTTTCTCGCCGAACATGTGGTCGTTGACGTCAGCGTGGGCATCGATGTGCACCAGCCCGACCTTGCCGTGTTTCTTGTGGATCGCCCGCAGGATCGGCAGGGTGATGGTGTGGTCACCGCCCAGGGTCATCGGGATCACATTGTGTTCGAGGATCTCGTCGTAGGCTTCTTCGATGATGCGCACAGCGTCCAGCAGGTTGAAGGTGTTGATCGCCACGTCGCCGATGTCGGCAACCGACAGCGAGTCAAACGGCGCGGCGCCGGTGGCCATGTTGTAAGGGCGGATCATCACCGATTCGGCGCGAATTTCCCGCGGCCCGAAACGGGTGCCGGCACGCAGGGAGGTGCCGATGTCCAGGGGCACGCCGACGAAGGCGGCATCCAGGCCCTTGGCCGATTGCAGATGGGGAAGACGCATCATGGTGGCGATGCCGGCGAAGCGCGGCATTTCGTTGCCGCCCAGTGGTTGGTGGAAAATCTTGTCCACGGGATTGCCTCATCGTTTTGTTTATTAGAAGCCGATTCTGCGAAATGCATGGGAAGGGAAGAATCGGCAGGGGCAAATACTTAGTTCAGATTTTTCTAAACTAATGCCTGAGGTAAACTCGGTTCAAATGTGGGAGCGGGCTTGCTTGCGAATACGGTGTGTCAGTCACGGAGGGTTCGATTGATCCACCGCATTCGCGAGCAAGCCCGCTCCCACAGGTTTTATGTTTGCCTCTGGAGAGCCCATGGCCAACGCCTTGCCCGACCTGAAACTCCTGCGCATCTTCGTCAGCGTCGTGCGGCACCAGGGTTTCGCCAATGCCCAGCACGAACTCAACCTGTCGACCTCGGCCATCAGCACTTACATGAGCCAGCTGGAAGCCGCGTTGGGCCTGGTGCTGTGCCATCGCGGGCGGGGCGGGTTCAGCCTCACCAGCAAGGGCGAGTTGTTCCATCAGGAAACCCTGCGCCTGCTGGGCGAGCTGGAAGGCTTCGAGCAATACGCCGCCGCGCTCAAAGGCGAACTGCGCGGCACCCTGAAACTCGGCGTACTCGACTCCACCGTCAGCGACAAGGCCTTGCCGTTTGCCGAAGTGATCGGCGCCTACAGTCAGGAACACCCGGCGGTGCATTTGCACCTGTCGGTGATGAGTCCTTACGAGTTGCAACTCGGCGTCCAGGATAATCGCCTGGACCTGGCCATCGGTGCGTTTTCCAACCGGATGAGCGGGCTGATTTATATGCCGCTGTACCGCGAACAGCACTGGCTGTATTGCAGCACCCGTCACCCATTGTTCAACGAGCGGCGCATTCCCGAACAAGTCATCACCCAGCAACGCATGGTCGGTCGTGGTTACTGGAGCCAGGCCGAACTGGCGCGTCACGGCTTCAAGCACAGCGCCGCCACGGTGGAAAGTATGGAGGCGCAATTGATCCTGGTGCTGTCCGGCGCCTATATCGGCTACCTCCCTGAACACTACGCCCAGGCCTGGGCCGACAAAGGGGATTTGCGGGTACTGCTGCCGGCAACCTTTGGTTACCAGGCGCCGTTCTCGATGATCATGCGCCGGGGCCGCAGCCGCGAACCCCTGATCCAGACCTTCCGCGATTTACTCAAAGCCCAGCTCAACCAGGCCTGAAAACCCATGTCCAGACCCCAATGCTCCCGCTGCCTGCGGCCCACCACTCACTGCCTGTGCGCGCTGATTCCCCGGCTGGATAGCCGAACCCGGGTGTTGCTGTTGCAGCATCCGAGTGAGGTCAATCACGCCTTGAATACCGCGCGGTTGGCGGCGCTGGGCTTGGTGAATGCGCAGTTGGTGGTGGGGGAGGTGTTTGAGGATTTGCAGGCGTTGTTGAATCCGCCGGGTTATCAGGCGCGTCTGTTGTTTCCGGACGAAAATGCCCAACCCTTGCAGGCCTATACGCCATCCGACGAACCGTTGCTGCTGGTGGTGCCGGACGGTACCTGGCGCAAGGCGCGCAAGTTGCTGCACCTCAATCCTTTATTGGCGGCGCTGCCTCGGGTGACGCTGGCGGAAGGCGCCGTGTCCCGTTATCGGCTGCGCAAGGCACCGGGGCCCGGGGCGTTGTCGACGGTGGAGGCCATCGTGCAGGCGTTGCAGGTGCTTGAAGCGCCCACCTCATTTGAGTCGCTGCTGAAACCGTTCGAGGCATTGATCGAAGGACAGATTGCCGCGATGGGCGATGAAGTGTTCCAGAGAAACCACGGCCCCGCCTGACTTATTCCATTAAGCGATAAGCACCACACTTTGCGTGATATGGCCCGCAAGCCTTTCCCGGTATGATAGTCGCCCCCGCAGTCTGGATTGCGAATACGCCATGACCTTGCAGTACCCCACCATCGCCGATTGCGTCGGCAACACCCCGCTGGTCCGCTTGCAGCGCCTGCCGGGCAACACCAGCAATACCTTGTTGCTCAAGCTCGAAGGGAACAACCCGGCCGGCTCGGTCAAGGACCGCCCGGCGTTGTCGATGATCACCCGCGCCGAGTTGCGTGGGCAGATCAAGCCCGGCGACACCCTGATCGAAGCCACCTCCGGTAACACCGGGATTGCCCTGGCCATGGCCGCGGCGATCAAGGGCTACAAGATGGTCCTGATCATGCCCGACAACGGCAGCGCCGAGCGCAAGGCGGCGATGACCGCCTACGGCGCCGAGTTGATCCTGGTCACCCAGGAAGAAGGCATGGAAGGTGCCCGCGACCTCGCCGAGCGTATGGCTGCCGAAGGCCGTGGCCTGGTGCTGGACCAGTTCGCCAACGGCGACAACCCCGAGGCGCACTACACCACCACTGGCCCGGAAATCTGGCGCCAGACCCAGGGCACCATCACTCACTTCGTGAGTTCGATGGGCACCACCGGCACTATCATGGGCAACTCGCGCTACCTCAAGGAGCAGAATCCCGAGATCCAGATCGTCGGCCTGCAACCGATGGAAGGCGCAGCGATCCCGGGGATCCGTCGTTGGCCCGAAGAGTACTTGCCGAAGATCTACAACGCGGCTCGCGTCGATCGCATCATCGACATGGCCCAGCGTGAAGCCGAAGACACCACCCGCCGCCTGGCCCGTGAAGAAGGGATCTTCTGCGGCGTGTCGTCCGGTGGCGCGGTGGCTGGGATGTTGCGCTTGTCCCAGGAGTTGGAAAACGCGGTGATCGTCGCGATCATCTGTGACCGTGGCGACCGTTACCTGTCGACCGGCATTTTCGACGCGCCCAACTGATGGCCAAGCACGAGAGAGGCCTGCGCTTCCAACCGACGGGCGGCAGCCGGGCCCCACAGATTCCCGTAGGCAAGAAGCAGCGCCTGACCATCGAGCGCCTGGCCAACGACGGCCGTGGCATTGTGTTCTTTGAAGGCCGCACCTGGTTTGTCGTGGGTGCGCTGGCCGGCGAAGAGGTGGAAGCGCGGGTGTTGGGCGCCCACGGCAAAGTGGTCGAGGCGCGCACCGAGCGCGTATTTACCGCCAGCGAACTGCGCCGTCCGGCACCCTGTGTCCACGCCGGCCGTTGCGGCGGTTGCAGCCTGCAACACTTGCCCCATGACGAACAACTCGCCCTGAAACAGCGCATGCTCGCCGAGCAATTATCCCGTGTGGCAGGTGTCGAACCCCAGGAGTGGGCCGCGCCTTTGAGCGGGCCGGAATTCGGCTATCGTCGCCGCGCCCGCGTGGCCGTGCGCTGGGATGCCAAGGCGAAGAAACTCGAGGTCGGCTTTCGTGCCGTGGCCAGCCAGGACATCGTCGCCATCGACGATTGCCCGGTGCTGGTACAGGCCTTGCAACCGATCATGCAGCGTTTGCCCAACATGCTGCGGCGCTTGAGCAAGCCTCAGGCATTGGGGCATGTGGAATTATTCAGTGGTTCGTCGATTGCCGTGTTGTTGCGACACATGGCGCCCTTGTCCGAAGCGGACCTGACGATCCTGCAGGAATTTTGCACGTTCCATGAAGCCCAACTGTGGCTGCATGGCGAGGGCCAGCCGCAACCGGTCGAACCAGACCAGGCCTTGGGCTATCGTCTGGAACCGTGGGATTTGCAGTTGGCGTACCGCCCGGGAGACTTTGTGCAGGTCAACGCCGGGGTCAACCAGGCGATGGTCGCCCAGGCGCTGGATTGGCTGGCGCCAAAGCCCGACGAGCGGGTGCTGGATTTGTTTTGTGGCTTGGGCAACTTCGCCTTGCCGCTGGCCCGCCAAGTGCGGGAAGTGGTGGCGGTGGAAGGCGTGCAGGCCATGGTGGACCGGGCGGCACAGAATGCCGTCAGCAATAATTTGCATAATGTTCAGTTTTTTCAGGCCGATTTGTCCCAGCCTTTGACCGACGCGGAATGGGCCAAACAGGGCTTTTCTGCGGTACTCTTGGACCCACCCCGCGATGGTGCCCTGGAGGTTGTGCGCAAGCTCGCTACCCTGGGGGCTGATCGCCTGGTGTATGTGTCCTGCAATCCGGCAACGCTGGCGCGGGACACGGTCGAGTTGGTCAAGCAAGGCTACCGGCTAAAACGTGCCGGGATCCTCGACATGTTTCCCCAGACGGCCCATGTCGAGGCCATGGCGTTATTTGAAGCGGGCTAGGATGCCCGTTTAATCCGACTGGCCTGCATCTCCTGGGCCTGTGACCTGCCAGGGAGCGTGCACAAGCTTTTTTTGTAAAGCAGGTCAGCGATGATTTTGACGCACTAAAAGGTGCGTCGTAGGGAAGGTAAGCAAGATGGTACAGGTGAGAGCACACCAGCCGATCAACACCGACGGCAGTATCAATCTCGAGGCATGGCTGGATCATGCCATCAGTGTCGACCCGGCACTGGACCGTGAAGCCTTGAAAGCAGCCTGCGAGTTCGCTCGTGAGTCTGAACAGCAAGACAATGCGGCGAAGAACCTGTGGGCCGAAGGCACTTCAAGCTTTCGCACCGGGTTGGAAATCGCCGAGATCCTCGCCGATCTCAAGCTCGATCAGGATTCGCTGATCGCGGCGGTGCTGTATCGCGGCGTGCGCGAAGGGCACATTCAGCTGCCCACCATCAGCCAGCGTTTCGGCACCGTGGTGGCCAAGCTGATCGACGGCGTGCTGCGCATGGCGGCGATCAGTGCCAGCCTCAGCCCGCGCCAGTCGATGGTGCTGGGCACCCAGGGCCAGGTGGAAAACCTGCGCAAGATGCTGGTGGCGATGGTCGACGACGTGCGCGTCGCCTTGATCAAGCTGGCCGAGCGTACCTGCGCGATTCGGGCGGTGAAAACCGCCGACGACGAAAAGCGCAACCGCGTCGCCCGCGAGGTGTTCGACATCTACGCGCCGCTCGCCCACCGCCTGGGCATCGGCCATATCAAGTGGGAACTGGAGGACTTGTCCTTCCGTTACCTCGAACCCGATCAATACAAACAGATTGCCACGCTGCTCCATGAGCGGCGGCTGGACCGTGAGCGCTTTATCGCCGACGTGATGAGCCAGTTACGCACGGAATTGCAGGCCACCGGCGTTGAAGCCGACATCAGCGGCCGGGCCAAACACATCTATTCCATCTGGCGCAAAATGCAGCGCAAGGGCCTGGCCTTCAGCCAGATCTACGACGTGCGCGCCGTGCGTGTGCTGGTGCCGGAAATGCGCGACTGCTACACCGCGCTGGGTATCGTGCACACGCTGTGGCGGCACATCCCCAAGGAATTCGACGACTACATCGCCAACCCCAAGGAAAACGGTTACCGCTCATTGCACACGGCAGTGATCGGCCCCGAGGGCAAGGTGCTGGAAGTACAGATCCGCACCCACGCGATGCACGAAGAGGCGGAGCTGGGCGTATGCGCTCACTGGCGCTACAAGGGCACCGACGTCAAGGCCGGGTCGAACCAGTACGAAGAGAAAATCTCCTGGTTGCGCCAGGTGCTGGAGTGGCACGAAGAGCTGGGCGACATCGGCGGTTTGGCCGACCAGCTGCGGGTGGATATCGAACCTGACCGGGTCTACATCTTCACCCCCGACGGCCACGCGATCGACCTGCCCAAGGGCGCCACACCGCTGGATTTTGCGTACCGGGTGCACACCGAGATTGGCCACAACTGCCGTGGCGCCAAGATCAACGGGCGCATCGTGCCGCTCAACTACAGCCTGCAGACCGGTGAACAGGTCGAGATCATTACCAGCAAGCACGGTACGCCGAGCCGCGACTGGCTGAACCCGAACCTGGGCTACATCACCACGTCCAGGGCGCGGGCGAAGATCGTCCACTGGTTCAAATTGCAGGCGCGCGACCAGAACGTCGCCGCCGGCAAGACCTTGCTCGAGCGCGAATTGGCACGCCTGGGCCTGCCGCAGGTGGACTTCGACAAGCTGGCCGAAAAGGCCAACATGAAGATCGCCGAAGACATGTTCGCCGCCCTCGGTGCCGGCGATCTGCGCCTGGCGCAGTTGGTCAACCTGGCCCAGCAACTGGTTGAGCCGGAGCGGGGCAGCGAGCAGCTGGAACTGATTCCACGCAAGGCCACCGGCTACAAGCCGGGCAAGCGCGGCGATATCCAGATCCAGGGCGTCGGCAACCTGATGACGCAAATGGCCGGCTGCTGCCAGCCATTGCCGGGCGACGCCATCGTCGGTTACATCACTCAGGGCCGCGGGGTGAGCATTCACCGCCAGGACTGTGCCTCGGTGTTGCAACTGGGCGGGCGCGAGCCGGAGCGGATCATCCAGGTCAGTTGGGGCCCGGTGCCGGTGTTGACCTATCCGGTGGACATCATCATTCGTGCCTACGACCGTTCCGGGCTGCTGCGTGATGTGTCGCAGGTGCTGCTCAATGAGCGGATCAACGTGCTGGCGGTCAACACCCGCTCGAACAAAGAGGACAACACGGCGCTGATGTCCCTGACCATCGAGATTCCGGGGCTGGACGCGTTGGGTCGGTTGCTGGGGCGTATTTCCCAGTTGCCGAACATCATTGAGACCCGGCGTAATCGCACGCCATGAGTAGCTGGATGAGCGCGGACTGAAATGTGGGAGCGGGCTTGCTCGCGAAGGCGATGTGTCTGTCAAATATCAGGCAACTGACACGACGCCTTCGCGAGCAAGCCCGCTCCCACATTTGATCCTCAGCGTTCCCACTTCTGCGGAAAGAGACTGATGTATTCACTTGAAGACCTGCTGCACCTGATGAACCGCCTGCGCGACCCGCAATACGGTTGCCCGTGGGACATCAAGCAAACCTACGCCACCATCGTCCCCCACACCCTGGAAGAAGCCTACGAAGTCGCTGATGCGATCGAGCGCGGGGATTTTGATCACCTGCAAGGTGAGTTGGGCGACCTGTTGTTCCAGGTGGTGTATTACAGCCAGCTGGCGCGGGAAGAAGGGCGCTTCGAATTCGCCGGGGTGATCGACAGCATTACCCGCAAGTTGATTCGCCGTCACCCGCATGTGTTTCCCACGGGAGACTTGTACGCGCCGCTGGATATTCCGCAGCTGAGCGAGGAGCAGGTCAAGCAGCGTTGGGAAGAAATAAAGGCCGAGGAGCGTGCGGAAAAGTCCGACGTCCCACAGCAGTTATCCCTGCTGGATGATGTGCCCACGGCCTTGCCGGCGCTTTCCCGCGCAGCCAAATTGCAAAAGCGTGCCGGGCAGGTGGGTTTCGACTGGCCGGCCGCGTTGCCCGTGGTGGATAACGTGCGCGAAGAGCTGGATGAAGTGCTCGAAGCCATGGCCGATAACGACCCGGCAGCCATCGCCGATGAAGTAGGTGACCTGCTGTTTGCGGCGGTCAACCTGGCCCGTCACCTCCAGGTCGATCCGGAAGCAGCCTTGCGTTTAGCCAACGCTAAATTCGAACGACGTTTCCGATTTATCGAACAGGCATTGCGCGAGACCCACCGTCCCATAGAAGATTGCACCCTCGAAGAGTTGGACGCCCTGTGGGGCGAAGCCAAACGCCAGGAAAAGAATCTGTCCAGCTGCGGCTGAGCCGTTGCCCAAGTGAGTAAGCACCATGAGCATTTCCCTTCGCGACCAGTTGCTCAAAGCAGGCCTGGTCAACCAAAAGCAGGCCAAGCAGGTCGGCAAAGAGAAACAGAAACAGCAGCGCCTGGTGCATAAAGGCCAGGCCGAAGCGGACGATAGCCAGGCGCGCCTGGCCATCCAGGCGCATGCCGAAAAGGTCAAGCGCGACCAGGAGCTGAACCGTCAGCAGCAGGAAAAAGCCGAGGCTAAGGCCCGCGTTGCGCAGGTCAAGCAATTGATCGAAACCTCGCGCCTGCCCAAGCTGACCACCGAGGACTACTACAACTTCGTGGACGACAAGAAGGTCAAGCGCCTGTCGGTCAACACGCTGATGCGTAACAAGCTGAGCAACGGCTCCCTGGCGATCGTGCACCACGGTGGCGGTTACGAGGTGATCCCGCGCGAAGCCGCGCTGAAGATCCAGGAGCGGGCGCCAGAGCGCATCGTCCAGATGAACGTGCTGACCGAAAGCCAGGTGCCGGATGAGGATGATCCGTACGCCGCCTACCAGATCCCTGATGACCTGATGTGGTAATGCGTTAGAAACACACATTGTGGCGAGGGAGCTTGCTCCCGCTGGGGCGCGAAGCGCCCCCAAAATCCCAACCCCCAACCCCCAAAACACAAACCCCGCTCAAAAGGCGGGGTTTGTGTTTATAGACACTCCAGCTGCGTGGGGCTGGTTATCTACAGGATTTCAGAGTTTCAGGAGCTTTGCGCCTGGCGTTTCATCTCAAGGGTCTCGAGCTCGTTTTTATAATTATGAGCTTCGGCCTCGTCGTGAAACATGCCGACCAGCAGGTCTTGCTGGTGTACATCCCAGATGTGAATCCCGTGGGCTACTGCTTCATGGGACATATGTTCATCGTCGCGTTCAGTTACTTTTACAGTCATCTGCTTGCTCCAATCTCTGGTTGATCTGCGGCAAGGCGTCGCAGGCCTTTGTTATATGATTTGTTAGCTTGCTAAGTAAATAACCAGGAATTGCAACACACCTTTACAGAAACTGGAGTAATCCCGCGAGCCCACGGAAACCGCGACATTGCGTCGCAGGGCGCTGAGTTTTATGACAAAAGTTTCATGTTGGCGTCAGGCGACAGGCGAAAAAAAGCCCCGCGTACGCGAGGCTCTTTCATTGCGCAGAGGATCAGCTGCCTTTGACAGCCTTGCCGTCAACGGTACCGTCTTGCAGCATGATGTTGTATTCCTTGCCGTCAGTCTCGACCTGGCGCAGGGCAACCAGGATGCCGCCCCAGTCCTTGGCAAACCACATTTGGGTAATGCGCTTGCTTTGAGTCGGGTCACGCACGCGCTCGACCTTGATCGCATCGATGGAGCCGGCTTTGGTCTGGACCTTTTCCGGGCCGATCACGCGGAAGTCGTAGGTATCGACATCAGTGCCTTCGACGACGTTGTAGCTCATGCTTTTCTTGCCTGCTGCCACATCGCGCTGCAATGCCAGCTGGTAGGTCGACTTGTCGAGCATGCCGCTTTGAAGGGCCACGTTGACCGGGTCCTTGTTTTCAAAGCCGGTGACTTTCTTGGCCGTCTGATCGAAGTCGAGGTTGATCTTCTTCGTCTTGCCCAGGCCACCGCGTTCGAAGGTGTAGCTCACCGGTTGCAGGGCGTCTTTGTCGAAGCGGATCACGCTGGTTTCAGTCAGGCTGGCGATCATCATGGAAGCCTTGAAATTCAAGGTCCAGCTGCCGTTGTCATTCTTGGTTAGGCTGCGTTCTGCCGAACCACTCATGGGCAACTGTTTCCAGTCGGCGGTGTAGCTGGCGGAGAAAGGGTGAAGGTCTGCCGCTTGCACGGCAGGCAAGGCGAACAGCGCAAAAGCGAAGAGCAGGGCGCGACGCATAAAGTCTCCTAGGTTCGAATCAAGTGGCCGCTGGCCGCAAGTAACTGACCGTCCAATAATGCACCGTGGTCGCCAAGAATCAACCGTCCCTCAGCGAACCAGCGAACAGCCAGCGGGTAAATCCTGTGTTCCTGGGCGTGAACCCGTTGCGCAAGCGTCTGCGCAGAGTCCGCAGACTCTACCGGAACTACTGCCTGTACGACCAGAGGCCCGCCATCGAGTTCCTCGGTGACAAAGTGCACGCTGCAGCCGTGCTCGGTGTCGCCGGCCTCCAGGGCACGCTGGTGGGTGTGTAACCCTTTGTATTTTGGCAGCAGGGACGGGTGGATATTCAGCAGACGCCCGTTGTAGTGACGCACGAAGTCAGCGCTGAGAATGCGCATGAAGCCGGCCAGTACCACGAGTTTGGGGTTGAAGGCGTCGATCAGTTCGATCAAGGCGCTGTCGAAGGCCTCGCGGCCTTCGAAAGCCTTGTGATCCAGGGAGCGGGTGTCGATACCTGCGTCCCTGGCGCGTTGCAGGCCGTAGGCGTCGCTGCGGTTGGAAATCACCGCAGCGATGCGCACCGGGCTGTCGCCGGCGCGCGTGCTGTCGATCAGGGCCTGCAAGTTACTGCCGGTGCCGGAGAGCAGCACCACGACATCACAGGTTGCAGGCATCAGTGCGCCTTAAGGTTCTTCAGTTCAACCTGAGCCGCGCCTTCAGGGGCGGTAGCGATCTGGCCGATGACCCAAGGCTGTTCGCCGGCTTCACGCAATACGTTCAGCGCGCTTTCAACGTGCTCTTGAGCCACGCAGATGACCATGCCCACGCCGCAGTTCAGCACGCGGTGCATCTCGGTTTCGTTGACGTTGCCTTTCTCTTGCAGCCAGTCGAAGACTGCCGGGCGCTGCCAGCTGGCCACGTCGACAATCGCCTGGGCGCCTTCAGGCAGTACGCGCGGGATGTTGTCCAGCAGGCCGCCACCGGTGATGTGGGCCATGGCCTTGACCGCGCCGGTGTCCTTGATCAGCTTGAGCAACGGCTTCACGTAGATGCGGGTCGGGGCCATCAGCAGGTCGGTCAAGGGCTTGCCGTCGAGCTGGATGGTTTCGATGTCGGCGCCGGACACTTCGATGATCTTGCGGATCAGCGAGTAGCCGTTGGAGTGCGGGCCGGACGATGGTAGGGCCAGCAGGGCGTCACCGGCAGCCACCTTGGAACCGTCGATGATTTCGGATTTTTCGACAACGCCGACGCAGAAACCGGCCAGGTCGTAGTCTTCGCCTTCGTACATGCCTGGCATTTCAGCGGTTTCGCCGCCGACCAGGGAGCAGCCGGACAGTTCGCAGCCAGCGCCAATGCCGGTGACCACCTGGGTAGCGGTCTCGACGTTGAGCTTGCCGGTGGCATAGTAGTCAAGGAAGAACAGCGGCTCGGCGCCGCACACCACCAGGTCGTTCACGCACATGGCAACCAGGTCGATGCCGATGCTGTCGTGCTTGTTCAGGTTCAGTGCCAGGCGCAGCTTGGTGCCCACACCGTCGGTGCCGGAGACCAATACAGGCTGCTTGTAGCCGGCCGGGATCTCGCAGAGGGCGCCAAAACCGCCCAGGCCGCCCATGACTTCGGGGCGCGCAGTGCGCTTGGCGACGCTCTTGATGCGTTCGACCAATGCTTCACCGGCGTCGATGTCTACACCGGCGTCCTTGTAGCTCAGGGAGGGTTGCTTGCTCATGATCCAGGCCTTTAGGGGGGATTCAGGGGTAACGACCGAATGCGGCGGGTGTACCGAAACCTGAAGTTTCAGCACGGCCTGCCATTGACGGTCTGCGAAGGCGCGCGATTTTATCAGGCTTGAGGGGCAGCGGCCATCCTCGGGCCGACGGGCAGGGGCAATAGCTGTTAAAAAAATCGCTAATCGAGTCGGTCACAGGCCCTATTAAGGTATAGCCTTTAACTCGCTATCGTTATGACAGTACAAAAACTTGCCGAGACCCTGTGAATGTTTTGCCGGTCGCTGTGGTCACAGCCTTGCTCAACAGTGTTCACGCGGTCTGTTCCAACCGCTTATTTGCCGTTCGGGAATCTTCTTTCATGGGTCTGAGTAAATATTTTTTTGTGGGCTGCTTGTCGTTGGTCAGCCTGGCGAGTCATGCCGAAACCCTCAATGGTCTCTATCAAGTGCTGGAGCCGGTCAGCAGTCAGTCTCCCCAGGAGCGCGACCAGGCGACCCAGCGTGCCCTGCAAACCCTGGTGATCCGCCTGACCGGCGACGCCAAGGCCGCCGATGGCCCGGGCCTGGCGGCGATCCGCAAAGACCCGCAACAAATCATCAGTCAGTATGGCTACGACGCCGGCCCGCCGGAAAGCCTGCAGGTGGATTTCGACCCGGTCAGCACCGACCGCGCGTTGCGTGGCGCGGGCCTGGCGCTGTGGGGCAGCAATCGGCCATCGATCCTCGGTTGGTGGCTGAACGACTCCGTGGAAGGCAGCAGCCTGGTCGGTGATGGCCAGGCTGTCGCCCAGCCGCTGCGCCGCGCGGCCCAGCACCGTGGTTTGCCGCTGCGTCTGCCATTGGGTGACCTGGACGAACAGATCGTCGCCACCGCCCCGAATCTTGAAAGCCCTGACGCCACACCGCTGCGCGCCGCGTCCGAGCGTTATGGGGCCGATGCCTTGCTGGCGGTGCATGCTCGCGAAGATGGCGGCCAATGGTCGGCCAAATGGCGCCTGTGGCTGGGGGATAAAAGCGAGCAGGGCACCGCCACCGGCACTGATACTGCCGCATTGGCTGACGCCGTGCTGCTGGCCGTCAGCGAACGCCTGGCACCACGCTTTGCGGTCAAGGCAGGCGCTGCCACCAGTGATCAGTTGCTGGAAGTGCAGGGCATGAATCTCGAGCATTACGCCGCCCTCGGCCATCTGCTGGAACCGTTCGGTGCCCAGCCGGTGCGCGTGGACGGCACTCGCATCGTTTATCGGGTGAATGGCAGCGCCGAGCAGCTGCGCACCCAGTTGAGCCTGGCCAAGTTGCAGGAAATCCCGGCAGGTGAAGCTCCGGCTCCGCAGCCGGTGGTAGAAGGCGCGCAACCGGCACCGGTCGAGCCGACGCCGCAGCTACGTTTTCATTGGTAAGTGTTCTTCCTTCTTATATAGAAGCAGGAAGCAAATAACAGAGGGAGTGGTTTATGGCGGATACGCGTCGTTGGGTGTGGCTTGGCGGGATTGTCCTGCTGTGCGTTTTTGTGTTCCTGCTGCATTCGATCCTGACGCCGTTCCTGGTCGCGTTACTGCTGGCCTACCTGTTCGATCCGGTGGTGGATCGCCTGGAAAAGATCGGCCTGTCACGTACCTGGGGCGTGGTGGCGGTGTTTGCGTTGTTCACCTTGATCATCACGGCGCTGGTCCTGGTGCTGGTGCCGATGTTGGCCAAGCAGTTGTTCAAGCTCTATGAGCTGGCGCCGCAGATGCTCGACTGGCTGCAACACACGGCCATGCCGTGGGCGCAGGCCAAGCTGGGGTTGGCAGACGGCTTCTGGAAGTTCGACAAGGTCAAGGCGGCCATCAGCGAGCACATGGGCCAGACCACCGACATTGTCGGCGTGGTGCTGAGCCAGGCGACGGCGTCGAGCCTGGCGCTGATTGGCTGGCTGACCAACCTGGTGCTGATCCCGGTCGTGGCGTTCTACCTGCTGCGGGACTGGGACATCATGATGGCCAAGATCCGCGGCCTGCTGCCGCGCGACCGTGAGGAGCGCATTGTCTCCCTGGCCGAGGAGTGTCATGAGGTGCTCGGCGCCTTCGTCCGTGGCCAGTTGCTGGTGATGCTGGCGCTGGGGATCATCTACGCGGCGGGGTTGATGGCGATCGGCCTGGAACTGGGGCTGTTGATCGGCCTGATCGCCGGCCTGGCAGCCATCGTGCCTTATATGGGCTTCGTGATTGGTATCGGTGCGGCGCTGGTGGCCGGGTTGTTCCAGTTCCACGGCGACCTGTACCCGATGCTCGGGATCGTCGCGGTGTTCATGGTCGGCCAGGCCCTGGAAGGCATGGTGCTGACGCCGTTGCTGGTGGGCGACCGGATCGGCCTGCATCCGGTGGCGGTGATCTTTGCGATCCTGGCGGGCGGCGAGCTGTTCGGCTTTACCGGCATCCTGCTGGCGCTGCCGGTGGCGGCGGTGATCATGGTGCTGGTGCGCCATGTGCACGACTTGTACAAGGACTCGGACATGTACGCCGGAACCGACGAACCGGAGTTATAACCGCAGCATCACAAACCCGGCTCAAGGCCGGGTTTGTCATTTATCGGCTCTGGCGTTTCGCCATTGCGTCAAACATTCCTCACCAAATCCAACAAGTTAACGCAAACCTTTGATTTTGCTTGTGGTCTGCTGCATTGTGCGCCCGGCGTCACGGGTATAAACTTTGCAAACTTTACACAGAGGTCACTAACGGTTCGATTGGAACCGTTCAGTCAGCATGAAACCGATTCAGCTGCCCCTAGGTGTGCGTCTGCGTGACGACGCCACCTTTATCAATTACTACCCAGGCGCCAATGCCGCTGCACTCGGCTATGTCGAGCGGCTCTGCGAAGCCGACGCCGGGTGGACCGAAAGCTTGATCTACCTCTGGGGCAAGCACGGCGTGGGGCGTACCCACTTGTTACAGGCCGCTTGCCTGCGCTTCGAACAGATGGGTGAACCGGCGGTGTACCTGCCGCTGGCGGAGCTGCTGGACCGCGGTATCGAGATCCTCGACAACCTCGAACAATACGAACTGGTCTGCCTGGACGATTTGCAGGCAGTGGCGGGGCGGGCAGATTGGGAAGAGGCACTGTTCCATCTGTTCAACCGCTTGCGTGACAGCGGGCGGCGCTTGTTGATTGCCGCCTCCACCTCGCCACGTGAGCTGCCGGTGAAGCTGGCGGACTTGAAGTCGCGGCTGACCCTGGCGCTGATTTTCCAGATGCGCCCGTTGTCCGACGAAGACAAACTGCGGGCCCTGCAACTGCGTGCTTCGCGCCGCGGGTTGCACCTGACCGATGAAGTCGGGCATTTTATTCTCACCCGCGGTACACGCAGCATGAGCGCACTGTTCGACTTGCTCGAACAGCTCGACCAGGCTTCCTTGCAAGCCCAGCGCAAGCTGACTATTCCCTTCCTCAAAGAAACCCTGGGCTGGTAGCCAGCCCTTTAAAACCGGGGTTTTCGGCAAATTACAGGCGCCAGAAAACCTGCGTTTGGGCCGTTTTGGCCACGCAAATGGCTGGCATAGGGTGTTAAGGGCTTAGATGTCATAGTCCAAACAAGAAGTCACATAGATCACGATTGAATTTGCAAATCGATGTGATAGAAGGCATAGTCTCGGCTTCTTTACACATCAGCCACGGTCGTGCCCATGCTAAATCGCTTCGCACCCCTCGTGCCTCTCGCACTCGTTACCCTGTTGTTTGGTTGCGCCACCCACACTCAAAACGTGGCTGAGCAGCAAAAACCAGTACAGCAGTCCCAGGCAAAATTCGTTGCGTCGCAGTCTTCCACTGTTTATCAGGAAGAGATCGCAACTGAAAAAGAACTCGCCGACTTCGCCGGCGCCAAGCCTTACCAGCTTCCCGTTCTGGCCGACAGCATTCTCGAACGCGGCATGTCCCTGATCGGTACCCGTTACCGTTTCGGCGGTACCTCTGAAGCCGGTTTCGACTGCAGCGGTTTCATCGGCTACCTGTTCCGCGAGGAAGCCGGCATGAACCTGCCGCGTTCCACCCGCGAAATGATCAACGTGGATGCACCGTTGGTCGCGCGGAACAACCTCAAGCCCGGTGATCTGCTTTTCTTTAGTACGGCTGGCCGTGGTCGTGTCAGCCACGCCGGTATCTACCTGGGCGACAACCAGTTTATCCACTCCAGCAGCCGCCGCAGCGGTGGTGTGCGAGTCGACAACCTGGGTGACAGCTACTGGAGCAAAACCTTCATCGAAGCCAAGCGCGCCCTGGCGATGGCCCCGACTACCGTTACCGCCAGCAAGTAAAGTTAAAGTGATACTTGAAGTTTGACGTGTAAGCGCTAGAATCCCTGGACATTGTTGTAAATTGATCGCGCGAGCTTTGCTTGCGCGTTCTGTTTTTCAACGTTCGGCAGCGAAAGCCGCATCCAGATCAGGATTGTTCTGCCCATGTCGACCTCGGCCCGCCTAATTCTTCTCGTTTGCGCCGCGCTGCTCAGCGCCTGCGCAAGTCGTCCTCCGCCTGCTCCCGTGGCCGTCAAGCCCAAGCCGGTGTTCAACACCTATGCCACCCAAAGTTTCTCGCCTGCGGCCGAAGACGTGCTTTTTCGTGCGCTGGGCCTGGTCGGCACGCCTTATCGTTGGGGCGGCAACACGCCGGACTCGGGGTTTGATTGCAGTGGCTTGATCGGTTTCGTCTACCGTGACGCGGCGGGCATCTCCTTGCCACGTACCACCCGCGAGCTGATCGTGATGCGCGCCCAGGACGTGAGCGAAAACAACCTGCAGACCGGCGACCTGATTTTCTTCGCCACCGGTGGCGGCTCGCAGGTCAGCCACGCCGGGATCTACGTGGGAGAAGGGCGCTTTGTGCATGCGCCGCAAACCGGCGGTACGGTGAAGCTGGACACGCTGTCCAAAGCCTATTGGCAAAACGCCTACCTGAGCGCCAAGCGTGTGTTGCCAGCCGAGCACCTGGCACGAAACCCCTAGGAAAACACGAAACCAAATGTGGGAGCGGGCTTGCTCGCGAATGCGGTGGATCAGTCGACAACAAGCTGACTGACACACTGCATTCGCGAGCAAGCCCGCTCCCACATTTGTTTTGCGGTGTTTGCGAAGCTGACTATTTAGCCGCCGACACTCGCCACACCTTGTTCCCCACGTCATCCGCCACCAGCAAATCCCCCTGCTTGTCGATCACCACGCCGACCGGGCGGCCCATGGCTTTCTCATCGCTATTGAGGAACCCGGTCAGCACATCCACCGGCTGGCCTTTGGGTTTGCCGCCTTCAAACGGCACGAAGATCACCTTGTAGCCACTGTGGGGCTTGCGGTTCCACGAACCATGCTGGCCGATAAACGCGCCATTGCTGAATTGCGCCGGTAGCTTGCTGCCGTCGGCAAAGGTTAGTCCCAAGGAGGCTGTGTGCGGGCCTACCGCGTAGTCCGGGGCAATCGCCTTGGCTACCAGTTCAGGGTTCTGCGGACTCACCCGCACATCCACGTGCTGGCCGTAATAACTGAAGGGCCAGCCATAGAACGCGCCATCCTTGACCGAGGTGATGTAGTCCGGCACCAGGTCGCTGCCGATTTCATCGCGCTCATTGACCGCCGTCCACAGCTTGCCGCTTTGCGGTTCCCAAGCCATGCCGTTGGGGTTGCGCAGGCCGGAGGCGAAGATGCGGTGCTGGCCGGTAGCACGGTCCACTTCCCAGATCGCGGCGCGGCCTTGTTCGGCTTCCAGGCCGTTTTCCGCGACGTTGCTGTTGGAGCCCACGCTGACGTACAACTTGCTGCCGTCCTGGCTGGCGACCACGTTCTTGGTCCAGTGATGGTTGATGCTGCCGCCCGGCAAGTCGGTCACCGTGGTGCCGGCTTCCTTGATCGAGGTTTCGCCTGGCTGATAGGGGAAGCGCAGCAGCTTGTCCGAATCGGCCACATACAGGTCGCTGCCCACCAGTGTCATGCCGAACGGCGAGTTCAGGTTCTCCAGGAACACCGTGCGGGTTTCGGCTATGCCGTCGTGGTCGGCGTCCCGCAGCAGGGTGATGCGGTTGGGGCTCGGCACGGCGGCCCCGGCGCGGCCCATGACTTTCTCCATCACCCAGCCACGAATACCCTTGGAATCGTCCGGCTTGGGTGGCGCATTGGTTTCTGCCACCAGCACATCGCCATTGGGCAGCACATACAGCCAGCGCGGATGGTCCAGGCCTTCGGCAAACGCCGCTACTTGAGTGCCTGCCGCCGCCGTTGGCTTGGTGTCTTCGGGCCAGCCGATGGCTGGGGCGATATTCACCGTGGGGATCAGGGTTTTATTCGGTTCCGGCAGTTTGGGCGAGGGCCCGGTGCCGTCGGACACTTGCAGGGTAGAGCTTTCGCCGCAGGCGGCGAGGGTGCCGGCGAGCATGATCAGTAGGGCAAGTCGGGTCTTGTGCATGGTTTTCTCCTTAATACCTGTAGCGGTAGAGGCGCGCAGCGGCCCGATGGTTCACGCGCATGTCCGGCTTTAATTGACGCTCCACCCCCAACCCACTAACCTTCGCGGCTTGTTTCAGGTGCTCTGTGGCGTACGCGCCGACTGAGTGAAACAGGGAAGCCGGTGAGTGAGCGCATTTTTCTACAGTGCTGCCACGATCCCGGCGCTGCCCCCGCAACGGTAAATGAGTCAAGACGGTGCCTTAAGCCACTGTATCGCCCGCGATATGGGAAGGCGCACCTTCGGCATCCAATGCCACTCATGAGCCCGGAGACCGGCCTGATCCATCCAACAGCATCACGGTGGGCGATGCTTGGCTGTCTGTATGTGTCTTTTTCCTGCCCGCCGTTTTTGTCCAGCCCCAACGGAGAGCTGCCATGACTGAATCCCCCGATCGTGACGAACGCCACCTGGCGCGCATGCTGCGCAAAAAAGCCGTGATTGACGAGCGCATTGCCAATTCACCGAACGAGTGCGGGTTGCTGCTGGTGCTTACCGGCAATGGCAAAGGCAAGAGCAGCTCGGCCTTTGGCATGCTCGCCCGGGCCATGGGCCACGGCATGCAGTGTGGCGTGGTGCAGTTCATCAAGGGCCGCAACAGCACTGGCGAAGAACTGTTCTTCCGCCGTTTCCCCGAGCAGGTGCGCTTCCACGTGATGGGCGAAGGTTTTACCTGGGAAACCCAGGACCGCGCCCGCGACATCGTGGCCGCCGAAGCCGCCTGGGCGGTCTCCCGGGAAATGCTGCAGAACCCGGCCATCGGCCTGGTGGTGCTGGATGAACTGAACATCGCCCTCAAGCACGGCTACCTCGACCTGGACCAGGTACTCAGCGACCTGCAGGCCCGCCCGCCGATGCAACACGTGCTGGTTACCGGCCGTGGCGCGAAACCCGAATTGATCGAAATGGCCGACACCGTAACTGAAATGGGCATGCTCAAGCATGCGTTCCAGGCGGGTATCAAGGCGCAGAAAGGCATCGAACTTTGAATCAGCCCCGTCACTGTCCTGCTGTGCTGATCGCCGCACCGGCGTCCGGCCAGGGCAAAACCACCGTCACCGCCGCGCTCGCCCGTTTGCACCGCAACCTGGGGCGCAAGGTGCGAGTGTTCAAATGCGGCCCGGACTTTCTCGACCCGATGATCCACGAGCGCGCCAGTGGTGCGCCGGTCTATCAATTGGACATGTGGATGGTCGGCGAGCAGGAAAGTCGCCGATTGCTGTGGGAAGCGGCGGGGGAAGCCGACCTGATCCTGATCGAAGGCGTGATGGGCCTGTTCGACGGCACGCCGTCCAGCGCCGACCTGGCGCGGCATTTTGGCGTGCCGGTACTGGCGGTCATCGATGGCACGGCCATGGCCCAGACCTTCGGTGCCCTGGCATTGGGCCTGGCGCGTTACCAGGCGGACCTGCCGTTTGCCGGCGTGCTGGCCAACCGCGTCGGCACATTGCGCCATGCGCAACTGCTTGAGGGCAGCCTCACCGAAGGCCTGCGCTGGTACGGCGCACTGTCCCGGGAAACCGGGATCGAATTGCCCAGCCGCCACCTTGGCCTGGTGCAGGCCAGCGAATTGAACGACCTCGACCTGCGCCTCGACGCCGCCGCCCAGGCCCTGGGCAGCAGCTGTGAGGTAGCGCTGCCACCGCCGGTGGAATTCGCTGCGCCCGAGGTAATCGAGGCCCAACCGTTGCTGGCCGGCGTGCGCATCGCCGTGGCCCGCGACGAAGCCTTCGCGTTTACCTACGGCGCCAGCCTCGACCTGTTGCGAGCGATGGGCGCCGAGCTGCGCTTCTTCTCGCCGATTCGTGACCGCGCATTGCCCGAAGCTGACAGCCTCTACCTGCCCGGCGGTTATCCGGAATTGCATCACCAGGCGCTGTCGGAAAATACCGCGATGCTCGACGCCATCCGCGCCCACCACGCTGCTGGCAAGCCACTGCTGGCCGAATGCGGCGGCATGCTCTATCTGCTGGACTCACTCACCGATGTCGACGGCACCCGTGCCGAACTGGTCGGCCTGCTCCAGGGCGACGCCGTGATGCAAAAGCGTCTGGCGGCACTGGCCCTGCAAAACGTCGAACTGCCCGAAGGCCTCTTGCGCGGTCACACCTACCATCACTCGCTGACCAGCACCGAGTGGCAGCCGATTGCCCGGGGCCTGAGCCCGAATGGCGGGCGCGGTGCCGAGGCGGTTTATCGTCAGGGCCGGATGACGGCGTCCTACGTGCACTTTTACTTCCCGTCCAACCCGATGGCGGTGGCTGCCTTGTTTGCGCCAAGCCTTGAGACCGCCATCGCAGGCAAGCCAGCTCCCACACTTGACCGAGTTGAAACGCAATCCAATGTGGGAGCGGGCTTGCTCGCGAAGAGGCCATGACTGACAACGCCTTTCCGGAAGCCGACCGCGAAGCCGTCTACCGCGCTATTGCCGAACGCCGCGACATGCGGCACTTCAGCGGTGGCAGCGTGGCGCCGCAATTGCTCCATCGCCTGCTGCAAGCCGCGCACCAGGCGCCGAGCGTCGGCTTGATGCAGCCCTGGCGTTTTATCCGCATCAGCGACCGCAACCTGCGCGGCCAGATCCAGCAGCTAGTGGAAGAAGAACGCGTACGCACCGCCGAGGCTCTCGGCGAGCGCTCCGACCAGTTCATGAAGCTCAAGGTCGAAGGCATCAACGACTGCGCCGAAGTGCTGGTGGCTGCCTTGATGGACGACCGCGAGCGGCATATCTTCGGGCGCCGCACCTTGCCGGAAATGGACATGGCATCGTTGTCCTGTGCGATTCAGAATCTATGGCTGGCGGCTCGTGTCGAAGGGCTGGGCATGGGCTGGGTCTCGCTGTTCGAGCCCCAGGCCCTGGCCGATCTGCTGGGCCTGCCGCCCGGTGCCAAGCCGTTGGCCGTGTTGTGCCTGGGCCCGGTGGCCGAGTTCTACCCGGCACCGATGTTGCAGCTCGAAGGCTGGACCGAACCACGGCCGCTGAGTGACATGTTGTACGAGAATGTTTGGGGAGTGAGTCAATGAGTGTGGCCTTGCTGAGTGTCGCTGCCGTGGCGCTGGATGCGCTGCTGGGCGAGCCCAGGCGCTGGCATCCGCTGGTGGCGTTCGGCAATTTTGCCGGGCGTATCGAGCAGCGTTTCAACTCCGGCGGCCGTGGCTGGCGCAGCCATGGCGTTACCGCCTGGGTGATTGCGGTGGTGCCGCTGACCCTGCTGGCCACGGCCCTCTCGTGGGCGCCTTACATCGGTTGGGTCCTGGAAATCCTCGCGCTGTATTGCGCCCTCGGCATGCGCAGCCTCGGCGAACACGTGCTGCCGGTGGCGCAAGCGTTACGCAGTGATGATCTGGACGAGGCCCGCAAGCGTGTCAGCTATCTGGTGAGCCGCCAGACCAGCGAGCTGGATCGCACCGAAGTCGCCCGTGCAGCCACCGAATCGGTGCTGGAAAACGGCAGCGACGCGGTATTTGCCGCCTTGTTCTGGTTTGTGGTCGCTGGCGTGCCCGGCGTGGTGCTCTATCGCCTGAGCAACACCCTGGATGCCATGTGGGGCTATCGCAATGAACGCTTTGAGCGTTTCGGCTGGGCCGCAGCAAAGATCGATGACGTGCTCAACTACATTCCGGCGCGCCTGGTGGCGTTGACCTACGCGCTGCTGGGCAAAACCCGCCTGGCTCTCAAATGCTGGCGCACCCAGGGCCCGACCTGGGACAGCCCCAACGCCGGCCCGGTGATGGCTGCGGGTGCCGGTGCCCTTGGCGTGGAGTTGGGCGGTGCAGCGATTTATCACGGTGAGCTGCACCAGCGCCCGCCACTGGGCGAAGGCCCGCCGGCGGATGCGGATTCCATCGAGCGTGGCTGGCAACTGGTGCAACGCGGCGTGTGGCTGTGGTTGCTGATCCTGTGTGTGGGGGCTGAGTTTTATGCTTGAGCACGGTGGCCGCTTGCGCAAGGCGGCGATGCAGTACGGCATTCCAGAAGCAGACTGGCTGGACCTGTCCAGCGGCCTGGCGCCATGGCCGTTTCCGATTCCGGAAATCCCGCTGCGGGCCTGGGCGCGCCTGCCTGAAAACGACGACGGCCTGGAGCAGGCTGCCTGTGAATATTACGGCACGCCCCACGTATTGCCGGTGGCCGGCTCCCAGGCCGCGATCCAGTTATTGCCGCGCCTGCGCCGGGCCGGCAAGGTCGGTGTGCTGTCGCCGTGTTACGCCGAACACGCAGAAGCCTGGCGTCGCGCCGGCTACATCGTGCGCGAAGTGCTGGAGCAGGAAGTCGACTTCTTCCTCGACAGCCTCGACGTGCTGGTGGTGGTCAACCCCAACAACCCCACCGGCCTGAGCCTGACGCCGCAACGCCTGCTGGACTGGCATGCTCGCCTGGCCCAACGCGGCGGCTGGCTGGTGGTGGATGAAGCCTTCATGGACATCACCCCGCAACTGAGCCTGGCGGGCCAGGCCCATCAAGTCGGCCTGATCGTGCTGCGCTCGTTCGGCAAATTCTTCGGCCTGGCCGGAGTGCGGCTGGGGTTCGTGCTGGCCGAGCGCAAGCTGCTCAAGCTGCTCGCCGAACAGGTGGGGCCGTGGGCCGTCAGCGGGCCGACGCGGGTGCTTGGGCAAGTATGCCTGCGCGATACCGCCGGCCATGCGCAACAGCGGCTGCGTTGCGAATCGGCCAGCCAGCGCCTGTTTGATGTGCTTGAACGCCACGACTTGCGGCCCCAGGGCGGCTGCGCGTTGTTCCAGTGGATGATCACGGACCGGGCTGAGCAGCTGCATGAATTCATGGCCCAGCGCGGCATTCTGCTGCGCTTGTTTGTCGACAACAGCAGCCTGCGTTTCGGCCTGCCGGATACCGAGGCCGACTGGTTGCGGCTGGAACAGGCACTGAAGGCCTACAAGGAAGCCTCATGAGTACCTTGATGGTGCAGGGCACCACCTCTGACGCCGGCAAAAGCACGCTGGTGACCGCACTCTGCCGCTGGCTGGTGCGCCAGGGCATCCCGGTGGTGCCCTTCAAGCCGCAGAACATGGCGCTCAACAGCGCCGTGACCGCCGAAGGTGGCGAGATCGGACGGGCCCAGGCGGTGCAGGCCCAGGCCGCGAACCTGGCGCCCCATACCGACATGAACCCGGTGCTGCTCAAACCCAACAGCGACACGGGCTCCCAAGTGATCATCCACGGGCGCGCCGTGACCACCATGAATGCCGTGGCTTATCACGATTACAAAGCCATCGCGATGCAAGCGGTGCTGGCCTCTCATGCGCGGTTGAGTGCGGCTTACCCGGTGGTGATGGTCGAGGGTGCGGGTTCGCCGGCCGAGATCAATCTGCGGGCGAACGACATTGCCAACATGGGCTTTGCCGAAGCGGTGGACTGCCCGGTGCTGCTGATTGCCGACATCAATCGCGGCGGGGTGTTTGCGCACCTTGTGGGCACTCTGGAATTGTTGTCACCCACCGAACAGGCGCGGGTCAAAGGCTTCATCATCAATCGCTTTCGCGGCGATATCGCGCTATTGCAGCCGGGGCTGGATTGGCTGGAAGCGCGCACGGGCAAGCCGGTGGTGGGGGTGTTGCCGTATGTGATGGACTTGCACCTGGAGGCCGAGGACGGCATCGACCAGCGCCAGATCGACAAGGCGGCGCAGGTGCTCAAGGTGGTGGTGCCGGTGTTGCCGCGGATCAGTAATCACACGGATTTTGATCCGTTGCGCTTGCACCCGCAGGTGGATTTGCAGTTTGTGGGGCCGGGGCAGGCGATTCCTGCGGCGGACCTGATTATTTTGCCGGGCTCGAAGAGTGTGCGCAGTGATTTGGCGTATTTGCGGGCCAATGGGTGGGACACGGCCGTGGCGCGGCACCTGCGTTATGGCGGGAAGGTGCTGGGGATTTGTGGTGGGTTGCAGATGCTCGGGGAGCAGGTGCATGACCCGCTGGGTTTGGAAGGGCCTTGTGGTTCTAGCGCTGGGCTGGGGTTGTTGGCGTTCAGTACGACCCTGGAGGAGGAGAAGCAGCTGCGTAACGTGCGGGGGCGGTTGTTACTGGAGGATACCGAGGTGAGTGGGTATGAGATCCACGCGGGTGTAACCAGTGGCGCTGGCTTGGTGCGGGCTGCGGTGCAGTTGGACGATGGGCGCCTGGATGGGGCTCAGAGTGAGGATGGGCAGGTTCTCGGGACCTATCTGCATGGGGTGTTTGAGACGCCGGCTGCGTGTAGTGCGTTGTTGCGGTGGGCGGGGTTGGAGGATGTGCAATCGGTGGATTATCACGGGTTGCGGGAGCGGGATATTGAGCGGTTGGCGGACTTGGTAGAGCGGCACCTGGATACCGGGTTGTTGCGTTCGTTGTGTGGGGTTTGAGTTGGTTGTAATGGACCGTGTACATATCCGTTGCTGCGGTAACGGCCGCTTATGGTTCCGCTCTTACAGCGGGTCACTTTTGGCAAACGCCCCAAAAGTAACCAAAAGGTCTTTGCCCCACCACTCGGTGCCTCGCCTAGGCTCGGCATGCCCGCACTCCGGCCCGGTTCCGCGGGCCGCCGCGACGGGCCATCCATGGCCCGGCGCGGCTAAATCGGCATCC